>JAFXFR010000118.1 GCA_017513475.1 Clostridia bacterium
CCATCTTGCACATGGACACCGCCGCGATGGTGGTCAGGCGGGTCTTGTCCATCTCATGGCACATGTCGTTGAGGATGCGGTGGTTCTCCAGCAGATCCTCGTCGGAGCCGCCGATGCCGATCTCGTTGGACAGGCCCCACACCACGATGGAGGGGTGGTTGTAGTTCTGGGTGACCAGCTCGCGCATCTGGGAGATGGTGTTTTCCCGGCCGGTGGGCATATGCTTGGAGATGTAGGGGATCTCCGCCCACAGCACCAGGCCGCGCTCGTCGCACAGGTCGTAGAAGTACTGGGCATGCTGATAGTGGGCCAGGCGGATGGTGGTCGCGCCGACCTCGCAGATCAGGTCGATATCCTGCTCATGATGCTCGGGCAGCAGGGCGTTGCCGATGCCCCAGCGATCCTGGTGACGGCTCACGCCGCGCAGGGGGTACTCTTCGCCGTTGAGGATGAAGCCGTTGTCGGGATCGATCTTGAAGGTGCGGCAGCCGAAGCGGGTCTGCACGTTGTCGATCACTTCGCCGTTTTCGATCAGCTCGGCCTTGGCGGTGTACAGGTAGGGATCCTTGCGGCCGTGCCACAGGTGCACGTCCTTGATCTCCAGCACGGCCTTGGTATCGGCGGTCTCGACCGTCCAGTTCTTGCAGCCGCAGCGGCTGGTGATGGTGTAGCGGATGGTCTGGCCGTCCTTCTTGCCGGTGAGCCAGGTTTCCACGGTGACCTTGGCGTCCTTGCCCTCGATGGCGGGGGTGACGGCAATGCCGGGGCCGCCGTAATAATCCAGGTCGAAGTGGCTCTCGCTGACGCAGACGATGTTCACGTCGCGGTAGATGCCGCCGTAGAAGGTGAAGTCCGCCATCTGGGGATAGACGGTCTCGTTGGGGGCGTTGTCCACGGCCACGACCAGCAGGCTCTCGTCCTTGAGGTCGGCGGTCAGATCGACGCGCCAGGTGGAGTAGCCGCCGTCATGATGGGCCAGCTTCTTGCCGTCCAGATAAACATCCGCAGAAGAGTTGGCACCCTGGAGCTCCAGGTACCAGCGGTCGGCGGCGGGCAGCTCGGCCTTCACGATGGTCTTGGCGTAGTAAGCGGTGCCGCGGTAGTAGTCGTTGCCGCCGTCCTGGCCGTCCACGGCGTTCCAGGAGTGGGGCAGCTGTACGCTCTCCCAGTCTGCGGGCAGGGTGGCAGGAACCGCCTCGGCGGCCTTGCTGAAGACCCAGCCGGCATTGAAATTCAGAACTTGACGCATGTCATTTCCTCCTCAAATCAAGAAGGTGACAGACAGACTTCGGGCCTGTCTGCCACCATTGTTATGATACAATCAGGGAGCCCGTTTGTCAACGGAATTATTCCTTCGCAGCGTGACGGGCAGCCAGCTCCTCGTTCATCTTGGCCAGGCTCTTCTTGTCCAGGTTGTACACCAGGCCCAGGCCGATGAACATCATCACGCCGGCGACCATGTACAGCACAGCCACCAGGGTGCGCAGCTCAACGGCGAAGTCCCAGGACAGCAGGTTCACGTCGATGGCGGTGAAGACGCCGTTGGCGTCAGGATTGGTGTTGTTGACGTAGCCCATGGTCTGCATGATGGTCAGCGCCAGAGCGGGGCCCACGCCCTGAGCCAGCTTACGGAAGAAGGAGTGCAGGGAGTAGACGGTGCCTTCCTCGCGCTTGCCGGTCTTCCACTCGTTGTAGTCGATGGCGTCGCCCATCATTGCCCAGGACACGGTGGAGTAGATGCCCATGCCCAGAGACATGACCAGCTGAGCCACGATGTACACGATCAGGTCCAGGCGGGTGTTGCCCTGGCTGACGGGGATGAGGCCCAGAGGCGCGGCGAACAGGAACAGGCCGCCCACGATGTAGCAGATGGAGCCGACGATGGACAGCTCCTTCTTGCCGTACTTGGTGACCATCTTGCGGGCCAGGGGGGTGAAGATGATGATGGGCAGCATCGCGAACATGGACACCAGGCCGGAGATCTGGGGATTCTGGAAGTAGATCTGGAAGGTGACGTTCACGGCGGTGGTAGCGGCCTGCATGCCGATGAACATGCCCATGGCAGCCAGGGTCGCGCCCACAGCAGGACGGTTCTTGAGGAAGTTGCTCATCGCCTTGATGACGTTGAACTTCTCAAAGGCCTCGCCGGTGGTGGCATTCTGGGTGTCCACACGCACTTCGGTGTTCTTGATCATGAACTGAAAGCAGACGAAGCCGATCGCGCCCATGACCAGCGCAGCCACGAACACCATGGGGCCGTTGAGGGACTTGTCCTCATTGTAGATCAGGAAGGGCAGGATCACCATGGGCAGCATGTTGCCGACCATGGAGCCGATGGAACGCCATGCAGACAGAGAAGCACGGTCAGCAGGCTTGTCGGAGATCAGGGACAGCAGGGAGCCGTAGGGAACGTTGGCCACGGTATAGAAGGCGTCCCACACGATGTAGCCCGCCATGAAGATGATGATCTTCGCCCAGGTGGGAGCGCCGGGGAAGGGCAGGAAGCAGCAGGCGCCGCCCACGATCAGGCCAATGGAGCCGATCCAGATGTACTGCAGGAACTTGTTGCGCTTGTACTGGTGCTTGTCAGCGTCCACGATGGAGCCGATCAGCGGATCGTTGATGGCGTCCCACACCTGCAGGATCACGATCAGCAGGGAGTACCAGGCGCTCAGGCCCATCACCTGCGTCCAGAACAGAGCCATCGTGCCCTTGAGCGCGAAGGACATGTTGCAGCCCAGATCGCCCGCGGCGTAGGCCAGACAGTCGCGCATACCAAACTTGCGCTTGCCGTTTTCGTCCAGCTGGACAGGCTTCTTTGCCATTTGTATTACCTCGCTTTTCTTTATCCGCCGTGGCGGAGTTTTACTGATATCAGCATACCATACCCCAAGGAAATACGTGAGGATATTTTTCTGCTTTTTCAGTACTTTTTTGCACTTTGCTGTTGATTTTGGGAGAAAAATATCCGATAATGATAACGGAATGATGTAAGGAGGTGCCCGCTGTGTCCCTGCCGTATCAAAAAGAGCTGGATTTCATGCGCTCCGTCCTGGAAAGGATGCGTCTGCCGGTACATCTGATGCACCCCGATGATACGCTGGCGGTGCTGGATTCCGGCCTGCGGGGCATACTGGGCATGCAGGCGGATTACGACAGCGCCTACCGCATCGCGATGCAATGGTCCCATCAGAGGACGATCTATAAGGTGCTGGATCAGTTCATGTGCAACTACATTTACTTCCACCTGCCCGCATCGCCGGAGCCCACCGCTGTGGTGATCGGCCCCTACCTGACCCTTGATCCAACGCAGGAAATGCTGCTGGAGCAGGCGGAGCGCCTGGGGACCGGTCTGGAGATGGTTCCGCGGCAGGCGGAATTCTATGCGTCGCTGCCGGTGTTTCACGATCCGATGGCGGTGCTTGCGGTGGTTACTTGCTTTGGCGAGGTCGTGTGGGGCGGCGCATCCGCCTTTGACGTGGTGGATGTGAACTACGAGCAGTACAGCGCACTGCCGAACGCCCGGGAGGCGGATGCGCCCATTGAGCAGGAGAATATCCTCCAGCAGATGCAGCAGCTGGAGGAGCGCTACGCCTATGAGAACGAGCTGATGGAGATCGTCGCCAAAGGCCTGACCCACCGGGCAGAGGTGATGATGTCCAGCGTCTCCCAGCTCAATTACCAGAGCCGCACCGCAGATCCGCTGCGAAATATGAAGAATTACTGCATTATCTGCAACACCCTGCTGCGCAAGGCCGCGGAAAGGGGCGGCGTGCATCCGCTGCACCTGGACCGGGTGTCCAGCAATTTTGCCAGGCAGATTGAAACCGCACCGACCCTGGAAAAGTCGAACACCCTCATCGGCAACATGATCCGCGCCTACTGCCGCCTGGTGTGTACCCACGCCGGCAATTCCTGTTCCGCCATCGTGCAGAAGGTGCGGACGTATATCGACGCCAACCTTTCCGGTGATCTGTCGCTGACGACCCTGGCGGCGCTGATGCAGGTAACGCCCAGTTATCTGTCAACCCTCTTCCACCGGGAAACGGGGCATACCCTGGCGCGATACATCACGCAGGTGCGGATGAAGGCGGCCCTGCAGCTGCTGCACACAACGCGGCTGCAGATCCAGAATATCGCCCAGCTGTGCGGCTTTGGTGATCCCAACTATTTCAGCAAACAGTTCAAGCGGCATTATGGGATCCCGCCGCAGCAATACCAACGCGAGCAGGTCGTGCACGCCTCCAGAAAGGATATGCTGTAATCCTGCGCCCGGCAGGGGAGGATTGCGCGCCGAGTGCCTGCGTCATGACGGAAAACAGCGTTTTTTGCGCAAAACCGGGGTAAAGCAGGGGCGAAAACAAAATATGTACAGCTCTTTTTCGAAAATAGAAAACAGCTGGAAGCACTTTCGAAAAGGTTGCGAAAACGTTGGGAAATGCGTGTTGTTAACGTTTCCGGAATAGCGCTGAAATGGAAAGTACGGACAAAAAATGATGAAAAAACGACAAAATTACATCTTGCTTTTTGATCGGCAATGATGTATACTACGAATACACGAAACCGGTTTAGAAAGCAAAACGCCTGTATCAGGATGTTTTCTCCGGTCATCATCCGTCTTTAAACAGTGCTGTGGTGCTGTTTATTGATAAAAAGCAGCCGCGAGCTGCAAAAAAAATGAGGAGGAACCCCTATGAAGAAGATCCTTTCCCTGGTTCTGGCTGTCATGATGCTCGTGGGCATGATGAGCTTCGCCGGCGCTGAAGAAGTGATCACCCTGAACGTGTGGTCCTTCACCAATGAGCTGGAAGGCATGATCGAAAAGTACTATGCCCCCTCTCATCCCAATGTGAAGATCAACTACGTGATCTACCCCACCGACGGTGGCGAGTACACCTCCAAGGTTGACACCGTGATGGCGTCTGCCGCTAACTCCGAAGAGGCTCCCGATATCTTCACCCTGGAAGCCGCTTTCGTGAAGAAGTACGTCAACTCCGATTGGACCGCTGACCTGATGGCCCTGGGCTTCACCGAGGAAGAACTGGCTCCCGCCATCCCCGTCATGCGTCAGATCGGTACCTCCAACGTCAATGGCCAGCTGAAGGGTCTGTCCTGGCAGGCTACCCCCGGTGCTCTGATGTACCGTGCTGACCTGGCTGAGAAGTACCTGGGCGTCACCACTCCCGAAGAGTTCCAGGCTCTGGTTTGCGACTGGGATACCTTCATGGAGACCGCCGCTATCGTTAACGAGAAGTCCGAAGGCGCCACCAAGATGGTCGTCGGCGCTGGCGACATCTGGAACGCTTACCAGTACTCCCGTGAGCAGGGCTGGGTTGTCGATGGCAAGCTGGTTATCGATCCCGTCCTGTACGACTACCTCGACCTGACCAAGGTTCTGGAAGAAGACGACCTGTCCAACAAGGGCGCTGCCTGGACCGAGACCTGGTTCAACGGCATGAAGACCGACTCCACCCTGTGCTTCTTCCTGCCCACCTGGGGCCTGCACTACACCCTGAAGCCCAACTGCGGCCAGGGCACCTCTGGCGACATGAACGACGAGCAGCTGAAGGCCACCTGTGAGGCCAACGGCGGCACCTACGGCCTGTGGAAGATGGTTCCCGGCCCCGTCGGCTACAGCTGGGGCGGCACCTGGATCGGCGCCAACGCTGCGAAGGTTGCGGAAGCTTCCGACGCCAAGAAGGCTGCCATCAAGGAATTCATCGCGTTCTTCACCCTGTCTGAGGACTTCCTGTATGCCTACGCCAAGGATTCCGGCGACTTCGTCGGCTCCAACGCTGTGGTTGAGAAGATTCTGGCCGAGGGCGGCACTCCCAACCCCTTCCTGGGCGGTCAGGACCACTACTCCATCTTCGCCGAGGCTGCTAACCTGGCCAACGGCGCTATCATGACCGACTACGACGAGAAGATGAACTCCCTGTGGAGCGACTTCGTCACCACTCCCTACTCCAAGGGCGAGAAGGACCTCGATACCTGTATCGCGGACTTCAAGGATCAGGTTAAGCTGGCTTACCCCGATCTGATCGTGGAATAATCTCTGCTGACAGCATAAGCTGAATTAGCACAGCCGGGGCTGCCTCTGCTGCTTCATTGGGGCGGAGGCAGCCCCCTTTCTTTCCGGCAATCTCTGAAGACGTGTGCAACCGGTGCTTGTCCTCAGGGCTTACCTGATTCTCCCGCCGGATCCCTTCGGCAGGAAGGAATCCGGTCAGCGTTTTACGGCCCCTCGGTGGGCAAATTCAAGCTAAAGGGGTGGAGATATGCAAAAGGTTTCCGCTAACCAGCAGTATGTACCGAAGAAAGCGGACAGCCACGAGCGGATCAGCGTGAAGACGATGATCCTGTCGCTGGTGCTGCTTGTGATGACGTACATCTGCATGGCGCTTCCGCTGATCAACAGCAACAAGCTTGTTACCATGGGCGACAAGCTGAATGCGGGTCTGCTGCCCAAGCTGCTCGAAAAGGCCATGAACACGGAATTTGTGCTGGCCGTTGTTGGCGGCGGCATGCTCCTGGCAGCTATCCTGCTGATTTTCGATAATCCCAACAAGGACAAGAAGTACCTTGTTGCCAGCGCGATCATGAACGCGGCGGGCATCCTGCTGATTCTGTTTGCAATGATCCGCCTGGGCGCCCAGCCTCTGGCTCAGGGCGAGAAGTTCAACTTCGCCAATGCAGCGCTGATCATTCTGTTCCCGGCGGCGCTGCTGTACCTGAACGTTTTCCAGTACATCAAGGGCTACGGCAAGTATGGCTTCACGTTTGTGCTGCCTTTCTTCCTGGTGTTTGCCGTGTTCCAGCTGTACCCCATCTTCTTTACCTTCCGGACGTCCATTACCAATGCGGCCGGCCTGGGTAATGCACTGAATAGCGAAATCACCGGCTTTGGCAGCTTTGCCAGGCTGTTTAATCCCGATGACATCGTGTTCAAGGAGTTCTGGCTTTCCCTGGGCAACACGGTGATCATGTGGGGCTTCAACTTCGTGCCGCAGATCAGCATGGCGCTGCTGCTGGCAAGCTGGTTCACTGACAGCCGCATGCGGCTGAAGTTCCAGGGCGGCTTCAAGGTGCTGATCTTCATGCCGAACATCATCACCGCCGCCACCATCGGTATGCTGTTCATGTCTCTGTTCAGCTACCCCATCGCTCCCGTCAATACGCTGCTGCAGAGCATGGGCCTGCTGCATGGCCCCTTCGAGTTCTTCCGCAGCACGGCGGCTGCCCGCGGTATCGTGTCCTTCATCCAGTGGTGGATGTGGTACGGCAATACGATGATCGTGATGATCGCCGGCATCCTGGGTATCAATCCCTCCCTGTTTGAGGCTGCGCTGGTGGACGGCTGTTCCTCCCGCCAGACCTTCTGGAAGATCACCCTGCCGCTGATCAAGCCCATCCTGCTGTACAACCTGGTCACCTCCCTCGTCGGCGGCCTGACCATGTTCGATATCCCTCACATGATGACCCAGGGCGCGCCCAACAACACCACCAACACCGTGGCCCGCTTCATTTACATGCAGGGCTTCAGCGGCGGCTATAACTACAATATCGCCAGCGCCGCGTCGGTTGTGCTGTTCGTCATTATCGTGATCTGCTCGCTGATCATGTCCACCATCATGAAGGACCGTGAACCGAAGAAGAGGAGGGCTATCAAATGAAGCTGAAGCAATATGTAGCCTTCGTCCTCCTGATCGCTCTGACCATCGGCCTCATGTTCGTGCCCATCGCCACCTTCAAGGATGGCACGATCGACACGATGAATGCCGAGATCCAGAAGCAGACTGAGCGTCTGGAAAGTGAACAGGCCAAGTACCAGCGCTATGTGGATCAGGGCAAGTCCCAGAAGGAACTGGATAAGCAACAGGCCAAGGTCGACAAGCAGCAGGCCAAGGTTGACGAGCTGGTTGCTGAGCGTGATGCTGCCCTGGCCAGCCAGGAGAACAGCGGCATCAAGTACGCGCTCCTTCCGGGCGTCATCCCTGCCGATATCCAGCTGGATATGAAGATCATCAATGCCAATAACGCCGTCTACCCGGTTGACGCCGTGACGGATGAGGCTGGTAATGTGAAGACTGCTGAATTCAGCAGCCTGTACCTGGTCATCTATGCTGCCGTTGCGCTGCTGGTGATGACCATCGTGCTGGCGCTGCTGGGCCGCGGTCAGCTGGTGAGCAAGTTCTACACCTTTGCGTCCTTCACCAACCTGGCGGCGATCCTGCTGCTGGCGTATGCCATCATGCGCGTGGCTGCTATCCCGGTCAAGCTGCCCTACGCCAACCCCACCATGAACTGGTGGCTGGCGGGTGTGCTGATCGTGATGCCCATCATCGCTCTGTTCATCAACATCAAGGCGGTCACCAACACCAAGCGCACGATGATCTATGTGCTCTGCATCTTCTTCTCCGTGCTGAGCATCCTGCCCTTCTGGATCATGATCGTCAACGCGACCCGTTCCTCCCAGGCCATCCAGGGCGGCGTGTCGCTGATCCCCTCTACCTTCCTGGGCTATAACATGACCGTGCTGATGCGCCAGAACTTCAATGTTCTTATCGGCTTCAAGAACAGCGCGATCATCTCCTTCGGCTCCACGCTGCTCAACGTGTACTTCTCCGCTCTGACCGCTTACGGCCTGACGGTGTACCGCTTCCGCGGCAGCAAGCTGATGTATGCCATCGTGCTGGCGATCATCATGGTGCCTGGCCAGGTTACCGCTACCGGCTTCTACATGTTCATGTATCAGCTGGGCTGGACCGACAGCTACCTGCCCCTGATCGTCCCGGCCATCGCATCTGCCTCGACGGTGTTCTTCTTCAAGCAGTACCTGGAGGCCAACTTCCAGGTGTCGCTGGTGGAAGCGTCCCGTATTGACGGCGCGGGTGAGTTCTTCACCTTCAACCGCATCATCCTGCCCATCATGGTGCCCGCCATGGCGACCATGGCCATCATGGCAGTGATCGGTTCCTGGAACAACTACCTCACCCCCCTGATGCTGCTGACCTCCGACAACATGAAGACCCTGCCCATGATGGTCAAGGAGCTCCGCGGTGATATCTACCGTACCGAGTTCGGCTCCATCTACCTGGGCTTGACGCTGACGGCGCTGCCGCTGATGATCGTGTACTTCTGCTTCTCCAAGTACATCATCGCCGGCGTTGCGGTTGGCGGCGTGAAGGAGTAATCCTCCATCACCTTAGCACGAAAACGGGTTTTCTGCCCGACTTTTCCTGCAAAACAAGCATCCATAAGGCGTCCTCCGGGTTTCCCGGCGGGCGTCTTTTTCAGTACAAAGAAAAGACGAATGATCTCCCCGGAAAAACACGAAATGTACAGGAAATAGGCTTGATTCTGCAGCAGGGGGCGGTTATAATAGGGACATCCTTCTTGCCGGAGCAGTCATCCGGCAAAACAATGATTCAGGAGGTACCCGCTATGAAGATCCGTAAGCTGTTTGCCGCTGTGCTGGCCCTGTGCTGCATGGTGAGCATGTTCTCCTTTGCTGCTGCTGAGACCACCATCACCATCGGTGTGATCGGCCCCATGACCGGCGGTGCTGCTGTTTATGGCAGCGCTGTTGCCCGCGGCGCTCAGATCGCTGTGGACGAAATCAATGCCCAGAACACCGGCATCAAGATCGTGCTGGACGTTCAGGACGACGAGCATGACCCCGAGAAGGCTGTCAACGCCTACGGCGCTGTGCTGGACAATGGCGCTCAGATGATCCTGGGCACCGTCACCACCGGCCCCTGCCTGACCGTGTCCGCCCTGGCTTTTGAAGAGCGCATCTTCATGCTGACTCCCTCCGCTTCCGCTACCGGCGTCACCGAGGGCAAGGACAATGTCTTCCAGGTGTGCTTCACCGATCCCGGCCAGGGCATCGCTGCCGCTGACATGATCGCTGCCATGATGCCCGACGCCAAGGTCGGCATCATCTTCAACAACGCTGATGCTTACTCCACCGGCATCAAGGACGCCTTCGTCGTCCGCGCCGACGAGGTTGGCCTGAACATTGTGGCCACCAGCAGCTTCGCCGCTGACAACAACACCGACTTCTCCGTTCAGATCGCTGCCTGCAAGGACGCCGGCGCTGACCTGATCTTCCTGCCCATCTACTACACCCCTGCTTCCCTGATCCTGGCTCAGTGCAAGAACATCGCCTACGCCCCCACCTTCTTCGGCGTTGACGGCATGGACGGCATCCTGACCCTGGAAGGCTTCGACAAGTCCCTGGCTGAGGGCGTCATGCTGCTGACCCCCTTCGCCGCTTCTTCTCAGGACGAGAAGACCCAGGCCTTCGTTACCGCTTACGTCGCCGCTTACAACGAGGAGCCCAACCAGTTCGCTGCTGATGCTTACGACGGCGTCTACGCCCTGTACGAGGCCTGCAAGCTGGCTGGCATCGACGGCAACACCTCTCCCGAGGAAGCCTGCGAGCTGCTGATCGCTCAGTTCCCCACTCTGCAGATCAACGGCCTGACCGGCCAGCTGTCCTGGGCCCCCACCGGCGAAGTGACCAAGGTGCCCACCGTGTACGTCATCAAGGACGGCGCCTATGCCATGGTCGAGGTTGCCAAGTAATCGTTTGAGGCGTGATTTACGCCCGACTCCTGCAGCGATGCGGGAGTCGGGCAGTTCTTGTCATTAGGAATTCCTCGTTTTTCGCCGTTTTTCCCGTATTTTACATAAAGAGAGGTCGTGAAGGAATGATATCGCTTCTTTCCCACCTGTTGAATGGTCTGAGCCTGGGCAGCGTGTACGCCATTATCGCACTGGGCTACACGATGGTTTACGGCATTGCCAAGATGCTGAACTTTGCCCACGGCGACGTGATCATGATCGGCGCATACATTTCCTTCTGCGTCGTGTTCTACCTGGAGCTTCCTCCGGTGCTGGCGCTGATCATTGCCATGGCGGTGTGCATGGTGCTGGGCATCGTGATTGAACGCCTGGCCTACAAGCCGCTGCGCCAGGCGCCGTCCCTGTCGGTGCTGATCACCGCCATCGGCGTCAGCTACCTGCTCCAGAACTCCGCCCAGCTGATCTGGGGCGCGAACACCAAGGCCTTTCCCAAAATGTTCACCCTGCCGGACGCCAACCTCTTTGGCGGCAACGTCCACATTGCCAACAACACCATCTCCATGCTGGACGGCCGGCTGAATGTCAGCGGCAATACGGTGCTGACCATCATCACCTGTGTGGTCATCATGGTCGCCCTGACGCTGTTCATCAACAAGACCAAGATGGGCAAGGCCATGCGCGGCGTCTCTGAAGACAAGGGCGCGGCGGAGCTGATGGGCATCAATGTCAACCTGACCATCTCCGTGACCTTTGCCATCGGCTCTGCGCTGGCTGCGGTGGCCGGCATCCTGCTGTGCTCCACCTACCCGACGCTGCTGCCCACCACCGGCGCCATGCCCGGCATCAAGGCCTTTACGGCGGCTGTGTTCGGCGGCATCGGCTCCATTCCGGGCGCGATGGTCGGCGGCATCCTGCTGGGCATCATCGAGACCCTGGGCAAGGCGTATGTCTCCGCGGAACTGGGCGACGCCTTCGTCTTTGCGGTGCTGATCATCGTGCTGCTCTTCAAGCCCACGGGTCTGCTGGGCAAGAAGATCCATGAGAAAGTGTGAGGTGGCAAGTATGAAGATCAACAAGAACCTTCGCAGCAACCTCATCACTTATGGCATCGTGATCATTGCCTTCATCTTCTGCCAGCTGGCGATCTCGCCGGATGTAAAGGGCATCACCATCAGCCGTGTTATGCGTAACCAGCTGGTGCCGGTGTGTGCGTACATCGTGCTGGCTGTGTCCCTGAACCTGACGGTCGGTATCTCCGGCGAGCTGTCTCTGGGCCATGCGGGCTTCATGAGCGTGGGCGCCTTTACCGGCGTTGTGTCTGCCAGCTGGCTTGCCAGCGCTTTCACCATGGTCAACGAGGCTGGAAAGACGGTTCCCGTGATGAGCAATACGCTGATGCTGATCCTCTCCATGATCATAGGCGGCGTGTTTGCGGGCCTTGCGGCTGTGCTGATCGGCATCCCGGCGCTGCGGCTGCGGGGCGACTATCTGGCCATCGTGCTGCTGGCCTTCGGCGAGATCATCCGCAACCTGCTCAACTGCGTATATGTAGCGGTGGACGGTGCGGCGATCAAGCTGGCGCTGCCCCTGGCAGGCAGCAGCGCCCCGACCTTCGGACAGACGGCTAAGGTCGTTATCGACGGTGCTAAGGGCACCAAAAACAGCGTGATGAGCGTCGCATTCAATAACGAGCGCTTCATCGTTGCCTTTGTGCTGGTGATGGTCACGCTGATCGTTATCTTCAACCTGATCAACAGCCGCTCCGGCCGCGCCATCATGGCTATCCGCGATAACCGCATCGCTGCGGAATCCACCGGACTGAACGTGATGAAGTACAAGATGATGGCCTTCGTCACCTCTGCGGTGCTGGCGGGCATGGCAGGCGCGCTCTATGGCCTGAACATGCGCACGGTTACCGCGGTGGACTTCGACTACAACATGTCCATCGAGATTCTGTTGATCGTGGTGCTGGGCGGCATTGGCTCCATCCGCGGCTCGGTGATCGCCGCCGTACTGCTCAAGCTCCTGCCCGAGCAGCTGCGCTTCCTGCAGGACTACCGCATGCTGGTGTATGCGCTGGTGCTGATCATCGTCATGCTGGCGACCAACAGCCCCCTCCTCAAGAACCTGCTGGGCTGGCTGGGCAGCATCAAGTCCATTGCGGATTTCGGCAAGGGCGTTGTCAATGGCGGCAAGAAGGTCCGCGGCGGCGCGCTGCGTGGTGCAGCCGCAGTGGTTGGCGGCCTGGCAGGTGGCGTTGGCGGCGTTGCCAGCTGGCTTGAAAAGCGTCAGCATGCGCTGGAAGCCAAGGCTGACGGCGTAAAGAAGATCGATGGAAAGGCAGGTGACGCTGAATGAGTCAGAACATGAAAAAGCGCCTTCTGGACACCAAGATGGTGCCGGTGCCTTCCATTTCCATCGTGCCTGAGCGCGATGTGAACAAGCGTCCCGTGCTGGAAACCCGTCACCTGGGCATCGAATTCGGCGGCCTCAAGGCGGTGGAGGATTTCAACATCACCGTCGGCCCCACGGAGATCTGCGGCCTGATCGGCCCCAACGGCGCCGGCAAGACCACCGTCTTCAACCTGCTGACCAAGGTGTATCAGCCTACCACCGGTACCGTGCTGATCAACGGCAAGGACACCTCCGGCATGACCACCGAGCAGGCCAACCGCATGGGTATCGCCCGTACGTTCCAGAATATCCGCCTGTTCTCCAACATGTCCGTGGAGGACAATGTCCGCATTGGTCTGCACAACCAGATTCCCTACAGCATGCTGTCCGGAATCCTGCGCCTGCCCTCCTACTGGAAGGCGGAGAAGAAGCAGCATGAAAAGGCGCTGGAGCTGCTGTCCATCTTCGGCATGCAGGACATGGCCGACGTAAAAGCCGGCAGCCTGCCCTATGGCGCTCAGCGCCGCCTGGAGATCGTCCGCGCCCTGGCGACCAATCCGTCCCTGCTGCTGCTGGACGAGCCTGCCGCCGGCATGAATCCCCATGAGACCGAGGAACTGATGCGCAACATCATCAAGATCCGCGACGACTTCCAGATTGCCGTCATGCTGATCGAGCACGACATGAACCTGGTCATGGGCATCTGCGAGGGCATCTGCGTGCTGAACTACGGCCGCATCATCGCCAAGGGTACGCCCGAGGAGATCCAACAGAATCCCGTGGTCATCGAGGCCTATTTGGGCTCTCAGAATAAGGAGGGAGACAAATGAGCCTGCTGAAAGTTGATGATATCCATGTGTACTACGGCGCGATCCACGCCATCAAGGGCGTTTCCTTCGAGGTGAACGAGGGCGAGATCGTGACGCTGATCGGCGCGAACGGCGCGGGCAAGTCCACCACGCTGAATACTGTGGCGGGCCTCCTGCGGCCCCGTAGCGGCGTCGTCACCTTTGACAGCAAGAATCTGGCGACCATCCCCGCGGCGAAAACCGTGTCCCTGGGC
>JAFXFR010000119.1 GCA_017513475.1 Clostridia bacterium
AAGAACAGCTTGCTGCTGAACCGTCAGACGATTCCATACAGGAAAAAATGATGAGAACTCCATGCGAATCCTCCTTGTTCTATGTATCGCAGTATGTATATTATATACACAAACACGATAATTGGCAATCAGAACAGCATGTCTACATTCGGTAAAAACGCTTGCGTATAGCGTATCTGCTAGCCAGCGCCGGGGCTTGCACCCGGTGATGGCCGGAAAGGCATGACAGATAGACGCCAACCGCGACTATTTGCCATGCCTGTTTTTTTGACCTTTTTTGAGTTCAGAACATGAGATTCAGCGTCTGTTCACTGTCAGAAAACTGAGAAAATTGCAGAGGATGCCATTTTGCCTGCCGGGTGTCATACGACTTTTCCTCTGGTTCATATCGTGGATTGTATCGAAAATGGTCAGGAGGGATGGTATGCAATCCATAGAGCAGAACGGCGGAATGTGCAAGAGCGTTTTCAAAAACTCGTCGCCCGCTGAAATCAAAAAATCCTATAACCGACGGTGGATCGAGCTGATCAACCGGATGGAAAAACAAAGACAGCCTGCAATTACACGACAAACATGACAAGCCACGCAATATGTGATATATTCATCTTGTGAGAAGCTTGTTTCATCATGCCCAGACAGGAGGAACGTGATGAAAGCAGCAATCTACTGCCGTCTGTCCGAAGAGGATCGGAACAAGCAATGCGCGACGGACGACAGCAACAGTATTCAAAACCAAAAAGCAATGCTGCTGCAGTATGCAGCGGAAATGGGGTGGGAGATCTACCGGATCTACAGCGACGACGACTACACCGGCTCAGACCGCCGCCGGCCTGAGTTTGTGCGCCTCTTGAAGGATGCAGAGCAGCGAAAGTTTGACATTGTCCTGTGCAAGACCCAGTCCCGTTTCACCCGCGAGCTGGAGCTGGTGGAGAAGTACATCCACGGCCTGTTTCCCATCTGGGGGATTCGGTTTGTCAGCATCGTGGACAACGCGGACACCGCCAACAAGGGCAACAAGAAATCGCGCCAGATCAACGGCCTGGTCAACGAGTGGTATCTGGAGGACATGTCCGAGAATATCCGCAGCGTGCTGACCAACCGCCGGGAGAACGGCTTCCATATCGGCGCCTTCGCGCTGTACGGGTACAAGAAGGATCCTGAGCAGAAGGGGCATCTGATCATCGACGAGGAGGCCGCCGCCGTTGTCCGTGAGGTGTTCACGCTCTTTGCGTCCGGCATGGGCAAAACGGCCATCGCCCGGCGGCTGAACGACCGGGGCATCCCCAATCCCACCGAGTACAAGCGCCTGCACGGCCTGCGCTACAAAACGCCCACATCCAGCAACAGCACCCTGTGGCGGTACTTCGCCATCTCTGACATGCTGGTCAACGAGATCTACATCGGCAACATGGTGCAGGGAAAGTACGGCAGCGTGTCCTACAAGACAAAGCAGAACCGGCCTCGTCCGAAAGCAGAATGGTATCGGGTGGAGGGCACCCACGAGCCGATCATCGACCGGGAGCTGTGGGACCGGGTGCAGGCGCTGATCGCCCAGAAGACGAAGCCCTGGGGCAACGGCAGCATCGGCCTGTTTGCCCGCAAGGCGATCTGCGCCAACTGCGGCTACGCCCTGCGCACCAGCAAGAACCGCGGCATCCACTACCTGAAGTGCGGCAGCCGTCATGTGGCCAAGGACGCCTGCGTCGGTTCCTTCATCCAGGTGGCGAAGCTGGAGCGGCTGGTTCTTGACGAGCTCAAGCGCCTGTCCGCTGCCTATCTGGACGAGGATGAACTGGCCCAGGGCATTGAGTTTGCCGGCAATCTGCAGGCGCAGAAGGCGTCGATCCTTGCAGGCATCGCGAATTGCCGCAAGCGGATCGAGGAATACGCCAAGGGCACCCGGGAGCTGTACATGGATAAGGTACGGGGCGTGATCTCGGAGGCGGACTTCGCAGAAATGTCGAAAGCCTTCGCGAAGGATCGGGAGCACTTCGAAGCACAGCTGCAAACGGCGAATGCCCAGCTCGCCGAGCTGGACGCCCGCATCCAGGCCGGTGACAACCGCCGCGCGCTGGTGGAGCGGTATGTGGATCTGGATCATCTGACCCGCGACGTGGTGGAAACGCTGATCGACCACATCGAGGTGGGCAAGCGCATCCCCGGAACGAAGAACGTGCCCATTGCAATCCACTGGAATTTCTGAAAATGTGATGACCGGCGGTATGGCAAGAGTGTTAGCGAGCGTTGCCACAGAGCCATTGTAACTCCCGTACCCCACCGCAGGTGGGGGCCGCCTCTCACTACATCAAAGGAAAAGACAAGATTGGGCGACGCGAGAACTCTGTGAGCTTTGCTCACAGATTCGAGCCAAAGCGCGCACAGCAAAAGAGCACAGGATTTCGTTCCCAGCGCTGCAAACCAATACAGCCGTGTTCCGCTGTGCCTGCACGGCGGGCGCTCAACCCCACGTGACGTTGCCGCACAACCGCGTCGCGGGGCGTCTGTCACGCCCCGTGACCCCCGCAAAGGAACAGACCAGCAACACTACCCCAAAAAGGGTCAAGGGATGAAATCCCTTGCAGGGTGCAGGGGCAGCGCCCCTGCCCGCCGGAGGCCCACGTTGTGCTTGTGAGGTTGCAGCAGAACAGAAGGCCCGCACCACCTACGAGAACCTGCTGCTCCAGGCGGATGATCCGGACGTCATCGACGTGCTGCGGTATCTGCGTCAGCGGGAGATCGTCCACTACCAGCGCTTTGCCGAGGGCATCGAAATGGTCAAGGATCAGCTGGATGCGAAGAACTTCTATGCCGTCAATATCAGCCTGCCGCTGGAGGACAATTGCTCCGACGGCTGCAAGCGGAAGCAATGCGCTTGCAGCGACTGATACACCCGGGATCTGCGCTCTGCCCATGCGGCGGGGCGCTCTTGTCTTTTGGTGGAAAGCGTGATATGATAATCTTGGAAGAGAATCGCCTTAAAGGGGAGGAATGCCTGTGAAGCCGACGGATGTGAAAAAGCCGCTGCGCGTGCTGGTAGTTGGTATGACGAGCACGGTGGGCGGCGTGGAAAATTTCCTGATGGCCTATTGCGGACGCATGGATCAGGAGCGTGTCCGCTTTGATTTCCTGTCCCGTTATGCGGATGCAGCCTTCCCTGAGAAGCGGGAGGAGATCGGACATACCTATGTGATCCCCCGCCGCAGCGAGGATCCGGTGAAGTACTACCGGGAGATCCGTGCTTTTTTTGAGGAGCACGCGAAGGAATATGACGTCATCTGGGACAACGAGTGCATGTTCAGCGACATGACGCCCCTGAAGCTGGCGGCAGAATACGGCATCCCCGTGCGCATCGCCCACAGCCATAATCCGCAGAATACCGATCCCTCCCTGAAGGGAAAGCTGCGGGGGCTGCTGCATCGCGCGCAGCGGCGCAGCCTGGCACGATACGCCAATGTCCTCTGGGCCTGCTCGGAGGAGAGCGCAAGGTGGGTCTGCCCCGCCATGGATCTGCCCTTTGCCATCGTTCCCCATGCCATTGACGCGGCGGAGTACCGCTTCAATGCCGTCACCCGCGCCGAGGTGCGTCAGCATTACGGCCTGACTGACTGCCTGGTGGTAGGCCATGTGGGGCGGCTGCATTACCAGAAGAACCAGACCTTCCTGCTGGAGGCCTTTGCCAGGCTGCATCAGCGGGAGGAACGCGCCCGCCTGGTGCTGGTGGGGGACGGCCCCAACCTGCTTGCCCTGGAGGCAAAGGCTGTTGAACTGGGCGTGGAAAAGGAAGTGCTGTTCCTGGGCCAGCGGGACGATGTGCCCCGTCTGCTGCAGGCCTTTGACCTGTTTGTGATGCCCTCCCGCTTTGAGGGGCTGGGCATGGCGGCGGTGGAGGCGCAGGCCTCGGGCCTGCCCTGCCTGCTGTCCGATGCGGTGTCCAGGGGCGCGGCGATCACCCGGGATGTGGAGTTCCTCCCGGCCGAGGATGCGGATGTGTGGGCCGAGCATATGCTGGACACGCTGGAGAGCCTTCCGGAGCGTGTTCGTCCGGATACCCAGGCGGCGATCACCCGTGCCGGCCACGAGCTGGCGGAGGCCGCGGAGCGCCTGACCTGCCGCTTTGAACAGCTGGTGCAGGACAAGCCCTCCTTCAAGCGGATGTTCCTGCTGACGACCTATCCTGCCGGTCGTCTTGACGTCATGGCGGACAAAGCCCGCAGGGATATGCAGCAGATCGCTGCGGATGCGGGCTACGCGCTGCTCAACCCCGATATTCCCCAGAAGGCTGACAAGTGGTGGCAGGTGCCGCTGCAGTATGTCCGGGTGCTGTGGGAGGGCTGCAAGCTCTTCTGGAAGCTGCGTCACGGCGATCTGCTGGCGGTGCAGTACCCCTTCCACCCCGTGCGTACGGCGGGGGTGCTGCGGTGTGCGCTGCATATGATCCAGTGGAAGGGCGCCAAAACGGCGGCCTGCATTCATGATCTGGAGGTTCTGCGTCAACCGGGGAGCGGCGCTGCCCGCTGGAGCGACCGGGAGCTGCTGATGTGCTTTGATCAGCTGATCGTACCCAATGCCCGCATGGCGGATTATCTGATCGGTCAGGGTGCGGCGGAGGATAAGGTGATCAACCTGCAGGTGATGGATCGCCTGGGCGAGGAGCCCGTGCCGGAGAGGCCGCTGGCTCCTGCTGTGTGCGTGGTGGGCGATCTGACCCGCAAGCGCAGCCGCTATCTGCATGAGATCCCCCGGAGCAAGCTGACCTGGCATCTCCACGGAGAGGGCTGGAAGGGCAAGGCCAAGCGGACGGACATGATCTATCACGGCGGCAAAATGACCCGGCTGGAGGGTTCCTTCGGCCTGATCTGGGAGGGGCAGAGCACCCGGGTGTGCACCGGCGCGCAGGGTGCGTACATGATGCTCAGCACCCCCCGCAAGATGAGCCTCTATCTGACCCAGGGCATGCCGGTGATCGTGTGGAAGTGGTCGGCGATGGCGGCGTTTGTCCGGGAGAACGGCCTGGGCCTGGTGATTGATACCATCGCGGATATTCCCGGTGCGGTGACGGCCCTTACGGATGCGGAGTACGCCTGTATGGCGGCCAATGCCCGTGCCTGGGGCGAGAAGCTCTGCCGGGGCGACATGACCCGCGACGCTCTGCGGCAGCTGAGAGGGTAAGCGCTCTTCCGGACCGGCGTGCCGTCGTGTGCGTTGACCTGGCGACCGGCGGGATCACAACGCTGCAGAATTGAAACAAGGCGTGCAGCCAATCAACTGCACGCCTTTTATGTTGCCTGTATTCACTTCATCCTTGCGTCCAGCCAGGCCATGATCTCGTCCAGCACCGCCTGGGACCAGAAGTTGCCCTCGTGCTCTGCACCGGTGACGCGCACAAAGTCTGCCTCGTAACCCAACTCGCAGAGCTTCTCATACATGCGCGCGCCCTGATCGTAGGGCACGATGGGATCTGCGTCGCCGTAGAGCAGCTGCATCGGCGGCAGCGCCATGCCCTCCCGCAGGATCTGCAGCGGGCTGATGGCGTCAGCGGCGGCGCGGCCGCCGGCGGTGTTCCAGGGGCAGCCGAGGATCCGGTTGAGGTAGCCTTCCGTCCCCGGATCCAGCTTTGCCGTCTCGTAGGGGCCGAAGCGGGTCACGAAGAGGGACATCATATCCGTCGGGCCAAAGACGTCCACCACAGCCTTCACAGCATCGGACTGCTCGGGATGGACGGCGCTGGTGTAGCGGGGATCATCGCCGGTCATGCCCAGCAGCAGCGCGGTGTTGCCGCCGGAGGACGTCCCCCATGCCGCTACCCGGGAAGGGTCAATTTGATGCTCCTCCGCGTGGGCGCGCAGGTACCGGACAGCGCTCTTCACATCCTGCAGAAAGGCCGGGGCAGGGGAGCCGTCGTTGCAGGAACGGTGGGTGACTGTGGCCACCACATAACCCGCCATGGCGAAGTGGCCGATATGGGGCAGGTGATAGCCGATATTGGGGGAGGTCCAGCCGCTGCCCTGGATGAAGACGATCAGGGGATAGCGGCGATCCTTATTGAGGTCGTTTTTCCAGGGCTTGAGGATGCGCAGCGTGAGATCCCGGCCTTCCTCGCGGGCAAATACGATATCCGGGGTGGATTCCGCCAGGCCTTCCAGGAGGGGGTTGAAGGGGATGACCTTGATGGGCTTCATGGGGACTCTCCTTTCTTATGAACGATTACACATCTGCAGACAGTATAGCACAGGGCGGTTCATGACGCAATACGACGTGTCTGACAATGCGGGAAAAGCGCCTTGCTGCTCTCCCGAAGAATGAATGAATGACAATTGGTATTTTTTGCCTGAAATGTTGACGTTTGGTGTGCATTGTGCTATGATTATTATTGCAATAATAGGCTAATTGTCCCAATCCGGACAATGGGCTTGTTCGTCGTTGAAAAAAACGATGTGTTTGCTTAAAAAACCAAACATTTCCCACTGTAATGTGCGGAAGTGCTGGAAAAGAGGTTGATGATCGGAAGAAAAAAAGGATTCCGGGCGTAAAGGAATCTGTCAGCGGGTGTCCGTCGTGGTTGCGTGGGCGGGCAAAGCGGCAGGGAAGAAACGCACCGGCGGGGCAGCTGCGGCTGCTCCAGACACCTGGTATTCCGCACCTGGACACCCCTCCACCAGACTGCAGTCGGGAGCAGACGAGATCGCGGGCATTGCCCTCGCGGCGATGCTGCTGCTATCGACCCTGCTGACGGAGCTGCGTCCGGCGGCGGAGACGTCCACGCAACCTCACCGGGGCGCGTGCCCCATGGACCGCAGCCTCGGCTGCATAAGCATCTTGGGCGAAAGCCTGAGGATATAGAATCGTTTCCCAATTATTTTGAAAGGAGGAATTCTCAGATGAAGAATTCCAAGCTCGGTCGCGCATTGCTGCTGGTTGCTTGCGCTGTTCTGCTTGTGAGCCTGTCCGTCGGCGCAACCCTGGCGTACCTGACCAGCCAGACGGACGTGGTGACCAACACCTTCACGGTTGGTTCCGTGAATATTACCCTGGACGAGTTTAAGGTGGACGAGTACGGCGTGGCGGATACCACCGTTGATCGCGTGCAGACCAACACCTATAAGCTCATCCCCGGCCACACCTACACCAAGGATCCCACCGTGCACGTCAAGGCCGGCAGCGAAGTCTGCTACCTGTACGTGAAGGTGACCAACGACATCGCTGCCATCGAGGCTGATCCCACCATCGCCGCGCAGATGGAGGCCAATGGCTGGCATGCCCTGGACGGCGTGCCCGGCGTGTACTACTACGGCACCACCGTGGACGCCCGCAACGCCACGAAGGATGTGGACGTCGTCGTGTTCAAGAACTTCAAGATCAAGACCGACGCCGATATTTCCACCTATGCCGGCAAGACCGTGACCATCACTGCCTACGCCATCCAGGCTGACGGCTTTGAGGACAAGAACTTCGCTGAGATCTGGGCCATCGCCCAGTTCAACTAATAGAATATTCAGAAAGGAGTAAACCAATATGAAGAATACCAAGAAGATCCTGGTGCTGGCCCTGGCTGCTGTGCTGCTGGTGGCCGTGTCCGTGGGCGGCACTGTCGCTTTCCTGCAGGACCGCACGCAGGAGATCGTCAACACCTTCACCACCTCCAACATCGACATCACCCTGGAGGAGAGCAAGAATCTTGACCTGAAGATGGTTCCCGGCAAGGA
>JAFXFR010000120.1 GCA_017513475.1 Clostridia bacterium
AAAATCGAACATACAGCCTTCCCAGCTGTTGAACAGCACCGGCCGTTCCCTGCCCTGCCAGTATTCCGGGATAATATGCGTATTCACGAACCGGTGCATCCGGCAGGACAGCGCTCCATAGCCGGCGTCGGAGAATGCCATGACAGCCTCCGGAGCTTCAAAGGTTTCGCCCGGGGCAATCACCTGCAGGAAGTTCTCCGGGGAGATGCCCTGCACCACGCGGGTCAGGCCCTGCAGGCTTCTTTGGGCCGCAGCATAGTGATTGCCGGAGTAAATCAGGTTGAAACCGTACACCCGGCCGCTTTCTTCCGTCGAGCCGGGTTCAGACAGCAGGAACCCTGGGTTATGCCTGTGGGAGGAGAAGCCGGTACTGCTCTCATTCACCACGCGACTGGCACGGACGGGCACAACGGACGCCCGCATTTCCGCGATCCAGCCGCCATCGAAGGTAGTCATCTCATATTCACCGGGAAGATCGACAAGACTGCTCATCATTTTTGTGAGGGTCAGCGGGGCGTCGCCGGTGTTGCGGAGCGCCGCCCGGCGGACCAGCACATCCCCGTGGATGGCAAAGTACAGGTGCATCTCCACGCCGGGCTGTGCCAGGACGATGTGCAGCGTCTGTGTTTCGCCGTGAGCCTGGGGCAGCCCGCATGCCATGGGAACGGTTCCATCGACAATTTCATGGCGGACAAATCGGAGATCAGCGCTCATGCCGCCGAAGGTCACCGGGCTTTCCCGATAATCGCCGCGTCCGGGATTGCTCCAGGCCAACGGCATTGCGTCGGGACAGGAGGCCGTGTCGCCCTCCCTGAGCAGCACCGCTTCTCCCCAGCCCAGACCCTGCCGGCAGATGAAGGCCTCTGCGTCGCACAGTTCCATCCGTTCGCCAAAGTGAAGGTGCTCCAGCTGGCCATACTCGTTCACCCGCATCAGGAGGGTCGTGTTCTCCCCGTGCAGGGCAAATACATTGTTGTTTGCTTCTATCATCGGATGTCGTACTCCCGTCCTGAAACATACTTGTCATAGACTTCCCGGGTCACGCCGCCATCGCGGATGACTGCAGAATAAAACCTTCCGGACTCCTTTACCAAGCGCGCCCGGGTGGCTTCATCCACCTTCACCAGACCAAACTTTGCGCTGTTTCCCTCCACCCACTCCAGATTGTCGCAGAAGCACCAGTGGTAGTACCGCTCAAAGGGCAGTGTGGATTCACTGACTGCCTTCAGATGCTCGTAGAGGTAACGGCTTCGAAAACGGTCGTCATTGTCGCAGGTGCCATTCTCGGTGATCCAGATGGGACGGGGCAGCACATCATAAAGCGCCTGGGCGCATTCCACAATGCCCTCGGGGTAGATCTCCCAGCCAAGGTCGTTCCGGGGGCTGTTCTCCCGCACGCCATCGCCGACGCCCTCCACCGTGGAGCGGGTATAGTAATTCAAGCCAATGAAATCGGTGTACTCGCCCGTCTTCAGCTTACCCCAGTTGCACAGGGGAAACGGGAATCGCCCCAGCGTCATGGCCTTTGTCAGCGCATCCTGGAAGAGGAAGGACGTGAGCTTTGCGGCAATGCAATGCCAGAAGTTCTTCGGGTTCTTCGGCGCAAACACCCGAAGGTGGTTTGCACAGCCCACCATGGTGTCATCGTACCCCATGGCACGGCGCTTTTCATGGATGATCCCATACGCCCGGATGTGGCAGTACGCCAGGTTTTCCATCACCCGCAGCGTGGGGAGCAAGGCCTTCCTCGCCGGGGGCCACTCGCCGAAGAAATAGGAGTTGGTGGCATACACATTCGGCTCGTTGATGGTGATGTAATCGCTGCACAGATCGCCAAAGCGATCGATGACCAGCTCCACCAGTTCCAGATAAAAGTGCAGGTTTTCCCGCTTTTCGAAGCCGCCGATCGTCTCAAACCACATGGGGTTTGAGAAATGATGGATGGTCATAAGCGGTCGGATGCCATTCTCCTTCAGCAGCAGCAGTTCCTCCCGGTAACGGGCGACGGCAGCTTCGTCCACCTGCCCCGGTGTGGGCATCAGACGGGCCCATTCCACACCGAAGCGGTAGATCTGCAACCCCATTTCCGCCATGAGCGCAGTATCCTCGCGCCACTTCTCCCAGTGATCGTTGCCGTCAGCAGGGTTGGTGCCGTCCTTGATGCGCCCCTGACGATACCAGTCATGCCAGTTGCTGTCCACTTCGCCGCCCTCGATCTGCATGGATGCTGTGGCAACGCCCATCAGCATCTTCTCCGGAATCCTGAACATCATATGTTACACCTCTCTTGCTTCTATTGTAGCCGCTGGGATTTTCAATGTCAATGCAAATCAGGGTGACGCGGCCGCATATTTGTGCTATAATAATGGAGAAAACGACGTTTCTTTGGAGGGATCAGCATGGAACGCAGCCGCTGGTACAAGGATATGGTCTTCTATCAGATCTGGCCCCGCAGCTTCAAGGATGGCAACGGTGACGGCATGGGCGATCTCTGGGGCGTGCTGGAAAAGCTGGACTACATCAAGTCCCTGGGATGCGACGGCATCTGGTTTTCCCCCATTTACCCCTCCCCCGGTGCGGACTGCGGCTATGACATCGCCGATTACATGGACATTGCCCCTGAGTTTGGCGGTATGGAGGCCTTCAAACAGGTGTTGGACGGTGTCCATGAACGCGGCATGAAGCTGGTGATGGATCTCGTCGTCAACCACACCAGCGACGAGCACGAGTGGTTCCAGAAAAGCCGCCGGCGCATCGAGCCCTACACGGACTATTACATCTGGCGACCCGGCACGAAGGACGGCCCGCTTCCCAATAACTGGGATTCCAACTTTGAGGGCAAAGCATGGACCTGGGACGAAGTGCGCGGCGAATACTACCTGCACCTCTTCGCTGTCAAGCAGCCCGACCTTAACATGGATAATCCCCTTGTGCGCGAGGAGGTCAAGAAGATCCTGCGCTTCTGGCTGGACATGGGCGTGGACGGCTTCCGCGAGGACGTGATCACCTACATCTCCAAGAAGGACGGCCTGCCCAACGATCGCGTCTTCCCCATCTACAAGGGCATGCGTCACTACAACCACGGCCCCCGCATCCACGAGTACCTGGCCGAATTCAAGCGGGATGTGCTGGATCATTACGACTGCTTCACCCTGGCAGAGGCTCCGCTGGTGGGGCCGAAGCGCGCCCTTTCCTACATCGATGAACAGCAGGGGCAGATGGACATGATGATCCAGTTCCAGTGTCAGTGCGCCGACTGCCTTTTTACCGATTACATTCCCCTGCCCTTCTCCCTGCGCCGGATGAAGAAGGCCTTCACCAGCTGGCAGTACAAGCTGGCCGGTCGGGCCTGGAACATGCTCTACCTGGAAAACCACGACCATCCGCGCATCATCTCCCGCTACGGCAGCGAAAGCTTTTGGAAGGAAAGCGGCAAAACGCTCGCGACTGCGCTGCTTTTCCAGCAGGGTACGCCCTTCATCTATCAGGGCCAGGAGATCGGCATGCTGAACTGGCAGCCGGAAGATCCTGACATGTACGAGGATGTTCAGACCCGGTACACCTACGCGCACAGCAACCTGAACAAACCCGCCGACGTCCGGTTGAAGAAGATGTGGCGCTCCTCCCGGGACAGCGCCCGCACCCTGGTACAGTGGGACGACAGCGCCAACGCCGGCTTCACCGCCGCGGAGAAGCCCTGGTTCTACTGCAACCCTAACTACACCCGCATCAACGTTGCCCAGCAGGAAAATGACCCGGACTCCATCCTGCACTTCTACCGCAAGGCCATCGCGCTGCGCAAGAGCCTGTCCGCGGTTCGTCACGGCGTCTACCGCGAGTATTTCCGCCGCAGCGGAAGTCACTATGTGTACAGCCGGGAGACGGCAGGGCAAAAGCTGCTGGTCGTCTGCTCCTTCTGCGCTCGGGAAACCGAGCTGCCCCTGCCCAAGGGCTTTGACCTGGGTACGGCAGAGCTGCTGCTGTGCAACTATGCCGATCCCGGAACGGTCCTCCAGCCCTGGGAATGCCGCGTCTATGTATGGAATAACTGATCCTAAGAAAAATGCATCCCCCGGTTGATGTTTCAGCCGGGGGATGCTTGTGTTCATGATCGCATGTGCGGTTCAGGCTGCGGCTTCCGAGGCCTCAGCCGGGAGGTAATCTTCTGCAGCCAGCGCCGGCGCCTGTCTCTGGCCTCCAGACGCTCGCTCAGATCACGGGCGCCCACGCCGTACACCAGGTACAGGATCAATCCGCTGACCAGCATGATGAACACCGTGGAGGCATTGCGTCGGCCGGTCGCATTGATGTTCCAGCCACCAATGCCCTCGTCATGGGTCATACTCTGGATAACCATGGCGTAGGTAGTGCCGTTGCTGGACTGGAAGGTCGCGCCCATATCATACTCGGTAAACAGCGCATTGAAATTCAGCGCAAACACTGCCAGCACGCTGGGGAGAATGATGGGCAGCTTGACCTTCACGAAGGTCATCCAGCCGCTGGCACCCAGGTTGCGCGCCGCATCCTCCAGTTCTTCATCAATGGCATAGAAGGCTGCCTTGATCATACGCAGCGCAAATGGCAGCTTCACCACCGCATAGGCAATGATGATCAGCAATCGCACATTGTCCTTGTAGTACAGGTTCTGGTTGAAGACATACCAGATCTCATTGCTGTTGAAGAAGGTGCGGTAGGAGTAGCAGATCAGGATGGTCGGCAGCAGCCAGGGGAAGAGCAGCGAATACTCCAGCACCGTGGAGCTGAGCTTCTTCTTGTTCTTGAAGATGTAGTTGACTGCAATCACGACGATCACGCATGCCAGAGCAGCTGCCAGCGCGGACAGGACGAAGGATGTGCGGATACCGGCGATAGTTCTGTCATTGGAGAACACGCCGGAAATGGCATCCTCACGGATCAGGGATTTGCGGCCGTTGGTATAGTTGTAATCCTGGGTGCCGAAGAAGTTGACAAAGGTGAACGCGTCAAAGCTGAGCACCTTCTTTTTGATCGCCTCGTAATTCTGGAAAGCGAAGAGAACGATCATCACCACAGGGGTCATGTAGATGATCCACAGCACATACGCATAAATGTGAGCAAGCACATTCATGACAGGATTGTTGATCTTCTGCTTGACCAGCTTGGCCTTGGTTTTGGAAACGGACAGGTAATGACCCTTGCGCTCATAGGAAGAAAGCACCGTCAGCAGCACGATGGTAAACAGCGCAAGAATAACCGACAGCAGCGCCGCACGGGCCTGGGGAAACGCCTCGTCCGTCACGGCAGAGCCTGCCAGGCGCACAATTTCCGGATTTATGGAGTCATAGCCCAGCAGCGTCGGAGCAGACATGGCGCACAAGCCCGTGATAAAGGTCATGACTGTCAGGCTGAACATCGTGGGGATCAGCGTGGGGAACACAACCTTCAGCAGCACCTTGAAGGGGCCGGCGCCCATATTGCGTGCCGCTTCCACCGTGTTATAGTCAATGTTGCGGATCGCATTGCGCAGGAAGAGCGCATGGTTTGACGTACATGCAAAGGTCATGGTAAACCAGACCGCATAGAAGCCGGAGAACCAGTTCTTGTTGAACTCCGGGAAGGCACTTGCCATCCACTTGGTGACAATGCCATCGGAATCGTAGAGGAACAGATAGCCCGTCACCAGAGCAACGCCGGAGTAGATCAGCGTCGTCATGTAGCCCAGGCGAAGAATCTTCGCGCCTTTGATCTCAAAGTACTCCGTCAGCAGCACGATGGATACGCCAACCACATTGACCGTGACCACCAGCGCCAGCGCCAGCTTCAGGGAGTTCCACACAAAGGACGGCATGTTGCCCACAAAGAAGAACTTGATGACCGCCAGCGGATCCTCCGGATTCGCCTTGAAGATCTGCGTCAGGGTATTCAGGCAGGGCAGCAGCATGAAGCCGAAGAACAAATACACAAAGAAGGCAGTACCGAACACCTTCCACAGGAGGGAAAGATCCAGCTTGCGGCGTTCTGTCTTGATCGTTGACATCAGCAGCCCTCCTTACTCTGCCTGAGCTGCAGCGTCATAGCTCATCACATCTGCAAGGCCAAGGCCCACCTTGACTGCCTGGCCAGCCTCGTAGATATTTACGCCATCGTTCTTTTCGATTACCTTCAGCACCTGGCTGCCAACATTGATGTAGTACTTGATATACAGCCCGTAATACTCGCGGCTTTCCACAGTGCCGTCCAGGATGATCTCCTGCTCCCGCTGGGGCTGGTTCACACGCAGCCGTTCCAGGCGGATAAAGTGGTTTTTCCCTTCAGCAAGGCCCATCGTCTGCGCCAGTTGCGGCTCGATCCAGTTGATATCGCCAATGAAGTTGCATACAAACTCCGTCGCAGAGTGGTTGTAGATCTCATTGGGCGTACCGATCTGTTCGATATAGCCCTTGTTAAACACGGCAATGCGGTCAGAAAGGGTCAGTGCCTCTTCCTGATCATGGGTGACGTAAATCGTGGTGATGCCGAAGTCCTTCTGCATTTTCTTCAGCTCGTTGCGCAGCTGAACGCGGAGCTTTGCATCAAGGTTGGACAGCGGCTCATCCATGCAGATGATAGCAGGGCCGGTCACCAGGGCGCGTGCGATGGCCACGCGCTGCTGCTGGCCGCCGGAAAGCTGGGAAACTGCCTTCTGCAGCTGCTCGTCCGAGAGATCGACCTTGGCCGCGATGGCACGCACCCGCGCGTCAATTTCCGACTTCTTGAGCTTCTTCACCTTGAGGCCAAAGGCGATGTTGTCATACACCGTCATCGTGGGGAACAGCGCGTATGACTGGAACACGATGCCGATGTTGCGCTTCTCGATCGGCACATGGGTGATGTCCACATTGTTCACGTAGACGAGACCCTCGACCGGCTCAATGAAGCCGGTGATGGTGCGCAGCGTGGTGGTTTTTCCGCAGCCGGACGGACCCAGGAAGGTAAAGAACTCCCCTTCCCGGACCTCCACATTGATGTTGTGCAGCGCCTCGAAATCACCAAACTTGACAACGATATTCTTCAGTTCAATCATAGGGCAAGGCTCCCTTCGGGTCGTATAGAACAGCCGGGCGGCCAATGGTCACCCCTACAGCGGTCAGCATGCCGTAGGGGCGAGCATTGCTCGCCCGTTTTGTCACGGGTAATGAAGAAAGGAGGGCGAGCCTGAGCATGTCAGACTCGCCCAAGGACTCAGGTTAATGCATGGATTACACTAACTCGCGTCAGCGCTTACTTGGCCTGGGTCAGGGTCGCCCAGTCGAGGTTCTCCCAATCAGGCTCAGCGGGAGCGGCAGCATTGTCCTTCCAGTAGAAGCCCAGGTTGGTCATGATGTTGGTCCACTCAGCAGAGTGCAGGCCCACATACTCGGCATAGGTCATATCAGTGCCTTCCACCTTATTGAGGGCGAAGTTCTTGATGGTGTAGATGGCGGGAACGTCGTCACCGTAGATCTGAGCGACAGCGGCGGTGTTGCAGGGATAGGAGTCGAACTCCAGAGCCCACTCAGCCTGCACCTCAGCAGAGCCAAACCACTCGGCGAAGGCGATGACAGCCTCGGTCTCGCGGGGGGTACGGTCGGGGCGATCCAGAATGCCGATGTACTCAGCGATGTAGTAGGTGCCGTCAGAAATGTCAACCAGGGCCCAGTTTTCGGGCTCGGTAACGCCCTTGATGGGGTTGGCGGAGCCGGAGGCTGCGTCGTCAATCTTGCCGTACAGAGAGGAGGAGTAGAAGGTAGAGACCTGCACGTCGCCGCGGTTCAGGGGATCGAAGCCGTAGCTGTCACCAGTGAACACGCCTCCCTGGCAGTAAGCCCACAGGGTCTTCCAGCCTTCGATGGAGATGCCACCGGCAGGGCTGGTGGGATCGGTGAAGGCGTACAGCATGGAGTTGTTGATGTTGCCGTTGGTGGTGCCGCCCACCTTGCCCTGACGGTACCAGACGTAGCCGCAGTTCACGATGTCAGCCCAGTGCTCAAACTTCAGCTCAGCGCCGTTGGTGCCCAGCTCGTCCGTGCGGTAGAGCATCAGGATGTTCTGGATCACCAGGCCGTAAGCCTTGCCATCGTACTTGTACTGGCCAACCTCGTCAGCCCAGGAGGGAGTCCAGTCCATGACAGTCAGGTTCTCGTAGGCGCCGTTGACCAGCTGAGACCAGCGGATCTCGTTCAGGCCGAAGATGATGTCGCCGTCCTGCTTTTCGTTGGCAGCCTGGATGGCAGCAACGTCGCCGGAGATGACAGAGTTGTCGTCGATGGAGATGGTGAAACCGGCCTTCTTGGCAGCATTGACCAGCCAGGTTGCACGCTCGGCGGAGTTGGAGTTGGAGTAGATGCGGATGGTCACGTCAGTGTAGTCTTCAGCAGCAGCAAAAGAGCACAGAGACAGAACCATTGCCAGCGCCAGAAGCAGGGAAACGAGCTTCTTCATACAGGGTTCCTCCTTATGATGTTGTTTGGGGTAACGAACCAATCGGTTATCTTGATTATAGCACAACCGAGTATATCTGTAAAGAGCACAGGAAGAAAAAAGGGCCGGACAACTGTCCGGTCCTCCAGTGATATTTACTTCAGGCCCAGTTCAGCCTTATCCGCGGCATGAATGCCATGGGTGGCAAGCAACGCGAGGAACTTCTCCTCATCGGAGATGCGGAAGACCATGTAGGCCTTGCCTTCCTTGTGGGTGAAGAGGGAGTACATATACTCCACATCGAGGTTGCCCTCCGCCAGGGTCGCCAGCACGGGAGCCAGACCACCCACCGCATCCGGCACGCAGACCACGGTCACCGGGGTCTTGGAGAGGATGTTGCCCTGGGCCAGCAGCGCCTCGACGGCCTTATCGGTATCGTCCACGATCAGGCGCAGCACACCGTAGTCCTTGGTTTCCGCAATGGAGATGGCACGCATGTCAATGCCATTCTCCGCCAGAAGCTTCGTCACCTCTGCCAGCTGGCCGGCGCGGTTCTCAAGAAAGATGGAAATCTGATAAACGCTCATGATGCACCTCCGTCAAATCTTACGCTTGTCGATGACGCGCACGGCCTTGCCCTCGGAGCGGGTGATGCTCTTGGGAGAGACGATGCGTACCTTGGCGAAGATACCCAGCATGGCCTTGAGCGCGCCGACGAGTTTCTTCTCCTGCTCGGCGATTTCCGCCAGGGAGTCAGAGAACTTGTCCGGAGCCATTTCGACCAGGACTTCCAGCGTATCGGAGTGATTTACACGATCGACTACGATCTGGTAGTTAGCCGGATAACCCTGCTCCAGCAGAACGGTCTCGATCTGAGAGGGGAAGACATTCACGCCCTTGACGATCAGCATGTCGTCGCTGCGGCCCATGGGCTTGGACATCTTGACGTGGGTACGGCCGCAGGAGCACTTCTTGCGGGACAGCACGCAGATATCGCGGGTACGGTAGCGCAGCAGGGGGAAAGCTTCCTTGGTAATGGAGGTGAACACCAGCTCGCCCTTTTCGCCGTCAGGGAGCACCTCGCCAGTCTCAGGGTTGATGATCTCGGCGATGAAGTGATCCTCGTTGATGTGCATGCCAGTCTGCTCGCAGCACTCAAAAGCCACGCCGGGGCCGGAGGTCTCGGTCAGGCCGTAAATATCGTAGGCCTTGATACCCAGACGGTTCTCGATGTCGTGACGCATTTCCTCAGACCAAGCTTCCGCGCCGAAAATACCGGCTTTGAGCTTGATCTGATCCTTCAGGCCCGCCTCTTCGATGCTCTCCGCCAGGTACTGGGCATAGGAGGGCGTGCAGCACAGGATGGTCGCCTGCAGGTCGGTCATGAACTGCAGCTGGCGCTCGGTGTTGCCGGAGGACATGGGCAGCGTCAGGCAGCCCACCTTGTGGGAACCGCCGTTCAGGCCGGGGCCGCCGGTGAACAGGCCGTAGCCATAGGCAACCTGCACCACGTCTTCCTTGGTGCCGCCGGCCGCAACGATGGCGCGGGCGCAGCAGTCTTCCCACAGGTCGACGTCGTGCTGGGTGTAGAAGGCCACCACGCGGCGGCCGGTGGTGCCGGAGGTGGACTGAATGCGCACGCACTCGCTCAGGGGCTTTGCGCACAGGCCGTAGGGATAGGCATCCCGCAGGTCGGCCTTGGTCAGGAAGGGCAGCTTGTGCAGGTCATCAATGGACTTGATGTCCGCAGGGGTGACGCCCTTCTCTTCCATCTTCGCACGGTAGTAGGGCACATTGTCCCACACGTGCTGCACCTGCTTAACGAGACGCTCGTTCTGCCAGGCTACGATCTGCTCCCGCGATGCGGTTTCGATCTCTGGCTGATAGTAGTTTGCCATGGAAATCATCTCCATTATAGGCTAACGTCGCTCACGGCGTTGCAGACAAATTAAGCTTCGCGGCCCAGCATGAAGGCCTTCTTGTTGAGCTCCAGGAACTTGGCAGGGACGCTCTTTTCGATGGCGTCCATCCACTCGTCCAGGGTAAAGTCGAAATTGCGGCTCAGGTGGCCCATCAGCACGATGTTGACCGCCTTGGCGGAGCCCGCCTGCTCGGCTAGGGTCAGGGCGTCGAAGGCGTCCACCTGGATGCCGGCAGATTGCATCTTGGCCGCCAGATCAGCGGGATACTCCGCCGCGCCGGTGATGACGGGCATGGGGTTGATCTGCTGGATGTTGGTGACCAGCTTGCCCTCGGGACGGAGGTATTCGGTCCAGCGGGCGGCCTCCAGCAGCTCGAAGGACACGATGTAGTCCGCCTCGCCCTTGTCGATCACGGGGGAATAAACCTTGTCGCCAAAGCGCACATAGGTGACGACGCTGCCGCCGCGCTGGGACATGCCATGCACCTCAGACACCTTGATGTCATAGCCCTTGGTCAGCAGCAGACGGCCCAGGAGCTTGGAGGCCAGCAGGCTGCCCTGACCGCCCACGCCGACGATCATGATATTCTTCGTATTCATATCGTCAGTCCTCCTTTGTCTCGGCCATCCCCGCTTTCGCGGTGCTGGCTACACTCGGCGATTGCTTGCAATCGCTCTCGTTAGTCGGGCACAGCCCGACCTCGGAAGTCAGCGCGCCGAAGTGGCACAGCTGCACGCACACGCCGCAGCCGGTGCACTGGGTATGATCGACCACAGCCTTCATTTTGCCGTTGCCGTCGTCCTTCATGGAGATGGCGGGGCAGCCGATCTTCATGCACATCTTGCAGGAGCGGCACTTGTCCGCATCCACCTTGACGGGCTTCTTGTGCTTGACGTACTTCAGCAGCGCGCAGGGACGGCGGCTGATGATGACGGAAGCCTCCGGGGCAGCCAGCTCTTCCTTGATGGCGTCCTCGGTCTGCTTGAGGTCGTAGGGATCCACCACGCGCACCCGGCGGATGCCAACGGCGCGGCAGAGGGTCTCCAGGTCGATCTTCGTACAGGGATCGCCCTTGAGGTTGAAGCCGGTAGTGGGGTTCTGCTGATGACCGGTCATGCCGGTGATAGAGTTGTCCACGATGATGATCGTGGCGTTGGACTCATTGTAGGCCACATTCACCAGGCCGGTGATGCCGGAGTGCATGAAGGTGGAGTCGCCGATGACCGCCACGGTCTTGCCGTCCGCCTTGCCCTCGAGGGCCTTCACAAAGCCGTGGGCGCCGGACACGGACGCGCCCATGCAGATGACGGAATCCACCGCTGCCAGCGGGGCCACCGCGCCCAGGGTGTAGCAGCCGATGTCGCCCAGGACGGTGATCTTGTTCTTCGCCAGGGTGTAGAACAGGCCGCGATGGGGGCAGCCCGCGCACATCACCGGCGGACGGGGCGGGATGGCCTCCCCTACCTTGCAGCCAGCGCAGGGCGCGTTTTCGCCCAGCTTCTCGGCCACCAGGTTCTGGCTGAACTCGTCAATGTTGGGGAAGATCTCCTTGCCCTTGACATTGAGGCCCAGGTCACGGCAATGAGCCTCGATGAAGCTGTCCAGTTCGTCCACGACGATCAGCTCGTCCACGGAAGCGGCAAAGTCGCGGATCTTCTTCTCCGGCATCGGCCAGATCATGCCCAGCTTCATCACGGGATACTTGTCGCCGCAGACTTCCTTCACATACTGATAGGAAGTAGAGGACGTGATGATGCCGCGGGAATGGTCTGTGCCATCCTCCACCTGATTGACGGCAGCCGTCTCTGCCCACTCGATCAGCGCCCTGGTGCGTGCTTCCACCACCGGGTGACGCTTTTTGGCGTTGCCGGGCATCATGATGTACTTGGCACCGTTCTTTTCGTAGGGCCGGGTAACCTCGATCCGGTCGCCCAACTCCACGATGGACTGGGAGTGGGACACCCGGGTGCACATCTTCATCAGCACCGGGGTATCGAAATTTTCGGAAATTTCATAGGCCAGCTTGGTAAATTCCAGAGCTTCCCGGCTGTCGGAGGTTTCCAGCATG
>JAFXFR010000121.1 GCA_017513475.1 Clostridia bacterium
ATATCGCGCAGCAGCACGCCATCGATCGTTTTGGCTTGGATCACGGTTCTTCCTCCCGATACGTTCGTATTTTAGACGAGGACGCCCTCTACAGAGATATTGACGCGGCGAACCTTGACGCCGGTCATGCTTTCCAGCTTGTAGCGCACCTGTTCGACAATCGTCTTGCACACCTCCGCAATGGAGATGCCGTATTCAACGACGATGAACAGATCCACGTCCAGCATATCACCCACATTGCGGATCTGCACGCCCTTGGACAGATTCTCCCGTCCGAACCACTCGACGATTCCGTCCTTGGCCCGCTTGGAGGACATCGCGACAATGCCGTAGCATTCCAGCGCTGCATAACCCACGACCTTCATCATCACATCTTCGGTGATGTAGATCGTGCCGATGTCATTCTTGATCTTGCATTCCATGGTTGCGTCTACCTCCTTGCTCCTTGGTCCTTGTGCCAGGGGCAGTCCCCAGCATGGGTATTTCTCGTGATGCCACGCCAAAGATACCCATAGTCAGGGTCATTATGTAGTATACAGGATTTTGCGCTTTTTAGCAAGGCTTTTTTCATTTCTTTGGGGGATATTCATTTGTATTTCAAATAAATGTAACAAAAAACGCCTTCTCCCAAGGAAAAGGCGCATATTTCACTTGTCGTCGGGGATCAGATACTGCTCCTGAACCCAGCCGTACCTGCCGTCTGCTTCAACTGCGTACCAGCCCTTCGTCAGGGTATGAATGATCACCTTCGTGCCGGTCGGCCACGCTGCAGTTTTTGCCTTGGAGGCAGTCGCTTCAGCGTAGACAGTCACATCCTCCGAGCCGTCCACATTCCCCTTGTTATGCAGCGTACCACTTCCGACGGTCGTGTCCTTGCCATTGTGGAAGAGCAGGCAGTCGGTGCGGATATAGCCCACCACATCGTCCTCATAGCGGATTTTGGTGAAGGTACCGCCGTTGTACTCCAGGATGGCCACGACCTTGCCGGACTTACCCTTCCCGATCACCTTGGCGCTGCCGCCTTCTGTTTCGCGGATGGTGGCTTCGCCTGTACGGGGTGCATAAACGATTCCAAGCAGGTGATCCCCGTCCACACCGTCAGCGAACTTCAGGTAATGGGTGGGAACGTTGACTTCTTCTCCAAGGGAGGTGATGACCGTGGTCTCCGTCAATCCCAGCTTCACCAGCCGGGCGAGAAGAGGGCGGCTCCCCTCACCTTCCCGGGACGCCACCCAATCGGCAGAAATCGTCGCATCAAAATCCAGCGCATCGGAATCGCTGTCGCTGGTATAGAGACGGCCGGGGAAATAACGGCTGCAGTAATCCGCCAGTGCCTGGGGATCATTCGCGATCTCCGCCGGCAGCAGCACCATCGAGCCATCCTGGAAATAGACGATCACATTTGCCGGCGTTTCCTCCGCACAAGCGCAGAACATCAGCACCAGACACGCAAGAGTGATCATCAGCAGCTTTTTCATCAAACAGTCCTCCTGAAGAACAGGTATACCTGAATATCATATCACAAAAAATCAGCCTTGACAAGGGCGGCAAAAGGGCATATAATACCAACCATCAGGGCAATGAGGAGACGAGTAGCCTGCCTGATGCGCATCTTCAGAGAGCTTCCGGTCGCTGCGAGGAAGCGGTGCGTGCGAAGAGGTGAAGTACAGCTCCGAGCCATGGGCTGAACGCTTTGGTCAGTAGGTTCCATCCGGTGCGCCGGTTACAGCGCGGGAGGAATGATCGTTCCTCGCTGAGGGCTGACGTATATGCCAGCCGAACGGAAGTGGTACCGTGATGTATGCATCACCTTCCCCGGTATGTGCCGGAGAAGGTGTTTTTCATTTTTAGGGAGAGTGATTTTACGATGAAACTGGATGAACTGAAGTACGCCAGCCGGTTTGACAACGTGTCCGGCAGCGCCATCCGCGAGATCTTCAAGCTCATTGCCAAGCCCGGCATGATCTCCTTCGCAGGCGGCAACCCGGCCAAATCCGCCCTGCCGGATGACGTCTGCGCCCAGATCGCAAAGGAGGTGCTGCAGCAGGATGGTAAGGCCATCCTCCAGTATGGCGCCACCGAAGGCTATGCGCCCCTGCTGGAGAGCCTGCGCGCCTATGCCGAGGAAGCCCTGGGCTGTAAGGTGGACGGCATCCTGCCCACCACCGGCTCCACCCAGGCGATGGATCTGCTGTGCAAGGCCCTGATCAATCCCGGCGACGTGATCCTGGTGGAGAACCCCACCTTCCTGGGCAACATGCAGTGCATGCGCCTGTACGAGGCCAACCTCGTGCCCGTGGAAAGCGACGACGGCGGCATCATCATCGAGAAGCTGGAAGAGGCCATTATCAAGCACAAGCCGAAGATCCTCTACACCATCCCGACCTTCCAGAATCCCACCGGCAAGACGCTCGCGGCGGATCGCCGTCAGCCCATTGCCGAGCTGGCCGCCAAGTACGGCGTGGTCGTCGCCGAAGATGATCCCTACCGCGACCTGCGGTATTCCGGCACGGCGCTGCCTTCCATTAAGTCCTACGACAAAGAGGGCTGGGTGATGTTCCTGGGCTCGTTTTCGAAGATCATCTCCCCCGGCCTGCGCGTGGGCTACATGGCGGGCGATCCCCGTATCCTGCGCAAGTGCACCGTGGGCAAGCAGAGCGCGGACGTGCACACCTCCAATCTGACCCAGGCGATCGTCGATCAGTTCCTGCGCCGCAATCTCCTGCCGGAGCATATCAGGACGATCTGCGCTTCCTACAAAGAGCAGATGGACGCGATGATGGAGGAGCTCGCCACCTTCCCCGCCGGCACCACCTACACCAAGCCCGAGGGCGGTCTGTTCATCTGGGTTGAGCTGCCCGAGCACCTCAACGCCCTGGAGCTGATGTCCAAGTGCGTTGAGCGCGGCGTGGCTTACGTCCCCGGCACCCACTTCTTCGCTGAGGGCGGGCATGACAACACCCTGCGCCTCAACTTCTCCAACTCCACCGTGGAGCAGATCCACACCGGTATGGCCGTCATCCGCGAGGTCATCGCGGAGGCGTCGAAATAAGCAATACACGACACACATAAAGGAGGATTCCCCATGCACATTCTTGACATCCTGAAGGAGCGCGGCTTTATCGCCCAGGTCACCTTCGAAGACGAGCTGTACAAGCAGCTGGAAGAACCCACCACTTTCTACGTGGGCTTCGATCCCACCGCTGATTCCCTGCACATCGGCCACTACATCCCGATCATGGCCATGGCCCACATGCAGAAGGCCGGCCACAAGCC
>JAFXFR010000122.1 GCA_017513475.1 Clostridia bacterium
CGGGCCGACATAGGCGGAGTAGCTTTCAGCGTACCAGCGCAGCTCGTAGGCTTCCTCCTCACCCTCGGTCATCTGAGCAGTACCGTCAGCGTTCAGGATCAGGGTCGTGGGGCCAACCAGCTCGGCGGGATAGGTCTCGCCGTCAACGATGTAGCTCAAAGCGTCCCAGGTGCCCACGTAGTACTGGGCCTTGTCAGCATCCAGCTCGGGCCAGGGCTTCTCGGGGATGGCGGGCACAGCGTATTCCGCGCCCTCCTTCTCCATCAGCAGGATCATGCCGCCCAGGTCAAGGCACATGCGGCTGTTCTCGTCCATGGTGAAGGGCATGGCCTCCTCCGGCACGGGCTGACCGCCTTCCTCCAGGATGGGCGCGAAGATGGCCGCGCCATCCTCCACATACCAGCCGCCGGGAGCCGCGTCGCCGTCCATATCCACAACGCCGGTACCGTCGTCATTCAGCACAACGGTCATGCTGATGCCCAGCAGATCCATGCCGTAGAAGTCGGTGCCGTCGGTGACAGCCACGGCAGTCCAGTTGCCGATGTAGGGAGCGCCGGCCTCAGCGTCCAGCTTGGGGAAGGAATAGGGCTCAATGATGGAGGCCTTGACCACAGCCTTGGGCGCGGAGGGCGCAATGTAAGCCGCGAAGGCGTCCACCTGCTCCTGGCTGGTGCCGTAGGGCAGGATCAGCTGCCAGGCATCGCCCTTGACGCCCTCGAAAGCAGCCGCTTCATAGGCAGGCACATCAGCAGCGGGATAGGAGATCGCGCTCAGATAGCTGCTGGAGAAGGCGCCGTCGCCCACATTCGTCAGGGTGGAGGGCAGGGATACATAGGTCAGAAGCTCGTGGCCCAGGCTGTACCGCCCGATGGTTTCCACACCCTCGGGAATGATGATGCAGCACACATTCGTTTCGAACGCGAAGTCCGCAATGTGCTTCACCTGCACGCCGTCGATGGTGGTGGGGATCACCAGGTAGTCGGCAGTGCCGGTGTAGCGGGTGATGGTGCCGGTGGAGGCGTCAAACGCGAAGCCGCTTTCGGTGGCAGGCCGGTCGATGCGCTCAGCGTTCCTGCCGCTGGGCTGGATGCGGGCCACCACGTCCTCGCGGTCAGCAAAGGCCGCCTTGTAGGCGCTGACCTGATTGTCGGGCACGTAGATCACGCAGTCCGCAGGCAGATCGGTGAACATGCCGAAGGTGCCCGCCGTCACGAAGATGGGACACATGCCCTCAAAGGTGATGCTGGTGAGGCTCGCGCACTTGTTGAAGGAGCTGTGAACAAGCACCACATTAGCCGGAATGACCACGCTGGTCAGCTTGGGCAGGTTGGTGAAGTTGCCCTCGCGGATGATCAGCAGGCTCTCGGGCAGTTCCACCGCTTCCAGCTTGGGCAGATCCCGCAGCACGCGGCGGTCAAGCATGGCTGCGTTGTCCGCGATAGTCAGCTGCTTAAAGCCCTTGTACATGCTGAAGGCCATGTACTCAATGCCGCGCACGGCAATGCCATCCACTTCAGCCGGGACAACGATGCTGTCCAGCTTCTCAGCGGCAGATCGCCTGGACACAAGGCTCGTGAACTGATTGATTTTCCATTCGGCGTCCTCCGCCATCGCGGGGAGGCAGCCCAGCAGCATCATGACTGTCAGAAGCAAACTCAAGAACTTTTTCATGGAATCATTCCTTTCGCGATTTGATCCATATATTTTTGACGGTCCATACCGTCTGAGATACGCAAGGAATTACCAGCACCGCATGTCTTCCGGCAGGAGCTGCAGGAAATGTGCGTCGATGGCACGGGAGGCGTCCCCATAGTTCTGGGGAAATCTGCCATATCCGCTGGCATGGACGGAGGTTCCGTCTGCAAAGGTAAAGCACATAGAGAACTGCGTGCCGTCCAGCAGCATGCTGTCGCTGCCGCAGAAGCCGTCCCAGCCCATCATCCCGTATTGCCCGATGAAGCCGGTCAGCGTGTCAACCCAGGCTTGATCCACCGGGATGGGATATGGTTCATCCTCGTTGGCCATGTAGAAGTACGCAGTGTGCTTCCCGTTCTCAGAGCGGAATTCGTAGCCCTGAATACGCTTGAAATAGGAAGCGCTCTCGTTGAAGGACAGTGTGACCAGCGGCGACGACGGCATTGGCGGCGATGAAGAAGGCTGGGGCGCTTTTCCATTGCCGGGCAGATGCCGGCAGCCGCTGAGGAACAGCAACGCCGCCAGCAGCAGGAGCAGCCATATGAAACGCCTGTACATCGGTCACTCCCTCTCTTTTGTGTGATTCTTTCATGAACGCAATATCATCCACTCTCATTTTACCAGTTTGCATCCTCAGGTGGAACTACACGAAAGTACTGTTTTTCATGAATATTGCTTGAAAATGGTACTTTTGTGTAGTGGAAAAAACCGTCCGGAACTGCTATAATCAATATGAAAGCTCCTGTCATTCATTCGCTGCAAGCCAGAGCATTGATGAAAGAAGAGTCGCCCATGCCATTATCGAAAAAGCGATCCGTCACTTATCTGCTGCTGATCGCCGCCGCGCTGCTGGTGGCTTATTTGCTGCGCTTCGTTTTCCATCCCATGACGGAGGATTCTCTGTTGGCCATTTCCATGATGACGCTGCGCTGGGCCATTCAGGTGCCGCTGACGGTGGCCTGGTGCGTGTCGATCCGGCGGCGTATTCTGAACACGAGCATCCGAA
>JAFXFR010000123.1 GCA_017513475.1 Clostridia bacterium
AAGCTCTGGCTGCTGCTCAGGCTGAGGTTGAGAAGCTGACCGCTGACAACGCTGCTGCCAACGAAGCTCTGGCTGCTGCCCAGGCTGAGGTCGAAAGGCTGACCGAGACCTGCGCTGCTACCAGCGAGGCTCTGGCTGCTGCTCAGGCTGAAGTTGATCGCCTGACTGCTGAACTGGCTGCTCGTCCTGCCGCCGAAACCACTGAAGCTCCCGCTGAGGAGCCTGAAGCTCCCGCCGAAGAGCCCGAAGCTCCCGCCGAAGAGCCCGAAGCTCCCGCTGAGGAGCCCGAAGCCCCCGCTGAGGAGCCCGAAGCTCCCGCCGAGGAGCCCGAAGCTCCCGCTGAGGAGCCCGAAGCTCCCGCCGTGGCTGCAGTTGAGACCGATCCCGTGCTGTCCGACGCTCGTTCCTACCTGCGCATGATGTACAAGAACAGCCCCGAAACCACCATGACCGACTATGACGTGGTTGGCGCTGTGAACATCGCCGGCACCCTGTACCCCATCACCTGGACCGCTGACAGCGACACCATCAAGTTCATCGCCAAGGAAGATGGCATGGTCACCGTTGATGTGGACGAGAAGAACCCCGAAGAAGTCTTCTACGTTCTGACCGGCACCATTACCTCCCCTGTCTCCGGCGAAACTGCTGAAGTCGCCTTCAATCACAAGGTTCCCGCCGCTATGATCCTGGAAGGCCTCTCCTACGAAGAGATCGTTGCCGCTGCCTACACCCTGGAAGACGGCATCGCCATGGAAGAACCTCAGCGTCTCTACGGCACCATCGTGAAGATCCCCACCCCCTACTCCGAGCAGTATGGCAACATCACCGTTGACATCCAGATCGGCGATCTGGCTGATCAGCCTATCCAGTGCTACCGCCTGACCGGCGAAGGCGTTGCCAACCTGCAGGTGGGCGACAAGATCACCGTCGAAGGCACCCTGAAGAACTACAAGGGCACCATCGAATTCGATAAGGGCTGCGTCCTGGTTGGTATGGGCGAAGTCATCTCCCAGAAGGGCTACCTGGATGCCGCTTACGCGCTGGAGGACGGTGCTTCCATGACCGCTCCCACCGCTCTGGAAGGCGAGATCGTCAAGATCGACACTCCCTGGTCTCCTGATTACAAGAACATCACCGTGACCATCGTCTGCGACGGCAAGACCGAGCAGCCCATCATGTGCTACCGCCTCTCCGGCGAGGGCGCTGAGACCCTGGCTGTGGGTGACAAGATCACCGTTATGGGCACCATCAAGAACTACAAGGGCACCATCGAGTTCGACAAGGGCTGTGTTGTTCTGCCCTTCGGCACCGCTGCTCAGGTTCGCACCCTGCTGGGCGCTTACACCCTGGAAGACGGCCTGTCCATGGACAAGCCTGCCACTCTGACCGGCGTCATCGTGAACATCCCCACGCCTTACAGCCCCGATTACAAGAACATCACTGTTGACATCGTTGTGGCTGGCCTGGCTGATTATCAGATTCAGTGCTACCGTCTCTCCGGCGAAGGCGCTGAGACCCTGGCCGTTGGCGATATCATCACCGTGACCGGCACCATCAAGAACTACAAGGGCACCATTGAGTTCGACAAGGGCTGCACCCTGGATGCCGTTGTCAAGGGTGAATAATCAAACTGGGGACAATCATCCCTGAAGAAACACATTCCTGCTTGAGTTTGCACAGCATCAGTTTCAGCTGAACGTGTTAATCAGTGGGATAGATCACAAGGAGCCGCATCCATCAGGATGCGGCTCTTCTTGATGCGATTTATTTTTTCAGTGCATTGAACGCATTCCAGTCTGTGCGATCAATCGTTAGCGGGGTAACGGAAATGCAGCGTTCCTGGAGCACACAGTCCGTATCGAAATCACAATCCGGCGTAGGCGCAAAAACGTCCTTGCCGCAGGGCAGGTACATATGGTTCGCCTGAGGCATGAAGTCATCGGAGTAGTACGGCCCACCCTGTCTGGTGATTCGGATCTCGCCGGTTGTTGCCAAAGGAACATTGACGTTCCACAGCCGTGCTTTGCGGTACAAGTCGTTCTCGGTGATGAATGCCCACACCCGATCCATTTGTGCGAACACATCATCAAAGGTTTGCGGCTCGGTAGAGAGTGCCAGCGCATTGATTCCCAGTCCGACGGCCTCCATTGCGGCGCTGCAGGTACCGGAGTACATAATGTCCTGCCCGATGTTCAGTCCGCGATTCACACCGCTGATCACCAGGTCAAAGCGCTCCTTCCGGCCAAGCACTGCGAATCGCACACAATCCGCCGGTGTGGAATCCACCGCCCAGGCACTCACAGCGCCGGGTACTGCCGCAGGCTTTGCTTCGAAGGCTTTGTGGATCTCAACCGCATGGGATTTGGCGCTCTGTTCCACCTTCGGAGCATAAACATGCACTTCGCCCAGCTGCTTCGCCCACTCAACCAGCCTCAGCAAACCTTCGCTATGGATGCCATCATCGTTGGTAATGCAGATTTTCATAGCCATCCGTCGTTATTCTCCTTGTATTCCTTGATGTAAGCATCCGCATCGCGCAGCAGATCATGCATCTCCGATACGCTGTAAACAGTCGCACCACTGGCACAGGCATGCCCTCCGCCATGATACTTCTCTGCAATATGATTGATGGGCGCAAAGCGGCTGCGCAGTCTCACGCGAACTGCATGCTCCTCGTCGCCGGTTTCGATGAATGCAATCCAGCACAAGCATCCGCGAATGCCGCTCAGGCTGCTGATTGCCGCACTGGCGCTCTCCATATTCAAGCCAAATTTCTGCTGCATGGCCTTATCCACCAGCAGCCAGCATACACCATTCGCGGTAACATTCATGTGCTCGTAGATATATGCGGTGAACTTCAGGCTTTCGAAGGTTTTCAGGTACAGATTGGCATAGAGCCAGTCCGTTTTTACACCCTTGTCCAGGATGAGACCTGCCAGCCGCATGGATTCCCCGCAAACACCCTCATACATGAAACGTCCGGAATCAGTCACCATACCGGTATAGATGCAGGTTGCGCCCCATTGGGTGAGAGTCAGCTCGTCCTGGAAGGACGCATAGAAATCTGCGATCAACTCGCAGGCAGAGGAACGTCCATCCTCCACCCAGCTGATATCGCCATAGGGCGTACGGTCAATATGATGATCAATCTTAATGATCTCACGACACAGGCTGAACTTCTGGTTGGAGATGCGCTCCGTGTCTGCCACGTCCACCACGATGGCCAGTGCAGAAGCGTAGAACTCGTCCGCCACAGGCTCGTCATCGGGGCCCAGGAAGGCCAGATAGTCGCTGCGCTCGTCGTCGATAATGCGCACATCCTTCTGCGGGAAGGAGGCTTTTATCAGCTCCTTGAGGCCCTTGGAGGCGCCCACACAGTCGCCGTCGATCCGCTTGTGACGGAAGATCAGGATGCGGTCATATTCCTTGATTTTGGCGAGAATCGCCTGCTTGATCTCGGTATTCATTCGGCTGCCTCCATCATGGCGTCCAGGTCGGCCAGCATGGCCATGGCCTCAGCACGGTCACGGACGGTGGCGCCGCTGGCCTTGGCATGTCCGCCGCCGCCATACTTGACCGCCACGGGATTGATGTTGAAGCGGCTGGAGCGCAGCTCGCACAGCACGCCCTTATCCGTCTCGGTGAAGTTGACCCAAATGTCCACACCCTTGATGTCGGACATGGTACTGACCATGCCGCGGCTGATGCCAAAGAGATCCGCTGGATACTGCTTAATCTCTTCCAGGGTGGTATAAATGAAAGCTACATTCCGGGCGGTAAACTGGATTTTCAGCACAAACTGGGCGCGCAGCTTCATCTGCTCATAGTCGCTGGCGTAGAGGTTGCGGTAAAGCTCGTTGGTGTCAATCGGATGCTGCATCAGGAACGCCGCCGCCTTGAAGGTGCGGGCATTCACCGAATCATAGCGGAAGCGCCCGGAATCCGTCACCATGCCGGTGTAGAGGGCCGTCGCAGCCTCCATGGGCAGCGTCAGGCCGCAGGACATGCAGAAGTCCGCGATCAGGCCGCAGCAGCTCTCGCAGGTGCTGTCCACCACCTCAATGTCCGCGATCTTCTCGCAGAATAGATGGTGATCCATACGCACTGTCTGCGCAGCCTTCTGATAGCGGTCATCGCTGATCAGCTTTCGGGCGGAGGTATCCAGGATGATCGCCAGCGCGCCATCGTAGGTTTCGTCAGGGATGACGTCCATTACAGAATCCGCCATGAAGGCATAGCGGCCTGCCTCGTCGCCCACGGTATAGACGATCTTTTCGGGGTAATTCGCCCGAATGATATGCTTCAGGCCGATCTGGCTGCCCAGCGCATCGCCGTCGGGATTGTTATGGCGATGGATGATGATCACCTGGTGATCCCGAATCGCCTTGAGTACCTGTTCGTACATTGACTGCACCTCTTTAGCTGTAATACATATATTATAGCAGATTTCGCCGTGAATGACAACACATCACCCCGTATACAATCCAGTGCCATAAAATGCAAAAGAAAGACGAAAAAAAACTTGAAAATATCGAATTTTTCTCTTTCCAAATCGGAAAGATAGTATTATAATATTGAAGTAAATGGACTCCGGCAAATGCCGTATTTCGTTTGCTATGTCACTGCATTATGCAGATTGGGAGTGTATCATATGAGCCGTATGCTTGGTACTGTTTCTATGGGCGTTCGTGCGCCGATCATCCGCGAGGGTGACGATCTGGCGCAGATCGTGGTCGGCTGCGTGGCCGACGCGATCAAGACCGGCGAGATCGTCGTGCGTGACCGTGACGTCCTCTGCATGACTGAAGCCATCGTCGCCCGTGCACAGGGCAACTACGCATCCGTTGACAACATTGCCGACGACGTCCGCGCAAAGCTGGGCGGCGAGACCGTTGGCGTCATCTTCCCCATCCTGAGCCGCAACCGCTTCGCGA
>JAFXFR010000124.1 GCA_017513475.1 Clostridia bacterium
AAGATGGCTGTCCAGCGTCTGCGTGAGGCCGCTGAGAAGACCAAGATCGAGCTGTCCGGCTCCACCAGCAGCAACATCAACCTGCCCTTCATCACCGCCGACGCCACCGGCCCCAAGCACCTGGACATGACCCTGACCCGGGCCAAGTTCGACGAGCTGACCGCCGACCTGGTGGAAGCCACCATAGAACCCATGCGCAAGGCTCTCTCCGACGCTGGCCTGACCTATAACCAGATCGACAAGATCATCATGGTGGGCGGCTCCACCCGTATTCCCGCCGTGCAGGAGGCCGTGAAGAAGGTCACCGGCAAGGAGCCCTTCAAGGGCATCAACCCCGACGAGTGCGTGGCCATCGGCGCTGCCATCCAGGGCGGCGTGCTGGGCGGCGAAGTCAAGGACGTGCTGCTGCTGGACGTGACTCCCCTGTCCCTGGGTCTGGAAACTGAGGGCCACATCTTCACCCGACTGATCGACCGCAACACCACCATCCCCACCAGCAAGTCCCAGGTGTTCTCCACCGCCGCTGACGGCCAGACCACCGTGGAAATCAACGTGCTGCAGGGCGAGCGCCAGATGGCCTACGACAACAAGTCCCTGGGCCGCTTCCAGCTCACCGGCATCGCTCCCGCTCCCCGTGGCGTGCCCCAGATCGAGGTGACCTTCTCCATCGACCGCAACGGCATCGTGAACGTGTCCGCCAAGGACAAGGCCACCAATAACGAGCAGAAGATCACCATCACCGCTTCCACCAACCTGACCGAGGACGAGATCCAGCAGCGCGTGAAGGAAGCCGAGCAGTTCGCCGAGCAGGACAAGAAGCGCAAGGAAGAGGTGGAAACCCTCAACCACGCCGACAGCCTGATCTACGAAATGGAAAAGCAGCTCCGCGAGAACGGCGACAAGCTCACCGACGAGGACAAGACCACCGTGCAGACGGAGATCGACGCCTTCAAGAAGGTGCGCGAGGGCAACAACGCCGAGGAAATCAAGGGCGCCATGGAAGCCTTCACCCAGAAGGTATACGCCATCTTTGGCAAACTGTATCAGCAGCAGGCTCCCGACATGGGCGCTCAGCCCGGCACCACCAACCCCGATGGTTCCGTGAACGCTGACGGTTCCGTTCAGTAAGCAAAACGCAATCATCCCCCGGGACGCTCTCCCGGGGGATTTCGAGGTGAATCTCATTGGCAAACAAACGTGATTACTACGAGGTGCTGGGCGTTGACAAAAACGCCACCGAGGATGATATCAAGCGCGCCTACCGCCGCAAGGCCAAGGAATGCCATCCCGACCTGCACCCCGATGATAAAGAAGCCGAGGCACGCTTCAAGGAGCTGAACGAGGCCAACGAGGTCCTTTCCGACGCCAACAAGCGCGCCCGGTATGACCAGTTCGGCTTTGAGGATCCCATGGCCGGCATGGGCGGCGGAGGCAACCCCTTCGGCGGGTTTGATTTCGGCGGCATGGGCGGCATGGGCGACATCTTCGACCAGCTGTTCGGCGGCGGCATGGGCGGCGGCACACGCCGCCAGGGCCCCCAGCAGGGCAATGACCTGCGCTACGAGCTGAAGATCACCTTCGAGGAAGCCGCCCACGGCTGCGAGAAGTCCTTCGAGTTCTACCGCAATGAAAACTGCACCACCTGCAACGGCTCCGGCGCCAAGCCCGGCACCTCCCCCGTCACCTGCCAGACCTGCAAGGGCACAGGCCAGATCCGCACCAGCGGCGGCTGGATGACCACCGTGCGCACCTGCCCCACCTGCGGCGGCGCCGGCAAGGTGATCCAGGACAAGTGCACCTCCTGCGGCGGTACCGGCCGCACCCGTGTGAAGCGCACCGCCAACATCAAGGTGCCCGCCGGCATCGACAACGGCCAGACCATCATCATGAACGGCCAGGGCGAACCGGGCCTGCGCGGCGGCCCCAACGGCGATTTGTACATCAGCGTCAGCGTGAAGCCCCACAAGCTCTTCCGGCGCGAAGGCTATAACCTGCGCCTGGACCTGCCCATCTCCTTCACCCAGGCAGCCCTGGGCGGCGATGTGGACATCCCCACCCTCACCGGCCCGGTGAAATACCGCATCCCCGAAGGCACCCAGAACGACACCGAGTTCCGCCTGAAGGGCTACGGCATCCAGCAGCTGCGGGGCACGCAAAAGGGCGACCTCATCGTCCGTGTCCGTGTGGAGATCCCCAAGAAGCTCACCGACAAGCAGCGCGACCTGCTCCGCCAGTTCGACGAAACCACCACCGGCAAAGAATACGAGCAGCGCAAGGGCTTCTTCGACAAAGTCAAGGAACTGTTCAACTAACCAGAGAGCTCTGCCCTCTGGACTCCCGCTTAAGGGGCATCGATCCGCAACCTCAATCGTCGCACTCTCGCTGCCGCTCGATTGCTCGTTTCGGTTGATTCGCTCAGCTCGCTGCTTCCGCCACTGGCGGCGCTCGCATCGCTCACCCTTTCGAAACCCATCTTTCGTATTGGAAGATGGGTTTTTCCTTTGCGGGGGCCACGGCGCAGGGTCTTCGACCCATTTCCATTGGGTGCGCCGCGACACACAGCCCAGCAACGTTTATCCAACGCCTGCGGTTATCCAAACGTTTTGATATTCCAAACGCC
>JAFXFR010000125.1 GCA_017513475.1 Clostridia bacterium
CACAAGGGGCAATGTGAGCTTCTTCGGATGCCTGGGGTATGAGCTGGATCTGGGCCACCTGCTGAAGCTGGAGCGGGAGCAGATCACGGAACAGATCGCCTTCTACAAGCGGTACAGGCGTGTTTTCCAGTTCGGCGACTTCTCGCGGATGAAGAACGGCTGGCAGGTATCCGGCGAGGATATCGCCCTGGCGGCGGTATTCCGTACGCTGACCCACGCTGCACCGGGCTATGAAACCCTGCGGCTGCGCGGACTGGAACGGAAGAAGCGGTATCATCTTTCCACCCTCGCCCAGAAGCTGCGCATCGGACAATTCGGGAGCCTGGTGAAGCACGTTGCCCCCGTGAACCTCGATCCCAACGGACTGATTCTCCGGGCGGCGGACAGGCTCATCACACTCCCGGACGGCAAGCAGGAGATGACCCTCTCCGGTGCGGCGCTGACTGCAGGCGTCCGTCTGCTGCCGGGCTTCCGTGGTACGGGCTACGACGAGAATCAATATACACTGACGGACTTCGGCTCGGAAATGTACATCATAGAAGAGGAGAACAAAAATGCAGAATCATGACCGCAGGAACCATTACTGCTTCGGCCTGGGCACCATCGGCCGGGATATGTTCTATGCCTTTGAGGCCAACACGCTGCTCTATTTCCTGACCAAGGTGCTTTCGCTGGACGTTTGGGTGTTTGCGGCGGTCAGCATGGTGCTGACGGTCATGCGCATCTTCGACGCATTCAACGACCCCATTACCGGCCTGATCATTGACAACCTGCGTACTCCCTGGGGCAAGTTCAAGCCGGCGATCCTTGTGGGCGGTATCCTGAGCGCGGTTTTCTCCGTGCTGCTCTTTGCCGGCATCGGCGAGGGCTGGACGTTCGTGATCATTTTCGCGATCGCATACCTTCTGTGGGACATTACCTACGGCATCAACGATATCGGCTACTGGACGCTGCTGCCTGTCATGTCCTCCGATCAGAAGCAGCGCGAGAAGACCGGCGCTTTTGCACGCATTTGTGCCAACATCGGCATGTATATCGTGATGGTGGCCTGGGAACCCGTTACCAGTGGACTTGGCAATACAAAGGAAGTCTGGTTCTGGTGTGCGGTGGCTGTGGCTGTGGTGTATCTGCTGGGATTGCTCTTCCCGCTGCTGGGCGTGAAGGAGCGCCGTCTGCCTGCTGCCCAGCAGGAGGGGACCTCCATCAGGGAAATGTTCCGGGTGCTGGTGAAGAATGACCAGCTCATGTGGACGACCCTGGCTATGGCACTGTTCATGGTGGGCTATTGCACCACGGTGAATTTCGCTATCTATTACATGGAGTACGTCTTTGGCAACAAGGATCTGTATATGGTGCTGGTGGCCGTGGTGGGCGTGGCGCAGCTTGGGTCCCTGTCGGTGTATCCGGTGGTGGCCAGACATTTCAACCGCCGCACGCTGTATACCATCGCCACGGTCCTGGTGCTGCTGGGCTATGCGATCTTCTTCTTTGCGGAGATGTCCATTGTGCTGATTGTGCTGGGCGCGCTGCTGGTCTTTGTGGGCCAGGCCTTCATCCAGACGCTGATGCTCATGTTCCTTTCCGATACGGTGGAATACGGCCAGTGGAAGCTGGGGAAGCGCAACGAAGCCATCACCTTCTCTGTGCAGCCGCTGATCAACAAGTTGGGCGGCGCGCTGGCGACGGGTATTGTCAGCATGACGCTGATCCTGTCCGGCATCAAGGTGGACGAGACCACGGCAACCGCCATCGGTCCTCAGGGTCAGCTGATCCTGAAGATCGCCATGTTTGCAGTCCCGCTGCTGATGATCATCGCGGGGTACATCGTATACCTGAAGAAGTACAGGATCAGCGAGGAATTCTACGCTGAAATGCTCAAAGACCTGGAAAAGCAGGGACAGGCTGAATAAGAAAGAGCCCTCCGCAGCAGAAAGCGGAGGGCTCTTTGATACAGCGGCGGATCATGCCAGCTGGGAGAGAATCTCGGCGGCGTTGGTGTCAGGCTTGACCTTGGGCATCACCTGCTGGATCACGCCCTGTTCATCGATGATAAAGGTGGTGCGAACCACACCCATGCTGGTTTTGCCGCACATCTTCTTCTCCTGCCATACGCCGTAGGCCTCAATGGCCTGGCGCTCCGGGTCGGCAAGGAGAGTGAAGGGGAGGCTGTACTTCTCCGCGAACTTCACATGGGAGGCCACGGAATCCTTGCTGACGCCGATCACGGCGATATTCCGTGCGCGGAAGGCTTCATAGTTCTCTGCAAAGGCGCATGCCTGACGGGTACAGCCAGGGGTGTTGTCCTTGGGATAAAAGTAGAGCACGACCTTGCGGCCGAGGAAGTCGGACAAAGATACCTGGGCGCCATGCTGGTCGGCCAGGGTGAAATCAGGGGCCTTCATACCGATCGTAAGCATCATATACCTCCATGGTCATAGTGTGTGGGAGTTGTTGTTGATTTCATTATACCAGATCAGCGCCGCAGTGAATCATGGATGGGCAAAAAAATGTTGCCCAAGCATTTACTTCCAGGACAAAATTGACTATAATGGTGAAGAATGAATGGAATGGAGGCATCTTGATGGATAAGCTCTCTCACCGCAAAGCAACACAGCGGATTCGCCTGACGGATCAGGCGGGCAGCCCGCTGACCAACCGAACGGTGCACTGCAAGCTGGTCAACCATGAGTTTTTATTCGGCTGCGGCGCCTTTGAGTCCCTGCCCTATGCCAATATCTGCCTGCCGGGTGGAGAACCTCTTCCCGAGGGCTTCCGGGGACGCAAGCCTGATCCCGCCCGCCTGGAAGACCGCATGGCCAAATGGCTGGGTCTGTTCAATTACGGCACGCTGCCCTTCTATTGGGGCCGCTTCGAGCCCGAGGAGGGTAAGCCTCACACGGCGGAATACCTGCGTGCGTCGGAATTCCTGCGCAGCAAGGATGTGGCTGTCAAGGGCCATCCGCTGTGCTGGCAGACTGTCTGCGCACCGTGGCTGCTGAAGTACGACAATGAGACCATCCTGCGCAAGCAGCTGGAACGCATTCACCGTGATGTAGGTGACTTCAAGGGCCTGGTCGATATGTGGGATGTAATCAACGAAGTGGTCATCATGCCCATTTACGACAAGTATGACAACGCTGCTACCCGTCTTTGCAAGATGCTGGGCCGTGTCAAGCTGATCAAGACGGTTTTCGATGCGGCCCATGAGGCGAATCCGGATGCACAGCTGCTGCTGAATGACTTCAATCTCTCCACCAATTATGAGATCCTGATCGACGGCTGCCTCAACGCAGGCACGCCCATCCATACCATTGGTCTGCAGTCCCATCAGCATCAGGGAATCTGGGGCAGGGAAAAGGCAGATGCGATCCTGGAGCGCTTCGAGCACTTCGGGCTGCCCATCCATTTCACTGAGAATACCATTGTGGCCGGTCCGCTGGTTGCGCCGGAAATCAACGATCTGCAGGACGCCCATTATGATGACGACGCTGCAACGCCCGAGTACGAGGCCATGCAGGCTGAAGCGCTGGTGGACATGTACCGCAACCTGTTTGAGAATCATCCGCTGGTGACAGCCATCACCAACTGGGATTTCGGCGACGGCGCCTGGCTGAATGCTCCCAGCGGCGTCATCCGCAAGGACGGATCCCTCAAGCCCAGCTATCATGCGCTGCATAAGCTCATCCGCGAGGAGTGGTCCACCGACGTGACCCTGTGCAGTGATGACAACGGCATGATCGAGCTGAAGGGCTTCAAGGGGAAGTACCAGCTGGATTGCGGCGCGCTGCAGGGCAAGGTGACGCTGACCGCCGGCGCAGAGAACTGCGCGGCTGTGGTGATGCAGTAAACCGATCGACAGCAGAATATGGAATCGCCCGCGCGGCCAATTGGCTGCACGGGCTTTTTGCATGGGGCAGGGAATAAAAAAAGCTTGAAACGTTATCGTTTCAAGCTTTTATGCGTGTGGCTCAAATAGGATTCGAACCTATGACCTGCCGGGTATGAACCGGACGCTCTGGCCAGCTGAGCTATTGAGCCAAATGGTTGCGGGGGCAGGACTTGAACCTGCGACCTCCGGGTTATGAGCCCGACGAGCTACCAAACTGCTCTACCCCGCGTCATGCGTGTCAGCCGGTATCGTGCGGCGACAAGAAGTATAATACACCATCACAATGGAAATGTCAACCCCTAAAAACAACTTTTTTGAAAAAAGCCGGAAGGCTGTTATGAGCAGCTTCCGGCGGGGGATGACAGCACGTGACGGCTTCTGCGGGAACTGCGCAGAACGGCGGCATTCCACAGGATCCGAAGCAACGTTCCGGCAAGGGTCGCAATTCCGGCTCCGTACAGGCGGATCCCGGGGATCGGGCAAAGCAGCGCTGTCACGATCAGGGTGAGAAAGGATGCGATGACGGTACCGGTCAGCGCTTTGTTCTGCAGCCCAAGGCCGGTGATCAGCCCGAACTGCACCTGCTGCACGGCCATCAGGAGTGATGCAGGCGCCATCAGCCGCAAAAGCGGTGCGAGGGCGGCTTCCTTATACAGAAAGCTGCCGATGAACTCCGCCCCAAAGAATAATCCGGCAGACGCAATTACCCCGACCCCCGCTGCGCTGAGCAGCAGCTGACGCATTGTGCGCCGAAGGTGGAGGTCGTGGCCTTCGCGCCGCGCGACGGCAGGGGTGGCGACCATGCAGATCGCTCCTGTGATGATGCCGGGCAGCATCAGCAGCGGCATTGCCATGCCGTTGAGCAATCCGAATTGTGCTGTGGCAGCCAGGGCAGACAATCCGGAACGCCGCAGACATGTCGGAAGAAGGACGGCGTTCAGCGCACGCAGTGCTGTCTGGCACAGGCGGGCGGCGGTGGTTGGAGCGGTCAGGCGCAGGATCTCCTGCCGAATGGATGCATCCGGTGCAATGTGCTTCAGTCGCGGTGACTTGCTGCGGAACATCCTCAAAACCACCACGCCGGCAGCCACTTCTGCCAGGTTTGGCAGGGCTGCGGTAACAGAAACGCTGCTGCGGCGGAAGAACATCAGCAGCAGGATGGCCAGCACGCAGCGCACAGTCTGCTCGGCGCATTCGCTGAGGGCAGGGGTAGAGGCGTCGTTCCGGCCGTAGAACCAGCCGCTGTATACTGCGCATGTGCCCAGCAGGCCGATCAACGGCAGGCTGGTGAGGATGGACGGAAGCGTCTGCAGATCGCCCAGCAGCCATGCAATGGCGGGGGAAATCAGCAGCATACCCGGTATGAGCCAGGCAGTCAGTCGCTTCACCAGGGAGAGTCCGGCCTGCAGTACGGCGCGGGGTTCTGCTCCCTTCCGGGCGGCAAGACGGCTCATGGCGGTGGGAACGCCTGCTGTGACCGGCGTGATGGCCAGCATCACAGCGGAGGAGGCAAGCTCCATTACTCCCAGCGCCTGTGCACCCATCAGCCGGGCTGTGACCAATCTTAGTACAAAGCCCAGTGCCCGGGTGTATGCGTTGGCGATGGTCAGCACCAGCGCCTGTTTTTTCAGCGAAGCCACCGCAATCACCTCCGTGGGGGAGGATATGCGAGGGTTGGCGTTGACAGCACCGGACGGGTGAAGTATAATGTAAAAAATGTGCTGCTCTGAAAGAAACGATGTTTGCCAATCGTTTTATTGGTAAATCTTCCTGATGAGGTGATGATGATGAAGCGACTGTTTGCGCTGCTGCTGGCAGTGCTGATGCTGGTACCCGCTGCATTGGCGGATACCGGCGTACGGTACATTGACGGCGGCGACGCCGACCGGGTGCATCTGCGGGCAGAGCCCTCTGCACAGGCAGATTCGCTGGGCCTGTATTTTACCGGGACGGACGTGATCGTCATTGACTGGTATGATGAATGGGCCTGGGTGATGATCGGCGACGTCGAGGGATACATGATGGCAAGGTTCATCAGCGGGGAACAGCCGGTTATGGCGGGCCCGTGGCAGGTGGTGAACAATCCCCACAGCACCTGGGTCAATCTGCGGATGTCGCCCTCCATGGACGGCATGATTGCCATGTGTCCGGATAACGGGACGGCGGTGCGCATCCTGGGTGAAACGGCGGATGGCTGGAGCTATGTGGACTGCGAGGGCATGAAGGGCTATATCCTGACCAGCATGCTGTCCCCTATGGAAGCGGCTGCCGTGGTTCATCGCACGACCATCCTGTCCGATGCAGCAAGCGATGGCTACATCCACCAGTATGTCACGCCCAACGGCAAGGCGATTTACTTTACCGCTGAGCTGGAAACACCCTACATCACCTATGAAGATGTGAACTTCGATGGTTGGGATGATATCGTCATCATGACCATTTCCGGCGCAACCAATGCCTGGTTCAAGTTTTTCGTTTACGACGCAGAACAGGATGCATATGTGTATGTGCATCAATATGGGGATGACGCAGGGCTGATCAATTATGAAACCTACCCCGAATACGGCTTGATTAGCTCCCGTGGTTCCAATGGCAATGCCGGACTCCTGCATGTTTGGAATCTTTATCGCTGGGAAGGGACGAACCTGAAACTCATCCGCAGCGCTGTCAGCGATGAATGGGCGGAGGACGTTTTTGAGGGGCAGACCTATACCAGCATCATCCATGGCGACATGCTTCACATCACTGTTCGGGATCACACCGATCCTTATGAAGATACTATTCTCTGGGAGATCATCATCCCCAAGGAGGATGCCGAATACCGCGATGTCCTCACCGAAGAATCGGACGCCCTCTGGCAGGGCATCAAATAAAGGAGTGCTTTACCAATGAACAAATGGGATATCCGCTTTATGGAAATGGCCCACGTCATCGCGACCTGGACCAGCTGCAATACCCCCGGCCGGGCGATTGGCGCGGTCATCGTGAAGGATAAGCGCATCATGACCACCGGCTACAACGGTGCACCTGCGGGCCTCAAGACCTGCAAGGAGCGCGGCGAATGCCTCCGCCGTAAGCTGGGCATCGCCTCCGGCACCCGCGCGGAGGTCTGCTATGCCATCCATGCCGAGCAGAACGCCATCATCCAGGCAGCCAAGCCGGGTGTGTCCATCGACGGCGCGACCCTGTACTGCACCCATCAACCCTGCAGCGTCTGTGCCCGCATGATCATCAACGCAGGCATCAAGCGCGTGGTGTACCAGGAGGGCTACCCGGACGACTTCACCCTGGAGCTTTTCGCCGAGGCCGGCATCCAGCTGGAGCGCTTTGAGCCTGCTGCCGAATAAAGCAAAGGAGTGGCTGCCATGCTGTATCTGCTGCCCGTTCCGCGCCGGGTGGAAGTCCATGACGGCGCGTTTTTCCTGACCCCTGATATGTGCATCGTGCTGGAAAGCGGCTGTGAGCTGGCTCGCACCGGCGCGAAGCAGCTGCAGGCGGAGATCCTCGCGGCCTGCGGCATGACGGTGGATATCCGCATCGGCAAGGCCCGTGTGGGAGATATCTGCCTGGCGGTGGAAATGGCTGAGCCTGCTCAGGGCTATGCCCTTGCCATCACGGCGGACGGCGTGTCCGCTGCCGGCCATGACGAGGCCGGACTGCTCCACGGCGTGCAGACGCTGCGGCAGATCATCCGCCAAAGCGGGTGGAAGCTGCCCTGCATGACCATCGCGGATGCGCCGGATTACCCCGTGCGCGGCTTCTACCATGACCAGACCCGCGGGCGCATCGGCACGATGGCGTGGCTCAAGCACCTGGCGGACGAGTGCTGCTTCTACAAGCTGAACCAGCTCCAATTGTACGTGGAGCACACCTATCTCTACCGCGACCTGACGGAGCTGTGGGCGACTGCGGTGGATCCCCTCACGCCGGAAGACATCATGACGCTGGATGATTACTGCGCCGCGCGGGGCGTTGAGCTGGTGCCGTCGATGTCCTCCTTCGGGCATCTGCTGGAGCTGCTGCGTACAAAAACCTACGCGCCCCTGTGCGAGACCAAGGGCAGCGAAAAGATGCCCTCTACCATGCCGCACCGCATGGCGCACCTGACCATCGATCCCTGCAATCCTGCGTCCTTTGAGCTGATCGCGTCCATGCTGGACGAGTACATGGCGCTCTTCCGCACGAAGCTGTTCAACGTCTGCGCAGACGAGACCTTCGACCTGGGCAAGGGCCGCAACCGGGGAAAATCCGAGCAGGAACTGTACATGCCCTTCGTGAAGAAGCTCTGCGCCCATGTAGCGGCGACCGGCCGTACGCCCATGTTCTGGGGCGATATCGTGCTGCGGTTTCCGGAGGCGCTGCGAGAGCTGCCTGAAGGCACCATCTGCCTCAACTGGGGCTACAGCGCCCATGAGAAGGAAGATCCCACCCGCACGCTGGCTCAGGCCGGCGCGAAGCAGTATCAGTGCCCGGGTGTGTGCGGCTGGAATCAGATCATCCCCCGCATGGGCGACAGCCACGAGAACATCCGCCGCATGGCCGAATACGGCCGGAAGTACGGCGCGGCGGGCTTCCTCAACACCGACTGGGGCGACTACGGCAACGTGAATGATCCGCGTTTCTCCCTGCCGGGACTGGCGGCGGGCGCGTGTGCCTCCTGGGGCGAGCTGCCTGCGCAGGATGCGCTGTGGGAAAGCCTGTCCGTGCTGATGTATGGCGATCGAAGCGGCAAGGTGCTGCAGCATGTGGCCGCGCTGTCGGAAGCGCAGACCTACCGCTGGTGGCATATTGTGCAGCACATGGAGTGGACTCGCGGCCGCCTGGACGAACCTCGTGAGACTTCGCCCATGGGGCATTTGGCGGATGAAGTCGTCCGCAGGGCCGACGAAGCCATCGACCGGGCGGCCGCCGGACTGCAGGAATGCTGCCTGCACATGGACGCCGCCCAGCGCCCGATGGTCATGAACTGGCTCATCGCTGCCGAGGGCGTGCGGTTGTGGAACCATGTGGGCCATGCCGTATCCGCGGGGAAGAAGGATCCTGCGCTGGCGACCCGGCTGGAAAAGTGGTTCCGCCAGTATCAGCCGATGTGGCGCGAGGTCTCCCGGGAGAGCGAATTGTGGCGCATCCGCGAGGTGTGCACATGGTATGGCGATGTGCTGAGGTGATTGGATGCACAGGAAGAGCTACAAGGGTTTCGTGATCGGGCTGTTTGCGTACCTGGCGCTGCTGCTGGGGATCGCCTTCATTCCCGGCGTGAATGAGCAGTTGGTGATGCGGCTGATCATGCTGCTGACGGCCTGGTACATGGCGGCGCTGAGCTTCCATGTCTGGCGGACGGAGCAGATCTACTGGTACAACGGCACCTCCTTCGAGGACGCTGAAGCAGCGGGTTCCGGGCGCAGGAAGGCCTTTGCCTGGAAACACTTCCGCATTTTTGGCGTGTTTGCGCTGCTGCTGACGCTGCTGTCCTGTGCGATGATGCTGCTGGGGTGGTCAGCGTGGATCGATTTTGTCGTGGGAACCGTGGGCATCTGCGTTGCTTCCTTCATGACGATTCCCATCAAACTGTGAACAAAAAAGCTCCTGCTCATATGAGCAGGAGCTTTTCGTATGCCGTTACATCGTGCGTTCCTTACCGATAAAGCAGATGGCCAGCGTGCCGGGGCCGGCGTGAGCGCCGATGACCGGGCCGACATTTTCGATGCGGATGGTCAGGTTGGGGATGCGGTCATGCACCATGATGGCCAGCTTGGCGGCGTCCTCCTTGGCGTCGGCGTGGAGCACCAGGGCGATGGACTCGGTGGGATCCTCGATGCACTCGGCGGCCTTGTCCACCATGAAGCCCAGGGCCTTCTTGCGGCCGCGAACCTTCTGGGCGGCGGCGAGCTTGCCCTCGCGGGTCTCGGTCAGGATGGGCTTCAGGTCCAGCAGGGTACCCAGCGCAGCCGCAGTGGCGCTGACGCGGCCGCCGCGCTGCAGGTATTTCAGGTCATCCACCGTGAAGAACGCCTGGGCGCGGAGCTTGTTGTCCTCCACCCACTTGGCGACGGCTTCGATGGATTCGCCCGCGCGGTACATTTCGTGAGCCTTCAGCACCAGCAGGGTCTGGGGGCCGGAGATGGACAGGGTGTCCACCACGATGAAGGTGCGCTCGGGGTACTTTTCCAGCAGCGTCTCGCGGGCAGCGCGGATGGCGTTGATGGTCATGGACAGCTGGCTGGAGAAGGCCAGGAACAGGATGTCCTTGCCTTCCGCCAGGATGGGCTCGAAGTACTCCTCATACACCGTATCATTCAGCGCGGAGGTGGTGGGGTGCGCGCCCTGACGCATGGCGTCAAAGAAGGACTTGTGATCCAGGGTCTGGCCCAGATCGTCGAAGTACTCCTTGCCGTCCAGGGTGTAGGGCATGTACACGACGGGAATGTCGTACTGAACCTTCAGCGCGTAGGGCAGATCGCTGTCGCTGTCGGTCATCAGGATGTAGTTCTGCATGGTGATCCTCCTGTTATGGATGAAAATGAATATTATATGAACAGGATACCATTCCTATTGTATACCGGATTGGCCGAAATTGCAACCATATTTGATTTGAATTTCAAAATCTAATCATTCCTTGGGGTGGGGCTTGAAGAGCAGGGCTGTCAGCGTGCCGAAGAAAACCGCCGCGGCGATGCCTGCCGCCGTACTGGTGAGGCCGCCGGTGAAGGCGCCAAGGATGCCAATTTCCTGCACAGCTTTTTTGACGCCTGTGGTCAGCGCATGGCCAAAGCCGGTCAGGGGGATGGTCGCTCCTGCCCCGGCGAAATCCACCAGGGGGCCGTAAATACCGACGGCGCTGAGGATCACGCCCAGCACGATGTAGCCCACCAGAATGCGGGCGGGCGTCAGCTTGGTTTTGAGCACGAGGAATTCGCCGATGACGCAGATGGCCCCGCCGACGGCAAAGGCCTTGAACAGGTTGAGCAGCAGCGTGGTCATGAATCCGCCTCCAATGCGATGGCGTGGGCGATGCCGGGGATGGTATCGCCCTGCTGGCTGGATGTGGGGGAGAGCAGCGCGCCGGTGGCCATGAACAGCACCCGCCGGAGCTCGCCCTTTTGGAACCGGTGGAAGATGTGCCCGCACAGCGTTACCGCGGAGCAGCCGCAGCCGCTGCCGCCGGCGTGGGTATCCTGGGAAGGGGAGAAGACCTCCAGGCCGCAGTCGATGTAGCGGGTCTGGTCAAGGGGCATGCCGCGCTCCTGCATGAGGGTCAGCAGCAGATCGTGGCCCACCCGTCCCAGGTCGCCGGTGATGATCAGGTCGTAGTCGGCGGCAGTGCGGCCGGTGTCGCTCAGGTGGCGGGAGAGGGTATCGGCTGCGGCGGGGGCCATGGCGGCGCCCATGTTGTTGGCGTCCTTGATGGCCATGTCCACGATGCGCCCCAGGGTCACATGGGTCGAGCGGCAGATGGCAGGAAGCCGCTCATCCGAGGACACCACGGCCGAGCCTGCGCCGGTGACCGTCCATTGGGCCGTCGGAGGCCGCTGGCAGCCGTATTCCAGCGGGAAGCGGTACTGGCGTTCCGCCGTGCAGAAGTGGCTGGAAGCTGTGCATACTGCGTGGCGCAGGTAGCCGCCGTCCGTCAGCATGCTGGCCAGACAAAGGCTTTCCGCCATGGTGGAGCAGGCGCCGTACAGCCCGATGAAGGGCGTGTGCAGCTCCCGGACAGCCAGGGACGCCGCCATGATCTGATCCAGCAGGTCGCCGCCCAGTGCAGCATCGATCTGCTCGTGGGTCAGGCCGGACTTGCGGATGGCCAGGTCGGCTGCGGCGTACTGGAAGCGGGACTCCGCCTTCTCCCAGGTTTCCTCGCCAAAGAGGTCGTCGTCGATGATCTGGTCGTAGTCATCGCGCAGAGGGCCGGCGCCCTCCTTCTTTCCGGCGATGGCGGCGCTGCTGACGATGCGCGGGCGATTCGGCAGCAGGATGGTATGCTGCCCGATGCGGTTCAGCTGCATGTGTTTCCTCCTTTACCAGGGCATGATGGCGTAGATCACGCCCACCACCACCGAAATGCTGATGCCCCACACCAGCACCGGCCCGGCGATGGTGAAGAGCTTAGCGCCCAGGCCAAGGACGAGGCCTTCCCGGCGGAATTCCATCGCGGGGGACACCATGGCGTTGGCAAAGCCGCTGATGGGTACAAACGCACCTGCGCCGCCGTACTTCGCGATGAGGTCAAATACGCCCACGCCTGTCAGCAGGGCCGTGATGAACACGATCATCATGCTGGCGAAGGTGACGGAGGTGGTCACCGTCATGTCCAGATACCGCTGACCAAGTTCGATGAAGACCTGACCCAGGGTACAGACGGACCCGCCGGTGATAAAGGCGCGCACCAGCCCCTGACCCAATGCCGATTTGGGCGAGAGCTTGTCCACAAGCTGGGCGTAGCGGTCGAGCTGGCGCTGCCTTGCAGGGCCGGGCTTGGCTTTCTTGTCAAACATGGGCAGCCTCCTTCCGGGGGCGGTGAAAGGTTGCGTCCTTTGCCGGGCGGAAACGGGACTCCCGGTCTGCCGGGCGGGGCTGGCGGATGAGCGTGAATCGCGTCGTTCCATATCGCTGCATGGGATTTCCTCCAATATATATGTTAGAATGTGAAGACAAGGGCAGCCAGAATGGCTCCCAGTCCCTTGCCGAGCATCATCACGAAACGGACACCCGTGGAGACATTCCCCAGACGGAAGCGCCGCATAAAGACCGGCGCTACCTCAAGGATCTCCTCCAGAGCAGCGGCTAGCATGCCCACGAACATCCCGCCCAGGAGCAGCCCCAGGATGCCGAAGACCTCCGGCAGATGCAGGGTAAAGCCCAGCATGTCATGGCAGGCGGAAAGCATCAGCCCCAGACAGATCGCCCAGGTCAGCGAATAGGGCGAGCCGGCCTGCAGCCGATCCTGCACCCGGGCCGGTATGAGCAGCACACCCCAGACGCAGCTGGCTGCGATGGCTGCGGCGGCTCCGGACAGCAGCGCGATCAGGATGGTTAGGGCGTCAATCAATGTCGCGGGCCTCCGTTTGCTCCATGTCGGCCTGGTACTCGGTCAGCTTGACCTCCAGGGGCGTGGTGGCCTTGCGGGAGGGCAGTGCGTAAAACACTGCCACGCCCAGGGCTACTCCGGCGGCATAGGGGATGGTGATGAAACGTGGATCGCGGAGCTTGCTGCCGGTGAGGGCTTCATAGACCGCAAGCTGTGCCTGGGGCATGTCCACATCTGCGTGGAACCAGGCCAGTCCCAGCGCACCGCCTAAACACAGGATGAGAAACGCAGCTGCCGTCCTTAGCGGACGGGTCAGATCGCGGCGAAGGGCCTTTACCCTGTGAACATAGCATACATCTGCCCCCAGCAGCGTGATGGTTTCCTGGGGATAAGCGGCTTGCAGCGCCTTGGCAACATGCAGGGCTGTCAGCTTCCAGATGCCCTGCTCATCGGGACAGGGAAGGCGGAGATTCTCTGCCCCCCTGGGCCCGATGAGCCTTGCGGCATTCTTTATTTGCAGGGGCTGCCCCATCTCCACTTTGGCGCGGTTGCTGAGCTGTACATAGATCATGCCGTCACCTGCCCGAATTCCAGCTGTATGACCTTCTCCAGCAGCAGCTCCGCTCCGGTGATTGCGTCGATGTAGCTGATGTAGGCGCCGTCCTCCTGTGCCAGCGTGAATTGCCAGCACAGCCGCTCCTGCCCATTTGCGGGCAGCAGACATAGTCGGGCGGACGCCACCGACGTTCCCTCAGCGAGCGAGGCGCGGGCTTCCGATTCCGTCAGCAGAGGCTTTTGCAGCCTGCGGGGAATGTGATTGCGCCAGTAGCTGCGAGCCTCGATGCCGACCACGTCACCGGTATCCATGCGCACCTGTACCATCACCCGGTCGGGCCAGATGAGCACGCCGGACTCCACATACACGCAGGTCAACACGCATAATCCGTCGTACACCTGATACCATGGCGCCTCCATCTGGGCAAATCCCCGGCTTTGAAGAAACGCCAGAGCGGAGGAAGCGCATTCCCCAGGGGTTTTCAGGATGGGGAAGGAGGCGGTCTCCGGCGCCATGAGCAGCACCTTGCCGCCGCGCCGGGTGATCTCCAGGTTGAGCTGCAAGTCGGCAGTCGTAACGGTAACGCCGTAGGCCGGCAGCGCTCCCGAGGTATCAGGCGCATGGCTGACGGACAATGTCTTGTCAGCCCCGACGAACTCCCTTGCGATGCGCAGCGCCTCGCCGCTGCTGATTTCCTGAGCAGGGAGCGCTTTGTAGGAGATCAGCTCCCGGGCTGTGGGCGGCGCGGTGACCTCGGAAGCCGGCAGTGCCTCAGAAATGCTGCTGCCGGCGAGCGCTTCCTGACTGGCAATGGCAAGCTCCGCCTGAAGGAGGCGCAGACCATCCAGCATGTCGGACAGGCTGTTGCGGGTCTCTGCGTGGAAACCGTCGCCCTCTGCCAGGTCGGCCAGGCCGTTCTGGGCAAGATGACTGAGACGGGACAGATGCGCCAGCACAGCAGCCTGCTGACCCTCCCGGTCCGGCAAGCCGGCAAGATCCAGTTGTACCCGTTCTGCCCCAAGGGCAATCTGCGAGAGCAGCTTGGCCTGCTGCCGGACAGACGTGGTCAGCAGCAGCTTGTCCAGCGTCAGGCACAGGTCATCCAGCTCGGCGGCGGCTTCAGCTACTGCGGCTTTGGTGGTTGCTGCCAGAGCCAGCTCCGCGGCGGCGGTGCGCCGCTGGGTCGCATTCAGGGCAATGAGCAGCGTCATACCCAGCACCCCGGCGAGGATATATGCGAGGATTCTTTTCATGCATGCACCTCAGATGGCGAAGGCGTGACGGCCGATGGTCAGCTGCACGGCCCGTGTCCAGATCCACTCGTTGGTAGCGGTGGCAGGGTTATAGTAGAAGGTACAGCCGCCGGTGGGATCCCAACCGTTCATGGCATCCCGGGCGGCACGGATGCAGGAGGCGGTGGGCTCCATGTCAAACTGCCCGTCCCAGACGGCGTCGAAGGCGCCCGGCTGGAAGATCACCCCGGCAATGGTATCCGGGAATTCATCGCTCCGGACGCGGTTGAGGACTACCGCGGCGACAGCGACCTGTCCGATATAGGGTTCGCCCCGGGCCTCGCCGCTGACCAGACGTGCCAGCAGCCGCAGCTCTGACTCGCGGTACAGGGAGGCGCTGATCGTTCCTGTCAGGGGAACGCCCATGGCAGCGGCAGTTTTCTTCCCGACCTGCCCGTCCACAGACAGGCCGTTGCGCCGCTGGAATCGAACCACTGCGTTGTAGGTCGCCCGGCCGAAGACCCCGTCCACCGGGCCGCTGTAGTCGCCCCATTCCTTCAGCCGCTGCTGGATGAGCGCTACCCGTTCCCCGCGACTGCCCATGGTCAGGGTGGCTGCATCGGCGGTAAAGACGATGGCCAGCAGCAATGCCAGCAGGATGAGGAAGAGCTTATGCATGGGCAGCATCGGAGAGCCCCTCCTTCATCAGCGGCTGCCCGAAAAGCGATGCCAGGAAGCCTCGCCAGGACCAGTCCCAGAGGATGGGCGTGCCGTCCTGGACCTCCAGGGGGAGGCGGGAAAACCAGACGGACAGCTCCGGATCAATCAGCCCCCACCACATCCTGGCAGGCTGAGCGGGCGTAAAGGAATGAATGGTCTGCGCAGGGGCGGCGGGGGTCAGCATCAGTTGAAGGGACATCAGCAGGGTCAGCAGTGCTTTGTACATGAAGGGCCTCCTTGTTCGGGTCAGATTGTCTAAAAAGAGCATGCCCGGGAGGCGAAATGTTTATACAGTTCTGTCAATTCTATGAAGGAATTGCGTGTTCGCCTTTACGCAAACAAAGAAATGTGGTAAGATAGTGGCGATGAAGGAAGTACACCGGCAAATATCTGACACGAAAGTGGGGCTGCCGGTTTGATATCGGAGGTAATTATGGAACGATGGGAAAATCGTTATGCCAACGGACGCAAAGGTAATGTCCGTGCGGTGGAGCATTCCCGGGCCGACCGGGTGAAGATGATCATCATCATTCTGCTGGCTGTGGCGCTGCTGGGCGTTGGCATTGCCGGCGGGCAGGCCATTGCTTTCCGCAACGAGGCGAAGGACCTGATGCGCATCCGCGCACTGACGGAATGCGGCTCGGCGGTGAATCAGGTGAATACCCTGTCCCGTTCCGGCGGCTCTGATACGGCAGGCGCGCTGGGCAAGATCCGCGCAAATGTCAATGCGATCGATGTGCTCAGCAACCTGTGCCAGACGCTTTACGGACGTCCGCTGGTGCCCCAAAGCGTGTTTACTGAGCTCTACGGCATCATTGACAGCTATTCGGCCAAGCTCAAGAACGGTACAGCCACCATTGACGAACTGACTCGCCTGGGAGACGGGCTGACCAATCTGCAGCAGCTGCTGCAGAAGGCAAAGTAATTATTCTGTACGCATCCTCCTGCATGACGGGAGGATGCGTTTGTCTGTGCAGATATATATGAAGGATTTTTGTCTGTGCGCGGCGAAATGTATCGAAAACGATGCCCCAAACGGGCAAGATGCCCTGAATGAACCAAGAGGTGACAATTATGCATGAAGTCCGATCTTTTGAGAACAAGGATCTGCTGGCGTACAAGCGCCTGAGCTCCATCTGCTTTACATATCCCACGGATGATGAGATCCCCGGTGAGCTGCCTCCTGAGCTGCTTCGCATCCGCCGCGGCGTGTTTGATGAAAAGGGCGATCTCCTCAGCGCGATGATCGAGATTCCCTACGAAGTCCGTTTCTGTGGACAGACGGTGAAGATGGTGGGCATCGGCGGCGTGGTGACCGATCCCGTCGCCCGCGGCGGCGGCGCCATCCGCGCCATTTTTGAAACAGATCTGCCCCGGCAGTATCAGCAGGGCTATGTGCTGGGCGCGCTGTATCCCTTCAGCTTCCGCTTCTATGGTAAGTTCGGCTACATCTGGACGCGCTTTGGGCGGAACATGTCCTTCTCCCGCGAAGCGATCCGTTCCGATCTCTGCCGTGCGGAGGAAATTGTCCGTGTTCTGCCCGGTGAGGACGATCAGGGGATGGCAGAGATCTACCGTGTATACATCGAGAATAAGAACCTGGCCGTCCTGCGCAGCGACGTCATGTGGAAGGAACGCCGCAGCGGGACGCCCTGGGGTAATATGAAGCATGCCTATGTGCTGCGCATCGGCGGCAAACCTGTGGCTTACTGGATTGGCAAGCATGAGAAGGGGGACAGCGGCGCTATCCTTACCATGCAGGATATGGCCTGGACCTGCCAGACAGGTCTGGAAGCGATCTTTGCCATGATACGCACCATGAATGAGGTGGCTGAAATCAGGGTACAGGCCCGCAGCGGTTTTGAACCCGCGCTGATCTGCAACGAAGCCTGGGATGTAGCAACTCATGAAGATATCCAGGGCATGACGCGCGTCATCAATGCCGAGCGTGCCCTGGCGCTGCTACCTGCCCCGGTTCTTTCCGGCAAGCTGACCATTGAGGTGACAGATGAGCAGATCGCAGAGAATTGCGGCAAATTCACCGTCAGCAGCGATGGATGCAGCCTCACAGTGGTGCGGAATGATCATGCGCAGTCGGACATCCGCTGCGATATCTGCGGACTTACTGCCCTGGTGATGGGGCGCCATTCCTTTGTGGACGCAGCAGAGATGAACGTTGTCGAGCTGCTGAATGCGGAGAAAACACCTATGGCAGAGCTGCTGTTTGCCCAGCGCAAGCTGCATCTGAACTGGAGCTTCTGAGCGAATAGGCTGAATATTGATCAACATGGTGTTCGGGAGTGCCCAAAACTCCCGAACATTTTCTTTGGGCGGTCATAGGATTGTACCGCCCAAAGACGGAATGATTCGGAATTAATCAGGAAATAGTGTTCGGAAATCAAAAAACTTCGCCCAAAAGGCCGAAAAAATTGAAAAAAGCTGTTGACTTTTCTTTGGGAGTCTGTTAGGATATACAAGTCGCACGGCGCTCAGGCGCAGCTGCGGCGCTGAACCTTGAAAACGATACAGACAAGAAATAACGCAAAAAAGAGACAGTAATTCCGAATGAGTTGAGTCTTGCCGGTATGAACCGGTTAGATATAACAGGATTAAATGAAAGAGTTTGATCCTGG
>JAFXFR010000126.1 GCA_017513475.1 Clostridia bacterium
AAGGCCCTCATGGAGAACGACGGCGACATGGACAAGGCCATCGACTGGCTGCGTGAGAAGGGCCTGGCCCAGGCTGCCAAGAAGGCTGGCCGTATCGCTGCTGAAGGCGCTGTTGTCCAGTACATCACCGAGTGCGGCAAGATCGGCGCTGTTGTGGAAGTCAACTGCGAGACCGACTTCGTTGCCAAGACCGAAAACTTCATGAACTTCGCCAACTCCGTTGCGAAGCACGTGGCGCTGGCCAACCCCGCCGACATCGACGCTCTGAACACTCAGAAGTTCGTTGACGACGAGACCAAGACCATCGAAGACCTGATCTCCGAGGCCACCGTGGCCATCGGCGAGAAGATCTCCGTCCGCCGCTTCGCCCGCTACGAGACCGCCGGCCTGGTGTCCTCCTACATCCACATGGGTGGCAAGGTGGGCGTCCTGGTTGAGGTTGCCACCGAGGCTGCCGACAACGAGGCCGTCAAGGAGCTGGCTCACGACATCTGCCTGCAGATCGCCGCTGCCAAGCCCGAGGCAGTCCGCCGCGAGGAAGTGAACTCCGAGAATCTGGAGAAGGAGCGCGAGATCTACCGCGCCAAGGCTCTGGAGTCCGGCAAGCCCGAGAAGATCGTCGACAAGATCGTCGAGGGTCAGATCGAGAAGTACTACAAGGAAGTCTGCCTGCTGGAGCAGGTCTTCGTCAAGGACGGCGACAAGACCATCAAGGGCGTTGTTGCCGAGACCGCCAAGGCCGTTGGCTCCCCCATCGACGTGGTTCGCTATGCTCGTTTCGAGCGCGGCGAGGGCATCGAGAAGCGCAAGGACAACCTGGCTGAAGAAATCGCCAAGATGGCCAAGTAATTTCAAACACATTCGGGGAACTGCATCACGCGGTTCCCCTTTTTGCCGGGCTGCCCCGGCGGGCGGCTCGCGATTGAGTTGACTGCTTCGCCATAGACCTGCCGCGTGCGGCTTGGGTCGATTCGTGGAGTTGACCTTCCGCGCGCTCATCGCGCGGGCTACCGGCTTGTCTTGTTTTGATGTTATTTTGATAGGAGGCACCACCATGGCTGCATACAAGCGCATTATCCTCAAGCTCTCCGGCGAGGCCCTCAAGTCCGGAAATGACCTGTTCGACTTCGACAAGGTTCGTGAAACCGCCGAGATGATCCGCCGCATCACCGGGATGGGCATCGAGGTCGGCATCGTCATCGGCGCGGGCAATATCTGGCGCGGCCGTCAGGGCCCCAGCGCCAATATGGACGCCGTCGTCGCTGACCAGATGGGCATGCTGGGTACCGTGATCAACTGCCTGTGCATGTCCGACGCGCTGCGCAAGGCCGGCGTGGACTGCGTGGTGCAGTCCGCGGTGGATATGGACCGCTTCTGCGAGCCCTTCAATGCCATGGCGGCCCGCCGTCACCTGAAGGAAGGCCGCGTGGTGCTGTTTGCCGCCGGCTCCGGCAACCCCTTCTTCTCCACCGACACGGCTGTTGCCCTGCGCGCGGTCGAGATCGAGGCGGACGCCATCATGATGGCCAAGAACATCGACGGTGTGTACACCGCTGATCCCGCGAAGGATCCCACCGCCACCCTGATCAAGGACATCACCTACCGCGAGGCCCTCAACCGTGGCCTGAAGGTGATGGACGCTGCCGCCTTCGCCATCTGCGCGGAGCAGAAGCTGCCCATGGTGCGCGTGTTCGGACTCGACGACCCGGAGAACCTGATCCGCGTCCTGGAGGGCAGCGACATCGGTACGTTTGTGCACCCCTGAGCGGGGCTGCCCCCGCGGGCGGCTCGCGATTGAGTTGACTTTTCCATCATAAACCTACCGCGTGTTTATCCGGCTGTAGGTGTCGTTGGCTTTCCGCGCCCTCATGGCGCGGGCGATAAGACTGCCTTTATCGGGAAAAGAAAAGGGTCGAAGACCCCCTTGCCTTTTCCCATAAAACAAGGTACAATAGAAGAAGCAATCAATCCCCCATACAAGGAGGTCATATTATGTCTTGCAAGGAAATCCTGGACCAGGCGAAGGTCAAGATGGACAAGTCCATCGTCGTGCTGCAGAACAACATGCAGGCCATCCGCGCCGGCCGCGCCAATCCGAAGCTCCTGGACCGCATCACTGTCGACTACTACGGCACCCCCACGCCCCTGAATCAGATCGGCAACGTGACCGTGCCCGAAGCCCGCATGATGGTCATCAAGCCCTGGGAAAAGACCATGCTGAAGGCCATCGAGCGCGCCATCCAGACCAGCGATCTGGGCCTGAACCCCAACAATGACGGCGAAGTGATCCGCCTGATCTTCCCCGAGCTGAACGCCGAGCGCCGTAAGGATCTGACCAAGCAGGTCAAGAAGGGCGCCGAGGACGCGAAGGTTGCCGTGCGCTCCATCCGCCGCGACGCCATCGAGCAGATCAAGAAGCTCAAGAAGGACTCCCTCATCACCGAGGACGATCAGCACAAGGCCGAGGAAGACGCCCAGAAGCTGACCGACAAGGCGATCAAGGAGATCGACGCCGTTGCCGCCGCCAAGGAAAAGGAGATCATGGAGGTCTGATTTCCATGGCGAACTGGGAATCCCTGCTGGGTCTTCCGCTGGATCAGGCACTCGAAGCCGCCCGCGCCTGGGGCGTTGAGCCCAAGGTGCTTGTTACCTGTGCGCCCCGCCGCAAGGGGGAAGAGGATACCGGTATGCGTGAAGGTACGCTCCGTGTCATCCGCGCGCGGGCAGGAGAATTGACGGTCAGCGCCTTCCAGGACGGAGATCCGCGAAAAGTGTGATATTGCAGGCAGACGCGTGGGCTTCCGCGAGGGGCTGCGGGTCTGCCTTTTTGAGGTATTATGGGCATTTTCAAGAAAAACGTCCGCCATGCGGCGATGGTTCGGGATGACTTTGCCAAGCTTCCCCGCCACGTGGCCATCATCATGGACGGCAACGGCCGCTGGGCCAAGAAGCACAAGCTGAACGTCGCCATGGGGCATCGTCAGGGCGTGGAGACCCTGCGCGAGATCATTCGCCACACGGATGACCTGAAAATCGAGGCGCTGACGATCTACGCCTTCTCCACCGAGAACTGGAAGCGCTCCAAGGAAGAGGTCGGCGCGCTGATGCAGCTGATCCTGGACTTCTTCAAGTCCGAGATCGACGAGCTGATGGAGAAGAACGTGCGCATCCTCATCCTGGGGGACAAGGCGCTCTTCCCCGAAAAGCAGCGGGAGGTCCTCATCGAGGCGGAAAACCGCAGCGCAAAGAACACCGGC
>JAFXFR010000127.1 GCA_017513475.1 Clostridia bacterium
CGCAGGGCCGCCCAGGTGTAGCTCTTCTCCTGGGGGTTGATGAGGTACGCGCCCAGCATGGTGTCCCAATCAAATGCATCCGGTAAAGGCAGACGAAGTGGTAAAGGCAGACGAAGTCTGTCAAGCTGGTGCCACAGGCGCTTGCCGTCGTGGACGATGCAGGGATGCCGGCAAATCACCGGAGCCAGCGCGGTCAGCACCTCCACCGGGTCAAGGCCGGGCATGAGCAGGTCGCCGCCGAGGTTCACCATGCAGCAGGAGCCGTCCTGGGCCGCGATGGACATGCTGATATCGCCCATGTGGATGGCAATGGGGTACGCCTTGTCAGTCAGGCCGCCGAGCCAGGCAGAAAGGCCGTCTGCGGTGTCAACGCTCACGAAATCCGCGAAGGGCAGCAGGGTCAGCGGGGCGACCTCGGCCGCGTCCGCAGGAGCAGCGGCGGTTTGCGTTGCGCTCCCCTCCCCGGCGATGCGCTTGATCAGCGCGTTCAGCCGGAGCTTCTTCAGCGCGGGGATGGCAGCCTTCAGGTCGGGCAGCTTGCAGTCCGCAAGGCGGAAATCGACGGGCGCGTCGCGATGGATGGTGGCCAGCTCCTTGCACATGCGGGCCTGGTCGGGCCAGGTCTCCAGCCGCTCGCGGAGCTTGCCCTTCTCCTGGGCGGTGCTGGCGAGGATGTTTTCGAGGGTGCCGTACTTCTGCAGCAGCTTCACGGCGGTCTTGTCGCCGATGCCGGGGATGCCGGGGATGTTGTCGCTGCTGTCGCCGGCCAGGCCCTTCCAGTCGGTGACCTGCTCGGGCGAGAAGCCGTACTCCTCGTGCACCTTTGCCGGGGTGAACAGGATGGTTTCGCTGATGCCCTTGCGGGTAAACATGAGCTCGGTCTTGCCGTCCACCAGCTGCAATGCGTCCCGGTCGCCGGTGAGCAGCAGCGGGCGCACGTCCTCCTCCGCGCGCAGAGACAGCGTGCCCAGCAGGTCGTCCGCCTCCCAGCCCATGAGGGTGTACCACTTCACGCCGATGTCGGTGAGCAATTCGCGGATGGTGCGGAACTGCTGGCGGAGCTCATCCGGCGTGGCGGAGCGTCCGGCCTTGTAATCCGGGTAGGCGGTGTGGCGGAAGGTGGGGCCGTGCTCGTCGAAGCACACGGCGATATAGCGCACATCCTCCTCCTTGATGACCTTGAGGAGCATGTTCAGAAAGCCGTAGATGGCGTTGGTGTAGATCCCCTCTGCGTCCATGAGGGGCAGGGCGTGGAATGCCCGGTGCATCAGGCTGTTGCCGTCAACGATGAGGAAGGTGTCCTTCTGCATAGGGAGGCCTCCTGGGTGAATAGTCTGGCATTAGTATACCACGTTTTGCGGGATTATGAAAGGGGGAATGCGGATGCTTCTGGCGCTGATCCTGCTGATGCTCGCCCTGTTGCTGCGTGCGGACGTGACGATGACTGCCGCCTCCGCCGCGTGCCGCCTGTTCGTGACGGCGGTGCTGCCGGGACTGATGCCCTACATGACGCTGTCGCTGATGGCGGTCAGCCGGGTGAAGCGCATGTCCCCCATGCTGGTGATGCTGCTGGGCTGGGGCGGCGGCTCCCCCACCGGCGCGCGGCTGCTGCCCATGTGCGCGGGCCTGACCAGACAGGAACAGGTTCGCCTGGCTGTCTCCTGCGCCACGATGAGCCCCATGTTCCTGCTGGGGACGTTGGGCGGATGGCTGGGATCGCGCACGGCAGGCGCGGTGTGCCTGGTCAGCGTGATCGCCGGGGGATGGATTGCCGGATGGGCCGCGGGGCGGGCGGCGCAATGCCGCCCCAGCGCCCGGAGGGCGGATCGGCGCGCGGCCGCAGGACGCAGCGACGATCACCCCGCGGCCCTCGCCCCCCTGACCTTCGGCGCCGCGGTGGAAGCGTCTGCCCGCACGATGCTCCTTGTCTGCGGGACGATGGTGATGCTGCGGGTCTTCGCCGCGCTGGCCGCGGAGATGCTGCCCTCCGCCGTAACACTGCCCGTGACGACGCTCCTGGAGGTCACCACCGGCACGGCAGAAATTGCCGGTCTGCCGTTTCCGCTGCCGATGCGCACGGCGCTGATCGCCGGCGCAACCGGATTTGGCGGCATGGCAATCATCATGCAGAACCGTGCGGTATACGAGGGCAGCTTTCTGCCGCTGGGCGTGCAAGTCGGCTGGCAGGCGGTGCACGGGCTGCTCTCCTTCCTGCTGGCGATGGGTTTGATGTGCCTGCTGTGTTGACAAGTTGCCAAAAACGGGTATAATGAAAATGGTTTTATATGCCCATCGTCCGGAAAATTCCGGTTTGCATTTGGAGGAATCAAGACTATGCAGGTCACCCATCCGCAGGAGCCCTTTATGAATCTCCCCACGGAGGACGTGTTCGTCGCCGTGAATGACTATGGCGTGCAGCTCGGCTACGGCTATGTGATGCACCAGTTCCAGCCCAGCGTGTACCCCGATCGTCCGGTGAACATCTTCTTCACCATGGACTGTGCCCCGGAGGCGGAGTACCTGCTCTTCGGCGCGCTGGTGGCCCGTGCGCGTCAGCTGCGGGAAGCAAACCCCGGCGTTCCCGCCCGCATGTACACCTCCGTCAACCCCGGAGACGCCCGCAAGATTTCCTTCCTGGAGCACAACGGCCTGACCATGGGCAACACCGAGGATCTCGTCCGCCTGCAGATTCCCTCTGACGCCGGCTCGGAGGTCTTCAACTGCTCCATCATCCCCCTGCCCCTGAATACGCCCCAGGAGCTGACCGGCCTGGCGGAGCGCCTGCGCCTCAACGGCCTGGGTCACCTGAGCGCCCAGCACCTGCAGCGCCTGCAGATGAGCCCCGTCTTCCATGTGTGGGGTCTGCTGTACGGGCAGAACCTGGTGGGCGAGTGCGTCCTCTCCGGCCGCAGCGACGCGGTGGAGATCAACGGCTTGTACATCGTGCCGGAATTCCAGCGCCGCGGCCTGGGCAAGCATCTGCTCAAGCGCGCGCTTGGCATCGTGGGCCAGGAGGGCGTGACCGAAGCGCGCGCCCGCATCATGAGCGCCAGCCAGCCCCAGGTGCGCCTGGTGCGTTCCTTCGGCGCCGAGCTGCTGGATCAGACGCTGATGTTCCCCAGCCTGGATCTGTGATTCATGCCTTCCCGGAGCGGTATCGACCGCTCCTTTTTTGCTGCATCGAGTTGACAGCACATATCGTTTATCAGCAAATCCGCATTGACATCCGGCACATTCCGTGCTACACTGGTGGCAGCATTCATCCCTGAAGGAGGGTTCATATCATGCATAGCGCCAAGCGCCCCGTCATTCTGCTGACACTCGCTCAGCTCATCTGCATCCTGGCGATCCCGCTGACCCTGTTCATTGCGCTGGTTCCTGCGTTCCTGCTGTACAGCTTTATCAGTCAGACCCCCATGCTGCAAACCTCCACCGATACGATGTCCGTCCTGCTGTTCAGCGGCGGGCAGTGCCTGCGCGATTTGGCGATGGGCGTCTGCTGCTTCTGCGCGGAGATGGAGGCCATCGGCATCTTCGGCCGCATGAAGAAGGCCTCTGCCTTTTCGGAGCGCAACAGCGCCGCCCTTGGGCGCATCGCCATTGCGCTGGCTGCCGCAGGCGTGGTAGCGCTGCTGTTCGGCAACTCGCTGGTGCCCTTCCTGCTGCAAGGCTTGCCGGCCGTCTCTCCTGTGGTGGAGCATCTGCTGCTTCCCTTCATGCTGCTGGTGATCGCGCTGATGGTGCGCGCCGTACAGATCCTGATGCGCCGCGCCCTCAGCATGCAGACCGAAAACGACCTGACCGTATGAGGAGGCATGCAACATGAAAAAGTGGTTTACGAACCCCCAGGTTCTCTTCACGCTGCTGGCAGTCGCGTCCCTGCTGTCCATCGCGGGCGGCGTGTACCTGGGCTGCACCCTCGGTCTGAGCGACGACGCCACCCTCAACGCCCTGTGCCTGACCGGCATGGTCCTGTGGGCCGCAGCCTGGGCCGCCTTCCTGGCGATGTGCCTGCGGCTGCGCACGGGAACAACGGCCTTCACCCACGCCACCGGAACGACGCTGGCCGTCATCTGCGGCTGCATGGTGCTGCTGGCCGGCGTCACCGCCGCCTCCGCCCATCTGGGCAGCGCCCGGGAGGTCGGCTTCCGGCTGATCGAAATGGTGCTGCTGCCGGGCTTCTTCCTGGCGGTGGGCGTTGCCGCCCTGGTGCTGCAGCGTCTGCTGGTACGCGCCATGGACATCGAACACGAACAGGAGGGTGTTGTATGATCCGCGTTGACCTGGATGTGATGATGGCCCGGCGCAAGATGTCCCTGACGGAACTGAGCCAAAGGGTCGGCATCACCATGGCGAATCTCTCCATCCTCAAGAACGGCCGCGCCAAGGCGGTTCGCATGTCCACCCTGGAAGCCATCTGCAAGGTGCTCAAATGCCAGCCGGGGGACATCCTGGTGTACGAGGAATCCGAAGAATCCGGCGTCTGACCATTCAAGCCCCTCTCCGGGGGCTTTTTGTATGATTGCAACCTGTTCAATTCTGTGCTATAATAAATAGGATAGCAATTCGTAATTCAACAGGAGGCCCGTTTATGGCCAAAGAAAAAGAAACGAGACGAAGTCTCTTCGCCTGCACCGCCTGCGGATTTGAGACCGCCAAATGGACCGGCAAGTGCCCCGGCTGCGGCGCGTGGAACACGATGGAAGAAGCGACCCGCTTCATCGCTCCGGCGGCAGCGGGCAAGGCTGCTCCCAAGCAGCGCCCCGGTACCGGCGCGGCGGCGATGCTCCTCAAGGACATCCCCGAAGACGTGACCGTCCGCACCTCCACCGGCGTGTCCGAGCTGGATCGCGTGCTGGGCGGGGGCCCCACCGGCAGCGGCATTGTCGAAGGCGCGCTGATGCTCGTCGGCGGCGACCCGGGCGTGGGCAAATCCACGCTGCTGCTGCAGGTCTGCGCGAATCTGGCAAGAGCCGGCAAACGGGTGCTGTATATCTCCGGCGAGGAAAGCGCCAAGCAGCTGAAGCTGCGCGCCAACCGCCTGGGCATCCGGGAGGAGCAGCTGTACGTCCTGGCGGAAAACGCGCTGGACGCAGTGGAAGAAAAGCTCAGCCAGCTCCAGCCCGACGTGGCCGTGATCGACTCCGTGCAGACCATGTACCGCCCGGAGATGGCCTCTGCCCCCGGCTCGGTCAGCCAGGTGCGCGAGTGCACCAGCCTGATTATGCGCATCTGCAAGGAGACCGGCACGGCGATCTTCCTGGTCGGCCATGTCACGAAGGACGGCGCGATTGCCGGCCCCCGGATGCTTGAGCACATGGTGGACGTGGTGCTCTACTTTGAGGGCGACAAGATGCAGGAATACCGGCTGCTGCGCGCGGTGAAGAACCGCTTTGGCTCGGTCAATGAGCTGGGTGTGTTCCAGATGACCGACAAGGGCATGCAGGTGGTTTTGAACCCTTCCGAGCAGCTGCTTTCCCGCCGGGCCAAGGGCGCCAGCGGATCGGTGGTATTCTGCGGGCTGGAGGGCTCGCGGCCGCTCCTGTGCGACGTGCAGGCCCTGGCCAGCCAGAGCTACTTCGGTACGCCCCGCAGGACGGTCGGCGGTGCGGACGCCTCCCGCGTCGCATTGCTGCTGGCCGTGCTGGAAAAGCGCGCCAATCAGAAAACCTACAATCAGGATGTCTATATCAACGTCGCCGGCGGCCTGGAGCTTTCCGAGCCCGCGGCGGATCTGGCGCTGTGCATGGCGGTGGTGTCCTCCCTCAAGGACATGCCCGTAGGCAGCGATGTTGCCGTGATGGGCGAGGTCGGCTTGGCGGGCGAGGTGCGCGCCATCCCCCAGTGTGACCGCCGCGTGGCAGAATGCCAGCGTCTGGGCTTCACCACCATCGTGCTGCCCCGGGAGAACATGAAGCGCCTGTCCTGTCCCGAAGGCGTGAAATTCGTTGGCGTGGACACGGTCATGCAGGCCATCAGCGTGCTGTTCTAATCGAAATACAGGAGTCATTTCCTTATGAAATCAAAGCTGTTGAAGAATCTTCTGCGCATCCTGCTTTATGCAGCAGGCGCAGGTCTGGGCTCCGCGCTGGCCTTCCTGTGCGTACAGGTGCACAACATGACCAACGACGCTCCCCTGATGCTGTGGGTGCTGATCCTGCTCTATGGCGGCATGAGTGCGCTGGGCATGCTCATCGCCCACCTGATCGCCCCCCGCTTCCTGGCCTGGTGGACGACCTCCATGGCCGACGTGGAAAAGCGCACCGAGGCCCTCACCACCACCCAGCTGATCTCCATGGTCATCTGGCTGCTGGGCGGTCTGCTGATCGCCTCGCTCATCACGCAGATCCTGCACTTCCTGGGTGAATCCATCTTCACCATGGCGGTATCGGCGATCCTCTATGTCGTGCTGGGCGTGCTGGGACTGACCATCGGCGCCCGGCGCGCGGACGACATGGCGTCCCTGCTGGCAGAGGGCCGCGTCCGCCATGCCGCGAAAGCCGCCGCCCCCAAGGTGCTGGACATTTCCGCACTGACGGACGGCCGCATCGCTGCGATCGTACGCACCGGCGTGATCGAGGGCGAGCTGCTCACGGCGGACTTCGTGCTGGCTGAGCTCCAGGAGATGGCCGCCTCCATTGACCCGGCACAGCGCCTCCGCGGCCAGCGCGGCCTGGACGCTCTCAAAAGCATGGCGGAATTGCAGATCCTCCCCTCTCCTTCCCCCGCGCCCGTGGAAACGGATGTGGCCCTCATGGCCCTCGTCCGGGAGAAGCACGCAGCCCTCATCACCGCAGATGCACTGATGCACAAGGCCGCCCGGGTGGCGGGGATTCCCGCCGTCAACCTGAATGAGTTGGCCATGGCCCTGCGCACCGTCACCAGCGCAGGCGATATCCTCACCCTCCGGCTGACCAAGCCCGGCAAGGAGCCCCATCAGGGCGTGGGCTACCTGGAGGACGGCACGATGCTGGTGGTGGAAGGCGGCAGCGAGCATATCGGCGAGACGGTGGCCGTCACCGTTACCAGCGTCTTGCAGACAAGCGCCGGCCGCATGGTCTTTGCCAGGCTGAACGGGGAGGACTGAGCGATGGAGCGCATCATCAAGCCTGCCTTTGCTGTGATCGGCATGGAAGGCTCCACGGAGGATGGCCCCGGCTTCATCCCCGCGCTGTGGGAGAAGGCCAACAGCCGCTTTCCTGAGGTGGCTGCCCTGGCAAAAACCAACGAGGACGGCTCCCTTTGCGGCATCTGGGGCGCGATGAGCGACATGAACCGATCCTTCCGCCCCTGGGATGACGGCTTCACCCGGGGTTTGTACCTGGCCGGCGTGGAGGTCCGCGATGACGCGCAGCCGCCCAAGGGCTGGGTCCGCTGGGACATCCCCGGCTTTGAGTATATCCGGGTAGCAGCCGACGCCCCCGACGTTTTCCCCCGCACGCTGGAACAGATCGCTGCCGAAGGCCTCTCCCTGGCCGGCGCCGTTCATGACTTCACCGATCCCGTCAGCGGTACATCGTACATGTGCTTCCCCGTGCGGAAGCTGTAACAGCCACCAATGAAACAGGAGGAATCCCCATGAAGCTCAACGTAAAGCGCACATTCCTGGTCGGTCTGGCATTCATGTCCATCAGCGCCTTCTGGCAGCTGTATGACTTCTCCATCCCGCTCATCCTCAAGGATACCTTTGGCCTGGGCGATACGATCTCCGGCGCAGTGATGGCGATGGACAACATTGTGGCGCTGTTCCTGCTGCCGCTCTTCGGCGCGCTGTCGGACAAATGCACGATGAAGATGGGCCGGCGCATGCCCTTCATGCTCTTTGGCGGATTCGGTGCGGCTGTGCTGGCATTGAGCCTGCCCGGCGCGACGCAGTTCGCCAGCCTGCCGGTGTTCCTGGCGCTGCTGGCTGCGCTGCTGATCGTCATGGCAACCTTCCGTTCTCCCACCGTGGCGCTGATGCCTGACGTGACCCCCAAGCCCCTGCGCTCCAAGGCCAACGCCATCATCAACCTGATGGGCGCCATCGGCGGCGCGCTGATGCTGGCCCTGACCAACATCCTCCTGCGGGAGTATGTGGACGAGGCGGGCAAAACCGTCAGCGATTACACCTACCTGTTCATGACCGTGGCCTTCCTGCTGATGGCCGCGATGCTGGTGATCCGCTTTGTGATCCCGGAGCGCAAGCTGGCCGCGGAGACCGACGAGATCAACCGCCGCCTGGACGCGGAGAAGCCTGCCGCGCCGGTGGCGAACGCTCCCGCCCGCAAGCTTCAAAAGGCCGAGCTGATCTCCCTGGTGCTGATCCTGGCTTCCGTGAGCCTGTGGTTCATGGGCTACAACGCCGTTACCACCGCCTTCAGCAAGTACGCCATCGCCGTGTTTGAGGTGGAAAAGAGCACCGCTGCCAACTGTCTGCTGGTGGGCACGGTGGTGGCCATCCTGAGCTACTGGCCCGTGGGCGTGCTGTCCTCCAAGATCGGCCGCAAGAAGATGATCATGGGCGGCATTGCGCTGCTGATGGTCGCCTTCCTGGGCGCGGGCCTGCTCAAGGAGCTGACCTTTGTGGCTTTCATCCTCTTTGCCCTGGTGGGCATGGGCTGGGCTTCCATCGGCGTCAACAGCTACCCCATGGTCGTTGAGCTGGCCTCCGGCAGCGACGTGGGCAAGTATACCGGCTACTACTACACCTTCTCCATGGCGGCACAGGTGCTGACTCCCATCCTCTCCGGCGCGCTGCTGGAGCATGTGGGCTACTGGACGCTCTTCCCCTACGCCTTCATCATGCTGACCCTGGCGATGATCACCATGTTCTTCGTCAAGCACGGTGACAGCAAGCCCGTGGCCAAGCGCGGCATCGAGGCGCTGGATGTGGAGGACTAAGCGATGATGTGGATCGTGTGGGTGCTCCTTGCGCTGCTGATACTCCTGCTGGCCTACGCGTGGGCCATCCGCCCCAATCTGCCCCGCCGGGACATTTCCTCCCTGATGGGCGTTGACTATGCTCACCGCGGATTGTGGAACACCAATGAGCCGGACGAAGAGAACCGTCCGGCAGACGGCCTTCGTCCCGAGAACAGCCTGGCGGCCTTCCGCGCGGCGGTGGAAAAGGGCTACGGCATCGAGCTGGACGTCCACCGTACCCGGGACGGCGCGCTGGTCGTGCATCATGACGACAGCCTGAAGCGCCTGACCGGCACGGATATCCGCATCGCGGACAGCACCCTGAAGGAGCTCCGCGCCTGCACGCTGCCCAACGGCGAGCCCATCCCCACCTTTGACGAGGTGCTCAAGGCCGTCTCCGGCCGTGTGCCGCTGATCGTCGAGCTCAAGGTGGAAAACGGCAACCAGGATCTCCTGTCCCGCGCAGTGTACGATCGCATGAAGCGCTACAACGGCCCCTGGTGCATGGAGAGCTTCATGCCCGGCGCGGTGAAATGGTTCCGTAAGAACGCCCCGGAGGTCATCCGCGGCCAGCTGGCCTTTGACCATGCAGGCACGGGCAAGACGGCCTTCCTCTTCTGGCGGAACATCGGCATCGCCAGCATGCTGCAAAACTTCGCTTCCCGCCCGGATTTTGTGGCCTTTGAGGCCAAGTCCGTCAAGTGGCACACGTTGTCCATCCACCTGCTGCGGCTGATGAAGCCCTGGTTTGTGGCCTGGACGGTGCGCTCCCAGGAGGACATGGACAAGAATCGCCGCCGGTGGGATCTGCAGATCTTTGAGAAGTTTGAGGCGCAGAAGTAACCACTCCGCGCACCGCGTTTTTCGCGCCTTTTCCGCAAACAAAGGCAGCAAAAAGAAAATCCCCTCCCCCTTGATTTTCCAGCCTGACTGTGCTACAATGATTGAGCTGCGCGCCCGTAGCTCAGTTGGATAGAGTGTCAGACTCCGACTCTGAAGGTCGCTGGTTCGAATCCAGTCGGGCGTACATGAAAGTCCCCCGGAATTTTGCGAGGTTCCGGGGGCTTCATACTATCATCACCCAGGAGGCCGCCATGTCCGATCTCCATATGCCCGACGGCTTCGTATCCGTCAGTGAAGTCATCCCCGACGTGCTGCTGGACGTCCGGTATTATTCCACCTACAACTTTGTCGGCGAGCGCGTCGACGGTTACGAGGCGCCCGTCGTGCTGCTGACGAAGGAAGCTGCCGACGCGCTCGCTCTCGTCAGCGCCGACATGCGCCGCAAGGGCCTGCGCCTGGTGCTCTACGACGGCTACCGGCCCCAGCGGGCGGTGGATCACTTCGTCCGCTGGGCAGAAAGCGCGGACGAATCCATGCGCGCCGCCTTCTACCCCGATGTGGAGAAGCGCGACCTGTTTGAGCGGGGCTTCATCGCCCGCCGCTCCGGGCACAGCCGGGGCAGCACCATCGATCTTACGCTTCTTGATGAAAAGGGTGGAACACCCCTTGACATGGGCGGGCCCTTCGACTTCTTCGGCGAGCGCTCCCACCCGGATTACCCCGGCGTCACCCCGGCGCAGCACGCGAACCGCATGCTCCTTCGCCAGGCCATGCTGGATCACGGCTTCAAGCCGCTGAGCACCGAGTGGTGGCACTTCACCCTGAAGGACGAGCCCTACCCCGATACTTACTTCGACTTCCCCGTGCGCTGAGCCGCTTTGTACAGGAGATAAACAATGAAAGAATTCCTCATCTATTTCTTCACCCAGGGCACCGAGCCCGAGTTTGCGCTGTTTACTTTCGCCCATTTCGCGCCCATCCTGATGATGATCGGCGTGATCCTGCTCATCCGCTGGAAGCGGGAGTGGATCCGCCAGTACAAGCATGAGGAGGTCTTCCGCTGGGTGCTGGCCTTCATGCTCATCATCGCGGACATGTCCTACTACTGGCGGCTGGTGGGCTGCCCCTCGCTGCAGCCCGGCCCGGTGGAGAACCTCCCCATCGGCGTGTGCGGCTGGTCGGTGATCCTCTCCAGCTACATGCTGGTGGGCAAAAAGCAGACGCTCTTTGACATCGTGTACTTCTGGCTGCTGTCGGGCTCGCTCTTTGCGCTGCTGACCCCGACCGTCCTCACCTTCACCGGCCCGACCCGCTACCGCTACTACCAGTTCTGGCTGGAGCACACCCTGGGCTATGTGGCCATCTTCTACATGATCTTCGTCCACGGCATGCGCCCGACGGTGAAGTCCGCCGTCAAGGCGCTGATCGCGCTGCTGGCGATGGCCCTGCTTGCCTACGGGGTCAACACCATGATCCCCGGCGCGAACTACCTCTACCTCGCCCGCCCGGAGGCAGCTCCCTCCGTGCTGGACATCCTCCCGCCCAACTTCGCCCTGCGCACGGCCATCATCGTGGCCGTCATCCTGCTGATGTTCGCCCTGGCCTACCTGCCCTGGTACCTCATAGACAGGAAGGCCGCCAAATCTGCGCAGATCGCCGCCTGATCATCCGCCTGCGTTCCAACCGGAGCGCAGGATTTTTCTTGCCCCTGCGCCTCCGATATGCTATAATGGCCGGGTACTGCACAAGCAAAGGAGATCACCATGAGCATTCTGACCGTCGAGCACCTGTCCCACGGCTTTGGCGACCGCGCCATCTTTGAGGACGTTTCCTTCCGCCTTTTGAAGGGCGAGCATATCGGCCTTGTCGGCGCCAACGGCGAAGGTAAGTCCACCTTCATGTCCATCGTGACCGGCAAACTCCAGCCCGACGACGGCAAGGTGGAGTGGTCTCCCCGGGTGCGCGTGGGCTACCTGGATCAGCACGCCGTCCTCACCCCCGGCATGACCATTCAGGACGTGCTGCGCTCGGCCTTCGCATGGCTGTTCGACATGGAAGCCCGGATGAACGAGATCTGCGACAAGCTGGGCGAGGCCTCCGAGGAGGAGATGACCGCCTGGATGGACGAGCTGGCGGAGATCCAGGAGCTGCTGGACGCGCATGACTTCTACCTGATCGACTCGAAGGTGGAGGAGGTTGCCCGCGCCCTGGGTCTGATGAGCCTGGGTCTGGAGCATGACGTGGCGGATCTCTCCGGTGGACAGCGCACCAAGGTGCTGCTGGCCAAGCTCCTGCTGGAAAAGCCGGACATCCTCCTGCTGGACGAGCCCACCAACTACCTCGACGAAGAGCACATCGCCTGGCTGAAGCGCTACCTCACCGAGTACGAGAACGCCTTCGTCATGATCAGCCACGACATCCCCTTCCTCAACGACGTGGTCAACCTCATCTACCACATGGAGAACCGCAAGCTGACCCGCTATGTGGGCAACTATGACAAGTTCATGGAGGTCTACGAGGTGCAAAAGGCCCAGCTGGAGGCCGCCTACAAGCGCCAGCAGCAGGAGATCAGCGATTTGCAGGACTTCGTCAACCGCAACAAGGCCCGCGTCGCCACCCGCAACATGGCCATGTCCCGCCAGAAGAAGCTGGACAAGATGGAGCGCATCGAGCTCACCGCCGAGAAGCCCAAGCCGGAGTTCCGTTTCAAGCAGGGGCGCACCCCCGGCCGCTACATCTTCCAGACCCGCGACCTGGTCATCGGCTACGATTCTCCCCTTTCGAAGCCCCTCACGCTCTCCATGGAGCGCGGGCAGAAGATCGCCCTCGTGGGCGCCAACGGCATCGGCAAAACCACGCTGCTGAAAAGCATCCTCGGCCTGACGCCCGCCCTCGCGGGCGAGGTGGAGCTGGGCGATCACCTGCAGACCGGCTACTTCGAGCAGGAGGGCGACTACAACAATTCCACCACCTGCATCGAGGAGATCTGGAACGAGTTCCCCAGCCTCAACCAGGCGGAGATCCGCGCGGCGCTGGCCAAATGCGGCCTCACCACCAAGCACATCGAGAGCCAGGTGCGCGTGCTTTCCGGCGGCGAGCAGGCCAAGGTGCGCCTGTGCAAGCTGATCAACCGGGAATCGAACGTCCTGCTGCTGGACGAGCCCACCAACCACCTGGACGTGGACGCCAAGGACGAGCTGAAGCGCGCCCTTCGCGAGTACAAGGGCTCCATATTGCTGATCTGCCACGAGCCGGACTTCTACATGGACGTGGTCAATGAGGTGTGGGACTGCCACCAGTGGACGACGAAGATCATTTGACAGGAGGACATATATGTTTTATCTCCTTCTGACCAGCGAAACCGACCCAGACATTCCCCGCCTGATGGAAGCGTACCAGCATCCGAGTGTGGCCCGCTACATCCACCTTGATGAAGTGAATTACTGGCACTATGTGTCCACAACGAACAACGTCTTCTACCACAAGGTTTACGATAAAGACCGTCTGGTTGCCGCAGTGCACTGCGAACTGTCCATGCAGACGCTGTATATGGACATTATGGTCCTCCCGCAATTCCAGCGCCACGGAATCGGCACAATGATCCTGCAGGATGTTCTGAATGGAAAAGTTAGCCCGCCCTTTTCTCGAATTGAAGTTGACATTGATGAATCAAATGCGGCTTCTCTCAAGCTTTTTGAAAAAATGGGCTTCCAATTTGTGTCACAGGAAGACGAGCTTTGTCACTATGTCTGGCAGCGATCCTGATCCGCATAAACATCCCCCGGAGCCACAACAGCTCCGGGGGATGCATTTATTTTGGCGTTATACCCGTTCGATTTTCTCCAGTGTCTCGTATACCCTGAGCATCTCGCCGACGCTCCAGGCCTGGGCAAAGCAGCCCCGGCTGAAGGCAGGCGCGTCGCCGTTGTAGATCTCCGGTAGCTGGCCGATGCAGCCCTCGCGGAGAGTCGCCTCCATGGGAGCGAGGTCGGCGCGGACGGAGGCCGCATCGCCGTACACCTTGAGATGGGCCAGGTAATACGCGCCCAGCGGGAACACCCAGGTCGTGCCCTGATGATACGCCATGTCGCGCTCCTTCTGCACGCCCTGGTAGATCCCGTGGTACTGCGGATCGTCGGGCGACAGCGTGCGCAGACCGCAGGGCGTGTACAGGTGGGCGTAGACCGCATCCACCACGGCCTTCTCCTGCGCAGGACTGAGCATGGTGAAGGGCTGGGTGATCGCCCAGATCTGGTTGCAACGCAGCTGTTCGTCGGCACTTGTGCCGGACACGACATCCTTCAGGCAGCCCTTGTCCTCCAGCCAGAATTCGCGGATGAAGGACGCCTTCACCGTCTCCGCCAGCGCGGCGTAATCCGCCCGGTCCAGGCCAAGCTGCGCCGCAAATGCGTCCATGATGCGCAGCGCGCTGTACCAGTAGGCGTTGATCTCCACGGGCTTGCCGTGGCGCGGCGTGGGCAGGATCTCCCCTACGCGCACGTCCATCCAGGTCACCTGATCCAGGCCCTGTCCGGCGCAGATCAGGCCGTCCGCATCCATGTAGATGCCGTGCTTGGTGCCCTTGCGGTAATGCCGGACGATGGATTCCATCACCGGCCAGGCTTCTTTGGCGAAGGCCCAGTCGCCGGTCTTTTCCACGTACAGCCAGATGATGTTGACCATCAGCAGCGCCGCATCGACGGTGTTGTACATGGGCTCCGACGTGCCCTCGGGGAAGAGATTCGGCACCAGGCCGTCCTGCTCGTACTGCAGGAAGGTGCGCAGGATGCTCCTGGCGTCGTCATAGCGGCCGGCACTCAGGCAGCAGCCGGTCAGGGCGATCATGGTGTCGCGTCCCCAGTCGCCGAAGAAAGGATACCCCGCGAGGATCGTCTTGCCGCCGGTGGACGCCCGCTGAGCGATGTAAGCGTCCGCAGCGGTGACCAGCTGCTGCGCCACGGGATCGGTCAGGCCGGACTGGGCGCGCAGGGACTGCATGCGGGCCTTTTGCGCTGCGATGATCTCCTCGGCAGCAGGGGCATGCTCACAATCGGCAAAGGTGACCCAGAGGCGCCCCGTTTCACCGGGCTGCACCGTCACGGAGATCGCGCACACATTGGCCACCAGGCCCTTTTCGGGACGGCCGTCGGGGCCGTCGTGCATGTAATGCTGCAAGGCAAAAGCAGGGGCCTCCGCAGTCAGTATGCCGCTGGTCTGCACATGCACCTTCATATCATTGGCAGTGATGCAGCTGCCCTGGAGGGTAACAGGCCACTTTTTCTCCGGGGCATGACCCTTCTCAAAGCCCAGCACCCAGGGATGGAGCGTCAGCCGACAGGGCCGGCCGGTACGGTTCCGGATGGTATACGCCGCCGCGACGGCATTCTGTTCAAAGGCCATGGCGACCTCGCGGGTCACGCGCACCCCGCGCACATCACAACTCCAGCAGGGAGTATCCTCCACCGACAGGGAGGACAGCCACTGCCAGCCATCCTCATTGGGCGTGTCGTCGGCAAAGTCCTGGGTGGAGAGAAGGTAGAATTCTCCGTCGTCCAGCCACAGCATTTCCTGCAGGCGAGCCACCAGCGTCACCCGGTCATTGGGCACGGTGCGGGCAGCGACCAGCAGACCCTGATCCGCGCGGGTCATGGAAAAGGCGCCGGACAGGGACGAGTATCCGCCCAGTCCGTTGGTCAGCAGATAGCAGTTTTCCTGGGCGCGGACGCGATCGGGCGCGTCCTGCCGGCCGTATACAAAGCGCATCGGGATGCCTCCATTCGAGGTTTTCATCGTCCTCATTATACCACGGCGCACCACCTCAGGCAAGGCGCTTGTTCTTTGTATGGATGAATTTCATGAAAACGCTTTCATTTTGTCCGATTCTGTGTTATCATACAGGCGATGGGATCTGCCCACACACGTTCAACCGAAAAAGGAGGCTCACGCATGAAAAAGGTTATGCTCCTCATCGCCGCAATCCTGCTTTGCCTGTCCTTCACCGCCCTGGCGGAGGATGTGCACATCCTGGACTGCACCGCCGATCTCCCCGCCATGGCGCAGGGCGAGAAGGCCGACGGCGATACCGGCACCTTCAACGACTACTTTACCATCATGTATTCCGCCAAGAACAAGATCGACGGTTCCAACAAGGCCTTCGACGACGGTTACACCGCCACCCAGCGCCTGAACTTCGGCGGCAAGACCGACCCGAAGAAGGGCATGATCAACTCCGTCCGCTTTGTGACGGAAGGCCCCGCCACGGTGAAGATCTGGTGGGTCTCCGGCGGCGACGGACGACAGTTCGCGCTGTACAACGCCTCCGGCGAAATCACCGTCCGGACGGAGGTGGATTCCGTCAAGAACAGCCTGTACATCTCCGAGCTGACCGTGGATGCGGCCGGCACCTGGTATCTGGGCGTGCCGGACGGCAGCAACTATCTGTTCAAGCTGGAGGTCGCCCCTGCTGCAGCCGAGGCAGCTCCCGCCCCCGCTGCAGCCGAGGATCACATCTTTGACGCCACTGCTGACCTTGCTGCCATGGCCCAGGGCGCAAAGGTCGACGGCGATACGGATCTGGTGAACGGCTACTTCACCATCCACTACTCCGAGAAGACCAAGATCGACGGTTCCAACAAGGCCTTCGACGACGGTTACACCGCCACCCAGCGCCTGAACTTCGGCGGCAAGACCCAGCCCGGCAAGGGCATGATCAACTCCGTCAGCTTTACCACCGACGGCCCCGCCACCGTGCGCATCTGGTGGGTCTCCGGCGGCGATACGCGCCAGTTCGCCCTGTACAACAGCGCCCTGGAGATCGTTGAGAAGACCACCGTGGATTCCGCCAAGAACGCCCTGTACATCAGCGACTTCCAGATTCCCGAAGCCGGCACCTGGTACCTGGGCGTGCCTGACGGCAGCAATTACCTGTTCAAGATCCAGGTGACCACCGGCCAGCTGGAAACCGTCAAGGCCAGCCGCCGTGCCTGGGCCGCCGTGCAGTATCCCATGCTCTTCTCCGCCGAGGACAAGGGCGACGGCACCGTGGAGGTCACCATCTACGCGGACATCGGCTACGACGGCGGCGACGAAGTGGTCGCCTCTGCGCTGGATGCGGACGGCAATGTGGTTGCCACCCGCCGCTCCATCGCCGAAAAGGAGGAGCACATCCTCACCCTGGAGCTCCCCGCCTCCGGCGAGTACACCTTCACCGCGACCCTCAGCCGCGAGGGCGAGGAACCCAAGACCGATCCCGGCATCTCCGAGAAGTTCGTGCTGCCCCTGGGTGCGCCGAGCATCACCAGCGCCACCAGCATGGGCGGCGGCAGCGTGGGCGTCATCTGGACGGAAGTTGCTGAAGCCACCGGCTACGAGATTTTTGTGAACGGCGAATCTGCCGGTGTGACCGACGCGCTGGAATTCACCGCGCCCGGTCTTGCCATCGGCGAAAAGGTTGCCTTCACCGTCCGTGCCCTGCGCGGCGATGAGGCAGGCCCCATGTCCGCCGAAATCACCGCCATCCCCACCGAGGAAGCTCAGCGCGTGTGGAGCTTCGTGGTGTACGGCCCTTCCACCAATGAGGCGGACAACGGCTACATCGGTTCCATCAACGAGACCGGCTCCGTCACCGTTTACTCCGAGAACGGCAAGGGCAAGATCCAGCCCAATGCGGACGACGGCGTGGCCTTCTACTACACCGCCATCCCCGCTGACAAAAATTTCACCCTGCGCGCCCATGTGCACGTGGACAACTGGGACTACTCCAACGGCCAGGAAGCCTTCGGTCTGATGGCAGCGGACTCCCTGCCCCAGATGCATGCCGGCAGCCACCTCACCAACCAGTACATGGCCCTGGCCAGCAAGATCGAATTCTACTGGTACAACGGCAAGCTGGCGGATTCGGGCAACAAGTTCTCCATGCGCCTGGGCCTGGGCGTGCTGGCCAAGACCGGCCGCACTGCCGATACCACCGAGCCCATCCTCGGCGTGACCTACCCCCTGGACACCTCCGCCACCATGAAGGTGGTTGAGGACGTGACCAACTACAATATCATCGGCAACAACACCAACCGCGATGTGCTGGACAAAACCGCCCACACCATCGCTGAAAAGACGGATTTCATCCTGGAGATCCAGCGCAACAACACCGGCTACTTCATCACCTACTACGCCGAGGACGGCACCATCATCGGCCAGTACAAGGACTTTGATCCCAACGCCCTGCTCCTGCTGGATCCCGAGTATGTGTACGTCGGCTTCTTCGCCGCCCGCCGCGCAAGGGCTACCTACTCCGATGTGGAGCTGATCGTCATCGATCCCGCTGACGACGCCCCCGTGGAGGAACAGCCTGTGGAGAAGGTCACCCCCACGCTGTCCTTCGTCTCCGGCGGCAGTGCAGGCGATGCGTCCTACACGGTCTCCTGGGTCTCCAATGTGGCCGGCACCGTGGACATCTACGCCGGCGAACCCGAGGGCGATATGGAGCTGCTGGCCGGCGGCATCCCCTCCGTGGCGGAAGTGCGCAATGACTACACCGTCCAGCTGCCCTTTACGGGCGAGATCGCCATCGAGGTCGTCCTGACCCCCGATCCCACGCAGGATCTGGGCGAATACCGCGAGCTGGCCTCCACCCGCAGCGTCTCTGCAGACGGCCTGGTGGTGTACATCAACGTGTACGCCGGCCTGAGCGAGATCCACGTCAGCCCCAACGGCACGCCCAGCGGCCTTGGCACCAAGGAAAGCCCGCTGAACCTCCCCACTGCCGTGAAGTACGTCCGCGCCGGTCAGACCATCGTGCTGGCGGAAGGCCGCTACGCCATGATGGAGCCCCTGCGCATCCCCCATGGAATCGACGGCACGGCTGATGCGCCCATCCGCATGATCGCCGATCCGGATGCAGCCACTCGCCCCGTGATCGACTTCCAGGATCTGTACGCCGGCATCATCCACGGCGGCGACCACTGGTACTTCTACGGTTTTGACGTCACCCGCGCCGCCAACGGCCAGAAGGGCTTCCAGGTCTCCGGTCACTATAATGTGCTGGAGCGCATCGATACCTACTACAACGGCAATACCGGCATCCAGATCAGCCGCTATGCGGGCAGCGATCCCATCAGCGACTGGCCCAGCCACAACCTGATCCTCAACTGCAGCTCCTGGGGCAATGCCGACGCCGGCTACGAGGACGCCGACGGCTTTGCCGCCAAGCTCACCTGCGGCGAAGGCAACATCTTTGACGGCTGCATCGCCCACCACAACGCCGATGACGGCTACGACCTCTACGCCAAGCTGGAAACCGGCCCCATCGGCAAGGTCGTCATCCGCAACTCCGTTGCATACTCCAACGGCATCCTGGAAGACGGCACCATCGGCGGCAACGGCAACGGCTTCAAGATGGGTGGCTCCAATATTCCCGGCGGTCACGAGCTGATCAATTCCTACGCCTTCTTCAACCGCTCCAAGGGCATTGACTCCAACTCCTGCCCCGATATCGTGGTGGAGAACTGCGTCAGCTACAACAACCTGCGCTACAACGTGGCCTTCTACACCAATGTGGAGCAGGATACCTCCTACCGCGCCTCCGGCGTGATCTCCCTCAAGGATGGGACGATCCCCTCCGGCGATCCCTCCGAAGGCGACGAGTTCAAGCCCAAGGGCAGCCAGGATATGTCCGCATTCCAGAACGACACCTGCTTCTACTGGGATGGCGCCCACAGCGTCAACGCCGCCGGTGAGCAGATCACCGCGGACGCCTTCGTCTCCCTGGAGTTCAAGGGCGTTGAGCGCAACGCAGACGGCTCCATCAACATGCAGGGCTTCCTGCAGCTCAAGTAAGGGCAAAAAGCCCCGGCCTGTATCGCTCAGGCCGGGGCGTCTTTTTGGTTTTAGCGTTCCTCGCGGAAGTAGCTCAGGCCCAGGGAGGCCGGGGGCTGATTCTCGCGCTTGTTGCGGATGCTGGTGAAGATCAGCACCGCGATGGTGAACACGTAGGGCAGCATCTTCAGCAGAGGCTTTGCCGCCATGGTGACGGTGATGCCATCAATGTTGGCGATGTGGCTGGAGCAGCTGAACAGGAAGCCGAACACCGTGGAGCCGATGATCGTCATATGCGGACGCCACAGCGCGAAAATGACCAGCGCAATGGACAGCCAACCGAAGACCTCCAGGCTCAGGTAGGCTTCCGGGGAAGCCATGTAGTCAATGATGTAGTAGAAACCGCCCAGGCCGGCAATGCCGCTGCCGATGCAGGACGCTGCATACTTGTACCGCGTCACATTGATGCCCACGGCGTCCGCAGTGCCGGGGTTTTCGCCCACGGCGCGCAGGTGCAGGCCCACCTTGGTCTTGTACAGCACCCAGGAGGACACCACAGCGATGATCACCGCCAGGAAGAACAACACGCCCAGGTACTGCAGGGAATCCGTGCGCCCCGCGAAGGGCCAGCGGTAGAACTGCTTGGGGCCGACCAGGTACACCGTAGCGTCCAGCTTGCTCATGATGACCTTCATCAGACCCGCGCCGAAGGTGGTCAGGGCCAGGCCGGTCACGTTCTGGTTGGCGCGCAGGGTAACCGTCAGGAAGGAGTAGATCAGGCCCATCAGCATGGCCATGGTCACAGCGCCCAGAATGCCCAGAATCACGATCAGCGCACCAGGCAGGTTGGACTTGCCGATCATGTTCAGCACCAGACAGCCGCCGGCGCCGCCCATGCACATCACGCCGGGGATGCCCAGGTTCAGGTGACCGCCCTTTTCGGTGATGATCTCGCCCGTGGAGCCGTACATGAACGTCGCACCGAAGGCCAGGGAATCAATCAGGAAATTCAGCCAGATGTTCACTTCACGGCCTCCCTTCCAGCATGGCCCTTGCGGGTCAGGATGATCTGATAGTTGATAAAGAACTCACTGCCGATGATGAAGAAGAGGATGATGCCCACGATCACGTCCGGGAAAGCGCCGGAAACGTTGAAGTCCTGGGAAATCTGCGCAGCGCCCTGATTCAGCAGGGACACCAGGCCGGAGGTGAGAAGCATCACCAGGGGGTTGAACTTGGCCAGCCAGGAGACCATGATGGCCGTGAAGCCCTGGCCGCCCACGGACTCCGTCGTGATGGACTGGTCCAGGCCGGCGCCGATCAGGTAGCCCGCCAGGCCGCACAGCAGACCGCTGACGATCATTGTGCGGATGACGACCTTCTTCACGTTCATGCCGGAGTACTGCGCCGTGCGGACGCTCTCGCCCACAACGGAGATCTCATAGCCCTGCTTGCTGTACCGCAGGTAGATGTACAGCAGCACCGTCAGCGCCAGCACGATCAGAATGATCAGCAGATAATCATGCCCGAAGGAGGGCAGCTTGCCGAACTTCAGCTTGCCCAGGGAGGAGGAGCCGCTGGGCACCCACACCACCAGGAAGTAGCTGACCACATAAGTGGCCACGTAGTTCATCATCAGGGTAAAGAGGGTCTCATTGGTATCCCACTTGGCCTTGAAGATGGCCGGGATCACCGACCACACAGCGCCGCAGATCAGCGCCGCCACGAACATCAGCGTCAGCAGCAGCCAATTGGGGATCTTGCCGCCCAGGTAGAACGCCACCGCGATGGCGCCCCACACGCCCATGAGGGTCTGGCCCTCCGCGCCGGTGTTCCAGAAGCGCATGCGGAAAGCCGGCGTGATCGCCAGGGAGATGCACTGCAGCACCGCCATGTTCTTGAGGAACTTCCACAGTTTGCGCTCCGTACCGAAGGAGCCCTTAATGAAGCAGTAATAGAAGTCTTCCAGCGTCTTTTTGCCGTTGCGCAGCCTGTCGCTGAAAAGGTAGGCCACCAGGCCGCAGACAACCAGGCCCAGCGCCACCGCAGCAATGCGGATCAGCCATGCCTTCCACCAGACAATGCTCGCACGCTTGGCCAGATGGAAGGGGGGCTCATGAACGATGTTCTTATGCTCAGCCATCAGGCATCCTCCTCTCCGACGGTGCTGGTACGCGTCATCATCAGGCCGATTTCTTCCTTGGTGGCGGTGCGTGCGTCCACAATGCCCGTCACCGCACCGGAATTGATGACCAGGATACGGTCGCACAGGGCCAGCAGCACGTCCAGATCCTCGCCCACGAAGATGACGGCCACGCCGTTCTGCTTCTGCTTGTTGAGCAGGTTATAGATCGTGTAGGAGGAGTTGATGTCCAGGCCGCGCACGGGATAAGCCGCCATCAGCACCTTGGGTGCAAAGGCGATCTCGCGGCCCAGCAGCACCTTCTGCACATTGCCGCCGGACAAACGGCGCACAGGGGTGTTCACGCCGGGCGTGTTGACCTCCAGTTCCTGGATGATCTCCTCTGCCAGCTTGCGGGGCTGCTTGCGGTCCACAAAGCCGACGTGGCCCTTGCGGTAGGAGCGCAGCATCATGTTGTCCGTGATGCCCATGCTGCCCACCAGGCCCATGCCCAGGCGATCCTCCGGGACGAAGGAGAGGCGGATGCCCAGCTCACGAATCTCCAGGGGCGTACGGCCGCGCAGGTCAATGATCTCATCCTCGTTGAAGAGCACTTCGCCGCTGCCCACCAGTCGGCGGATCACACCGTTGCTCAAGCCCTGGAAGGACACCGGCTTGCCATTCCAGCCATGGAAGGCATTCTGAGCCGCCATCTGCTTGACCTTCTTGAGGGTCTTGTGGTAGAAGGTGACAGGACGGCCCTTCTTGGGATTGATGAAAACGATCTCGCCGCTGTTGATGGGCTGCATGCCGGCGATGGCCTCCAGCAGTTCGCGCTGGCCGCTGCCGGCGATGCCCGCAATGCCCAGGATCTCGCCGCTGTTGACGGTGAAGCTCACGTCCTTGACCACCGGCAGGCCCTCAGCGTTGACGCAGTTCAGCTTCCGGATATCCAGGCGGGTCTCCGGGTTGACGGGCTCGGTGCGGTCGATGTTCAGGCTGACCTTCTTGCCCACCATCATCTCGGTCAGGCTGGCCTCGGTCGCCTCGCAGGTATCAACGGTGGCGATATGCTCGCCCTTGCGCAGGATGGCCACCCGGTCGGAGACCTCCAGCACCTCATTGAGCTTATGAGTAATGATGATGATGGACTTGCCGTCCTCCTTCATGCTCTTGAGCACCTTGAACAGACGGCCGATCTCCTGGGGCGTGAGCACCGCAGTGGGCTCATCCAGGATGAGGATATCCGCACCGCGGTAGAGCACCTTGAGGATCTCCACCGTCTGCTTTTCCGACACGGACATGTCGTAGATCTTCTTCTGGGGGTCTATATTGAATCCGTACTTTTCCGCAATCCCGGAAACACGGTTATTGACGGTTTTCAGGTTGTACTGTTCCTTCTCATGGGTACCCAGCACAATGTTTTCGGCAGCGGTAAACCGATCCACAAGCTTGAAGTGCTGGTGGATCATACCGATCTTGAGGTTAAAGGCATCCTGGGGGGAGCGGATGACAACTTCCTCGCCATCCTTGTAGATCTTTCCCTCATCAGGGAAATAGATGCCGGCCAGCATGTTCATCAGCGTGGTCTTGCCACAGCCGTTCTCACCCAGCACAGCCAGGATTTCACCCTGGTACACGTCAAGGTCAACATGATGATTGGCAACTACATTGCCAAAGCGCTTGGTGACGCCGCGCATGCTCAGTGCGATCTTCTTATCCACGGTGTATCCTCCGTATGAAAAGCTGAGAAATACTGAAATAGCCTGGATCGCCCTCTCGCGAGAGCGATCCAGGCGGATTGCTTGAGGTATGCAGATCAGGCAGATGCCTGACGAGCGTAGCGCTCACTGCGTCAGCAGGGAGGGCCGAATCAGTACTTGGCGTTCAGCAGCTCGATGCCGTCGATCTTCACGTCGAAGTAGGGAGCGGAGCGCTTCTCGGACTCGTGGAAGTAGCCGTCAGCCACAGCCTCGGTATCGGGGGTAAAGGCAGCGTCGGTGTCCACGTCAGCGATGTAGGAATCCAGCTTGGCGCCGTTCACGGTGATGAAGTTGTCGGCAGCGGTATCGAAGACCTTCAGCTCGCCGCTCTGCAGCTTGGCAGTAGCCTCAGCGATGGCTTCCACGGTGCCGGGGGCGGCAACAGCCACGTTGACCTCGGTCAGCACGACGGAGCCGGTAGCGATGGTGCCGGTCCAGTCAGTGGCGATGGCTTCGCCATTGGCAACCTGGTTCACGATGTACACGAAGTAGGGAGCCCAGTTGATGCGGGAAGACACGATGAAGGTGTTGGGGCAGGAAGCCATGGTGGAGCCGTTGTAGGAGACGTTGGGGATGCCGGCGTTCTCACAAGCGGTGGGAGCGCCCATGGAGTCAGCGTGCTGGGAGATCAGGTCGCAGCCGGCGTCGATCAGAGCCTGAGCAGCGGTCTTCTCTTCCATCTCGTCGTACCAGGAGCCGGTGAACTGCACCTTCATCTGCACGTCGGGGCAGACGGACTTGGCGCCCAGGTAGAAGGAGGTGTAACCGGAGATAACCTCAGCGTAGGTGAAAGCGCCAACGTAACCGATCATGGGAACTTCGCCCTTCAGGTTGCCGGCGGCCTTGATCTCGTTGAGCTTCATGCCAGCGGCGATACCGGCCAGGTAGCGGCCCTCGTAGATGGCGGCGAAGGCATTGTGGAAGTTGGGCAGGTTCTCGGTGTGAGCCATGGTGCCGGTGGCGTGGCAGAACTGCACGTCGGGGCATTCCTTGGCAGCAGCCAGCAGGTAGGTCTCGTGACCGAAGGAGTTGGCGAAGACGATGGTGCAGCCCTCGTCAACCAGGTCCAGAGCAGCCTCGTAGCACTCGTTGGACTCGGGGATATTACGCTTCATGATGACCTGATCCTCGGACAGACCCAGGATGGCCATGGCCTCGTACACGCCATTGATGAAGTTGAGGTCGTAGGTGGAATCCTCGTCATGCAGCAGGATGACGCCCAGCTTCACGTCAGCCACTTCGGCAACAGCGGTGAAGGTGAAGGCGGTCAGGCACAGAGCCAGAGCCAGAACCAGGGAAAGGAACTTCTTCATGGTTGTTTTCCTCCTTATGTCGGTAGGTGATTTACAGTGCGCCATGATTGGCACACACTGTTGACACATCACCTATTTTACAAATATTCACGAAGAATATCAAGCCTTTTTTCGAAATTATTCCGCTTTTTTCTGAACTTTTTCTGCTAATCTGTATAAAATCTTCGGGAATGTACGGTTTTCGGCATCAGGGGAAGCAGTAGCCCATCTGGGCCAGCACGGAGAGAGGCAGCTCCATCCGGCAGGTTTTGTTGGGATCAACAGCCTGGCAGATCCGCAGATCCGCCGCAAGGCTCAGCAGCATGCCCGCCTCATGTGGCGCCATGCCGGCCGCGTCTGTCAGGAAGGCCCGCATGCGCTGGGTGGCTCCCTCGGCGGCGGCGTCAAGGCCCGGGGCGGAATAGATGGCCATGGCGGCGTCCGCCGTCACCAGGAAGGGCAGCGGCAGGGGCGTGCCCTTGATCACCGTGACCCGCACGGTGACCTCGCCGGCGATTTCCGCGCCGCATACGCAGACCTCGCCGTCTCCCATCACCGCATGCAGGTCGCCCATGGCCAGCAGCGCGCCGGGAACATTGACGGGCAGATACAGCGCCGTCCCCTCGCCGATGCGCCGGCAGTCCATGTTGCCGCCGTGCAGATCAGGGGTGCCGGTAGAGATCGCGCCCTCCGCCGGAGCGGTGCCGATAACGCCGATCATCGCCCGGACAGGCAGCTTCACCCGGTCATTGAAGGTCACCATGCCACCCTCCACCGGCAGGATCTTCGTATGCTCCTCCTGTGCCCAGAGGCCGGTAACGCCGCTGCCGGGGCTCTCGATCAGCGCCGCCTGGGGCGCCAGGTCGATGCGCAGGATCTCCACCTTAAGGGTATCGCCAGCCTCTGCGCCGTCAATGTACACCGGGCCGGTGGCGGGGTTGATGCGGTCCCAGTCCAGGGTTCCGAGGCTGTCGGCTTCGCTGGCGATCTGCCCGCTGAAGCAGTCCATGGTCTCAAACAGGATGGTATCGCCGCTTCCGGCATGGGCAGCCGGTGCATTGTCGGCAGACATGGCATAAACAACGGTATCGCGCTTGATGGTCAGCATAAGGAGCCTCCTGTCGGTTGTTTTTCTTCCATTATAGCATGCCCCGCACCTGTATACAAGCGCCACTTGACGAATCTCCCCTGCAGGGTATAATGTATGTAACATCATTTACCTGCGGAGGTTATCATGCGCAAGATTTACACTGGCGGCCGGGTCTTTACCGGCGCGCTGCCCCTGGCAGAGGCCTTCATCGTGGAGGACGGCCGCTTCCTCGCAGCCGGCACGGACGCAGAGATGCTCGCCCTGCGCCGGGAAGGCGACGCCGTCGTCTCCCTGGCAGGCCGCTTTGTCTGCCCCGGCTTCAACGACAGCCACATGCACCTGCTCAGCTACGGCAACACCATGGACATGTGCGACCTGACCGGCCCTGCCACCGTCTCTCTGGCGGCGCTGCAGGAGGCGCTGCGCCGCTTTGCCGCCGCAAACCCCGAGGGCTGGATCCTGGGCCGCGGCTGGAATCAGGATTACTTCTCCCCTGCCGGGGATATCCCCGTCCGGCAGGAGCTGGACGCGGTGGCTGCCGACCGGCCCATCTGCATCACCCGCTGCTGCGGTCACTGCCTGACGGTCAACACCCGCGCCCTGGAACTGCTGGGGCTCGATGAGAACACCCCCGTTCCCGAGGGCGGCGCGATCGACAGGGATGCGCAGGGCCGTCTCACCGGCGTTTTCCGCGATACGGCGATGGTGCTGGTGCAGTCCCGCCTGCCCATGCCCGGCAAAGATGACCTGAAGCGCAAGATCCGCCGTGCCTGCCAGGCCCTGAACAGCGTGGGCGTGACCTCCTGCCACTCCGATGACCTCTGCGCCTTTGAAAACGTGGACTGGCGAGATATCCTTGCCGCCTTCCGGGAGGTGGAGCAGGAGGGCGGCCTCACCGTGCGCGTGTACGAGCAGAGCCAGCTCACCACGCCCGAGGCGCTGCAAGCCTTCCTGGACATGGGCTACACCACCGGCGTGGGCAGCAAGATGTTCCGCATCGGCCCGCTGAAGATGCTGGGCGACGGCTCCCTTGGCGCCCGCACCGCCTTCCTGTCCGGAGAATACGCCGATGCTCCCGGCGAGAAGGGCATTGCCATCTTCACCCAGGCGCAGTTCAGCGAGATGATCGCCCTGGCCCGTAGCCGCGGCATGTCCGCCGCCGTACATGCCATCGGCGACGGCATCCTCGACCGGGTCCTGAACGCTTATGAGTACGCTGCACAGCTGTACCCCGACGTCAGCGTGCGCAGCGGCGTGGTGCATATCCAGCTCACCCGCCCCGATCAGCTCCGGCGCATGAAGGAGCTCGGCCTGCACGCCTATGTGCAGACCATCTTCATCGATTACGACAGCCACATTGTCCATCAGCGCGTGGGGGAAGCGCTGGCGTCCACCAGCTACGCCTTCCGCACCATGAGGGAGATGGGCGTCACGGTCTCCAACGGCACCGATTGCCCGGTGGAGTGGCCCGCTCCCATGCGCGGCCTGCAGTGCGCCGTCACCCGTCAGCCCCTGGACGGCTCGCTTCCGCCCTACCGCCCGGAGGAAGCCATGTCCGTGGAGGAAGCGCTGTCCATCTATACCGTCGGCGGCGCATACGCCTCCTGCGAGGAGCAGATCAAGGGCCGCATCGCCCCCGGCATGACCGCGGATTTCGTCATCCTGGAGGAGAGCCCCTTCGACGTGCCCGCCCAGGAGATCCATCGCATCCGCACCCATAGCACCTATCTCGACGGACATTGTGTTTTTCAGGCCGATTGCCAGTGATCTGCTTGCCTTTCCCGGACAAATATGCTATGATAGCCCCAATGGGCGGCGCAGATCATTCGCCGCATACGAAGGAGGACTCCTCAATGCAATACCGCCCCTTTGGCAACACCGGCGTGAACATCTCCACCCTGGGCTTTGGCTGCATGCGCCTGCCCGAGATCCAGAAGGAAGACGGCTCCTGGGAGGTTGACCAGGAGAAGACCGATGCAATGCTCATGCGCGCCTACGAGCTGGGCGTGAACTACTTCGACACCGCGCTGTACTACTGCCACAGCAATTCCGAGATCGCCGTGGGCAAGGCTCTCAAGCCCATCCGCGACAAGGTGTACATCTCCACCAAGTGCCCGCTGGAGCTGGTAAAGGAGCCCGGCGACTTCCGCAAGGTGCTGGAAACCAGCCTCAAGAAGCTGGATACCCCCTATGTGGACTTCTACCACTTCTGGGGCATCAACCAGAAGACCTTCGACGAGAAGATCGTCCCCCTGGGCCTGATCGCCGAGGCGCAGAAGCTCAAGGAGGAGGGCCTCATCCGCCATATCAGCTTCTCCTTCCATGATTCCCCCGAAGCTTTGAAGCACATCATCGATTACGGCTGCATCCAGGGCGAAGCCCAGGCTGCAGCTACGCGCGGCGATTCCGAGGAATCGCTCGCGCCAATCGGGCAGGTGCCCGACCTCCATGGCGGCTCAGGCCTCGAAAGCGTGCTGCTGCAGTACAACCTGCTGGACCGCGCAAACGAGGAGATGATCCAGTACGCGGCCAAGAAGGGCCTGGGCGTGGTGGTGATGGGCCCCGTGGGCGGCGGTCGTCTGGCGGCTCCCACCGAGCTGGCGCAAAAGCTGGGCACCGAAGCCGTCAACACCTACGA
>JAFXFR010000128.1 GCA_017513475.1 Clostridia bacterium
CCACGCTGCTGCCGATTACATCCGCGAGCATGTTGGCGAGGCGGACGTTGGCGTGATCCTCGGCTCCGGCCTGGGCGACTATGTCGAGGCTCTTGAGGACGCCAGGTACGTTGATTATAAGGACATCCCCGGTTTCCCGCATTCCACTGCTCCCGGTCATGCCGGACGCTGGTGGGTGGGCAAGCTCCATGGCAAGCGCGTATGCATGATGCAGGGCCGCTTCCATTCCTACGAGGGCTGGAGCATGGAGGAAGTCACCATGCCCGTGCGCGTCATGTCTCTGCTGGGTGTGAAGACGCTGTTCGTCACCAATGCCGCGGGCGGCGTGAACCTCAATTTCTCCCAGGGCTGCCTGATGATCATCAGCGACTTCATCAACATGTCCGGCAAGAATCCGCTGACTGGCCCCAACCTGGCGGAGTTCGGCGTGCGCTTCCCGGATATGTCCCACGCCTATGACCTTGACCTCATCGCCCTGTGTGAGAAGCAGGCGGAGAAGCTGGGCGTCAGCGTCGAAAAGGGCGTGTACATGTGGATGAACGGCCCTTGCTACGAGACCCCGGCGGAGATCCGCATGGCCCGTATTCTGGGCGCGGACGCGGTGGGCATGTCCACCGTCCCGGAGACCATCGTGGCCCGTCACTGCGGTATGCGGGTGCTGGGTGTGAGCTGCATCACCAACATGGCTGCAGGCATCCTGGACCAGCTGCTGGACGAGCAGGAGGTCATTGACACTGCGGCCCGCGTGAAGGGCACCTTCCGCGCGCTGCTGGACGCGACCATCGAGGCCATGTGATATGCGGAAGATTGCACTGATCACCGGCGGCTCCCGCGGTATTGGAGCCGCCTGCGTCCGCGCTTTTGCGGAGGACGGCTATGCGGTGGCTTTCCTGTACAACAACAGCCGCGACAAGGCGGAAGCGCTTGAGCAGTCCCTCCGTGCGGAAGGCCGCGACGTTGCGGCTTACCAATGCGACGTGGCGGATGCGGCGCAGGTGCAGGCTGTCATTGCGGACATCCTGCGTACATATCGCCGCATCGATGCGCTGGTCAACTGCGCGGGCATTGCGCATATTGGCTTGTTCACCGACATGACGGAGGACGAATGGGAGCGCCTTTTTGCGGTGAATGTCCGCAGTGCGTTCTCCGTCACGAAAGCTGTGCTGCCTGGGATGATCTCCCGGCAAACCGGTGCTGTCGTGAACGTCAGCAGCATGTGGGGCGAGGTCGGCGCCAGTTGCGAGGTGGCCTATTCTGCCACGAAGGCGGCGCTGATCGGGCTGACGAAGGCGCTCGCCAAGGAGGTCGGCCCCAGCGGCGTACGCGTCAACTGCGTGACGCCCGGCGTGATCGACACTGACATGAACGCACAGCTCACCGAAGACGACCGCGCTGAGCTGGCAGATGAAACGCCCCTGGGTCGCATCGGCGCAGCGGAGGAGGTTGCCCAAACGATCCTCTTCCTGTGTGGCGAGGGCGCGAGCTTCATCACCGGGCAGGTGCTGGGTGTCAGCGGCGGACTGGTCATTTGATTACATAATCTCAAACAAAAAAGGGCATGCTGTTTCCAAAGCAACAAGGAGGAATCGGCATGTCCTTTTTTCGACGTACAGTTACGCTTGTGATGACATTTTGCCTGCTGCTCCCGATGATGGCAGCGGCGCGTCCTTTGGAGGAGGGACAGCCCATGTCGCTGACCTCGCTGGCGGCGATCCTGGCGGAGACGTCCACGGGAACGATCATCTTCGAAAAGAATGCGGATGAAAAGCGGGAGGTTGCCTCTATTACCAAGCTGATGACTGCGCTGCTGGTGCTGGAAGCCCTCGAAAGAGGCGAAGTGCAGCTTACCGACAGCGTGCAGGTCAGCCGGAACGCGGCTGCCATGAAGGGATCCCAGGCCCTGCTGGATGCGAACGCGACCTATTCCCTGGAGGATCTCCTGCGCACGACCATCATGGCCAGCGCGAATGACTCTGCTGTTGCCCTGGCGGAGTACCTCTGCGGCAGCGAGGAAGCCTTCGTCACCCGCATGAATGCCCGCGCCAGGGAGCTGGGCATGAACAATACCAACTATGTCAACTGCACCGGCTATCCCCAGCAAGGGCAGTACACGACCGCACGCGATGTGTGCATCCTCTGCTGCGAGGTGGCGAAGCATCCGCGCTACACCCAGTATTCCTCTGTATGGATCGATAAGCTGACCCATCCCGGCGGGCGCGTGACCGACCTGACCAACACCAACCGGCTGGTTCGCTTTTATCAGGGCTGTGACGGATTCAAAACCGGTTCCACCGATGCGGCGAAGTACTGCCTTGCAGCCACCGCTGAGAAGAACGGTATGCGCCTGGTGGCGATCGTCCTGGGTACGCCTGTCAGCCAGACACGCTTTGACGAGGCGCGCGCTATGTTGGATTACGGCTTTGCAAATTATCAGCGGGTTGCCATCGCAAACAAGGGGGATCTGCTTGGGGAAAGCATGCCCATCCACGGCGGAGCGGTCGACGCAGTCGAGCTTGCCCTGGGCAGCGGTTTGTCCATGCTGCTGAAAAATGGCCAGCAGTCCGGCCTTAAGCTGGAGCTTTCGCTGCCTGATTATGCAGACGCGCCCATTGTACAGGGGGATGTGCTGGGCATGGTGAATGTCCTGCTGGATGGACAGGTCATCGCCAAGCTGAATTGCGTTGCAGCGGCGGATGTACCCCGGCCGGGGTTCATCGAGGGGCTGTACAGAATTCTGAATAACTGGCGATAATGGAAAGGCCGGCGCAAAGGAGCGATCCCATGCGTCGGCCCATTTTCATTTATTGACGATTTTTCGATACCTGACGACCTGTGCGCCGAAGGAGCCAATGTAGGGTAGCGGTTCAAAGCCGTGGTCGAGCATTGGCTGCTTGACGCTGATATCCCGGTGTTGGTCGCCTGGCACGTCCAGGATGATTCCGCCTGGTTTGCAGACGCGCTCCATTTCGGCGATCTCCCGGCCATAATCATCGCCGACCACATGGCCGGAGATCACGATGTCAAAGCTGTCATCCGGATAGGGGAGATCTTCGATAAAGCCGTCCGTCACGCGGACATTGCTGATGCCATCCAACTTGCACTTTTCCCGCAGGAAGTGCCGCAGTGTTTCCACCGGCTCTACCGCGTAGACCTCGGCAGCCTTTTCCGCCGCAGCGAAGGTCAGCCGTCCGTTGCCGCTGCCGATGTCCAGTACCCGCTTGCCGGTGAAGTCTGCCAGTTCAAAGAGGCGGGACTTGTCCCAGCCGTACACGAAGGGACACTTGGTCGCCATGACCTCCGGCGTGGTGTAGGTCACGAAATCCTCTATCCAGGCCATGACGGTGCATTCGCAGCGGCGGAGTTCATCGGGGGATACGTCCGGCGCATCAGCGGTCAGCCTGTCCAGCAAGCCAGCGTATTTTGGAAGCAAGTGCGCGATGTACCATTTCACCGCCGGATGAGCTTTCAGGCAGATGCCCAGCTGATCGTGGATAGCCTTGCCCCAGCCGCACAGATAGTTCAGCTGAAAGCGCTCCATCAGCAATATGCAGTTGAAGTCGTAGTCGTTTACGTCAATCCAGTTCAGAGACATATGTACCTCCGCGAAATCGTATATGCTGATTATAGCATGCGTCGTACCATATTTGCAACCAAATCCGGGGTCGGCCCTTGCATTTTATCCTGATTGAGTATATAATATATTGGATTATCATTACCACACACAAAGGAGATTTCATCCTATGAAGCTTGGCGTAGTGGGTCTGCCGAATGTCGGCAAGAGCACCCTTTTCAATGCGATCACCAAGGCGGGCGCGCAGGCCGCCAATTACCCCTTCTGCACCATCGAGCCCAACACCGGCATGGTCATGGTGCCCGACAGCCGTCTGGATGTGCTGGCGGACATGTACCATCCCAAGAAGGTCACTCCCACCACCATCGAGTTCGTGGATATCGCCGGTCTGGTGAAGGGCGCGTCCCACGGCGAAGGACTGGGCAACAAGTTCCTCAGCCATATCCGCGAGGTGGACGCCATCGTCCATGTCGTGCGCTGCTTTGAGGACGAGAACATCATCCACGTGGACGGCTCCATCGACCCCGCCCGCGATATCG
>JAFXFR010000129.1 GCA_017513475.1 Clostridia bacterium
GATGATGCCGGTGAAGGCGTCGGTCTCGTAGACGGTCTTCTTGCCAGTCAGCACACAGATGGTACGCTCCAGGCCCATGCCGGTATCGACGTTCTTCTTCTCCAGCGGGATGAAGGTGCCGTCCTTCTGCTTGTTGTACTGCATGAACACGTCGTTCCAGATCTCCAGATAACGGCCGCAGGAGCAGGCAGGAGAGCAATTGGGGCCGCAGGGGGCCTTATCGCGGATGATGAACATCTCGGTATCGGGGCCGCAGGGGCCGGTCTGGCCGGCGGGGCCCCACCAGTTGTTCTCCTTGGGCAGGTAGAAGATGTGATCCTCCGCCACGCCCATGGAACGCCAGATGTCGTGGGCTTCCTCGTCACGGGGGCAGTCCTCATCGCCGGCGAAAACGGAGAAGGCCAGCTTATCCTTGTCCAGGCCCAGGTAGTCGGGGCTGGTCAGGAACTCCCAGGACCAGGAGATGGCTTCCTTCTTGAAGTAATCGCCCAGGGACCAGTTGCCCAGCATTTCGAAGAAGGTCAGGTGAGAGGGATCGCCCACTTCCTCGATATCGCCGGTACGGATGCACTTCTGCACGTCGGTCAGGCGGGTGCCGGCGGGATGGGGGGTACCCATCAGGTAGGGCACCAGGGGATGCATGCCGGCGGTGGTGAAGAGGACGGTGGGGTCATTTTCGGGGATGATGGAGGCAGACTGGATGCGATGATGTCCCTTGGACTCCATGAAGGACTGGAACATTTCGCGCAGCTGCGCGGAGGTGATGTTCTTCATTGTGGTACTCCCTTCGGTATGGAAAGCCGGTGAAGGCTTAAATTTGCGTCACCGTTTATTATAGCATCGGTTAAAGGGATTTGCAAGAGGGGCGGAGCCAAAAAGGGTTAAGGGGCGATTGCCCCTTACGGGGGTTGGAAGGGGCCGCGGAGGCCCCTCCCCGTCGGAGACCTCCGCGCCGCAGCGCAAAGAAGCACGCGCCTTTCAAGAATCCGTATGGATTCGAGAAACAGCTCACGCAGCAGCCAAGGAACAGATCACCCTTGCTATGCCTGCTCCAAGAAAGCCGCCAAAGGGCTCCCTCCGGGAGGAACTGGCATCGAGTTTACTCGATGACTGAGGGAGAATGCGCGAGCTATGGAAACAGCCTGCCGCGGCAGGGCGATTGCTGATTGTCGTTACAGGGCTGTATTCCTTGTTGATGGACTGTTGTGCTGCATGTACTTTCTCTCTCGCGAGAAAGTACCAAAGAGCGCCCGGGGTGGCATAAAGCATGCCACCCCGGACCCCCCTGTTCCATTGCGGCAGTACGAGCGGCTGTTTTGTTTGGCGGCTCTGGTTGCTCAGGGTTGCTCTGAATTTCCGCTTACGCGGAAGCAACCCATCGCAAAATCGCCGCTCGGGCTCCTTTGTTTGTTGCGCGACAGCCGCATGGGGCTGGTGGGAACGGCGTGGCGCAGGTTTGGGGCTGCTTTGCGGGTTGATTTTAGTTGGGGAGGAGGTTTCTTGCTGCTTCCATGAGAATGTGGAAGGCCTGACCTTCCGGGGCGACGCCGGGTTTGTCGAAGTGGGGCGCGCCGCATACATTGCGCACCAGGCCGTAGGTATCCACCTCAGCGAGGGCGGCGGAACGGGCCTTGTCTGCATAAGGCAGCAGCGCTTCGTCCAGCCAGCCGCCGGCTACGCCGCGGTAGATGGTGTAGGCCAGCATCTGCGCGAAGTTGACTTCGCGGAAGGTGGTCGGGTCATCCAGGACGTCGTGGAAGGCGCCGTCGTCCATCTGGTAGGAGAGCGAGGCTTCGATCAGCTGCTGCACGCGGGAAATCAGCCGTGCCCGGCCGGGATGGTTCTCCGGCAGGAGGGCAATCACCCGCGCCATGCCGGCCATCGCCCAGCCGTTGCCCACGGCCCAGGCGTCCCGGCGGAGGTAGCGGCCTTCCGCGTCGCTCCACTGGTGGGCGAGGAGGCCGTTTTCCGGGGTGTGCAGGGTGTGCCAGTAGCCGTCCAGCTGACGGAGCGCCTCGTCGAATTCTCCGGCGCGGGCCAGGAAAGCCGGCAGCATGTACATCGAGTCCACCCAGATGAGCTGTCCCTGCCGGAAGTGGTACACCACGCCTTTGGGGCTGCGGGGCGCGTCGTGCATGGCCCAGTGCAGGAGCCTGTCGCGGGCCTGGCACAGGAAGGGATCGCCGGTCTGTTCGGCGGCGAAAATGAGGGCCTCGCCTACGGCGCAGGGATCGGTCACGGCGGTGGAATCCGCAATGTGGCAACAGCGGCCGTCGGCGGATTGGCGGTTGGCGCCCTCAAGGGCCAGGGCGATGGCGATCTCGTGGTCACCGGCCTCCAGGAAGGCCTGGGCCGTCACGCCCTGCTCCCAGTTGTGGCGCTGCATCGCCAGCAGCGCCTGCTTCACGCGGTCAGTCATGACGCGCCTCCGGGCTGGTCGCGTTGAGCATATCAAACACCTTCGCGCAGCGGATGGTCAATTCATGGGGCACGGTGGGGCTCTCCAGCAATCCGGCGCGGACGCAGCGCATGACCTCCTCGGCCTCATAAACGAAGCCGTTCTCGGTGTGGTCGTCCTGCCAGTGCTCCTCGGTGCCGTCGGGACGGCGCAGCACGAAATCGCTGCCGAAATGGGGGCGGAGCATCAGCAGCTGTCCCTTGTCGCCCATGAGGACGGTGCGCTCGTCCAGGCGCACGCCGATGGAGGCGGTCAGGGTCGCCAGGCCCCAGGGGTAGCGCAGCGTGACGGTTTCCGTCTCGTCCACGCCGGTGGAAGCCCAGTGGACCGCCACGTTCTCGACCTTTTCGGGCACGCCGACGAAGAACTCCATCAGCTCGTAGCAGTAAACCAGCAGGTCGTAGGCCGCACCGCCGCCCAGCTCCTTGAGATAGAAGCGGCTGCCGGGGCCGGAATAGGCCTCCCAGCCGATGGACAGCTCCGCGTGCTTCACATTGCCGATGACGCCCGCGTCCAGCTGACGCTTCATCTCCACGATGGCGGGCAGGAAGCGGCTCCACATGGCCTCCATGGCGAACACGTCACGCTCCTTCGCCAGCGCAAAAACCTCCTCCGCCTCGGCGGAGTTGGTGAACATGGCCTTCTCGCACAGCACGGGGATGCCCGATTCGATGCACAGGCGGGTCAGATCGGCATGGGCGTCGGTGGTGGCGGCGATATAGGCCGCATCGGGGCGGAGCGCCAGCATCTCGGCATAGCTGCCGGAATGAGGAATACCATGCTTTTCTGCGAAAGCTGCGCCGCGCTCGGCAGAGCGGGAGCCCACGCCGATCACCTCTGCGCCGTCAATGCGGCGGACGGCGTCGTTGAACTTCACGGCGATATCGCCGGCGCCAAGGATCACCCATTTGAAAGACATATGAAACACCTCGCAGCGGATTTTTCTTCATTATAGAAGAATAACACCTGTACGTCAATCGCAAATCCCTTTGACAAACCGCACCCCATCGGGTAAAATGGAGCCGATCAATACGCAAGGAGGGCCACCTATGACCTTCACCCCCAAATTCCCGACTTTTCTGCACGGCGGCGATTACAACCCCGATCAGTGGCTGGATCGCCCCGATATCCTGGACCGCGACGTGGAAATGATGCGCAAGGCCCACGTCAACACCGTGTCCGTGGGCATTTTCTCCTGGGCGCGACTGGAAACCGACGACGGCGTGTACAACTTCGAATGGCTCGATCAGGTGATCGACCGGCTGTGGCGAGCCGGCATCCATGTGATCCTGGCAACCCCCAGCGGCGCGCGCCCTGCGTGGATGGCGCAAAAGTACCCCGAGGTCCTGCGCGTGAACGAGCAATATCAGCGCTACCACTTCGGCGGCCGCCACAACCATTGCTTCACCTCCCCTGTGTACCGCCGCAAGGTGCATGAGATGGACACCCGCCTGGCGGAGCGCTACGCCCATCATCCGGCGGTGATCCTGTGGCACCTGAGCAATGAGTTCAGCGGCCACTGCTACTGCGAGCACTGCCAGGAGGCCTTCCGGGGCTGGCTGAAGAAGCGCTACGGCACCCTCGAGAACCTCAACCAGGCCTGGTGGACCTCCTTCTGGGCCCACCGCTACACCGACTGGAGCCAGGTCGAAGCCCCCGGCCCCATGGCGGAAACCTCCACCAACGGCATGTACATCGATTGGCGGCGCTTCGCCACCGATCAGTGCAAGGACTTCATGATGGCCGAGCGCGACGCGGTGCAGGCCGTCAATCCTGACCTGAAGGTCACCGCCAACCTAATGGAGCGCTTCTGGGATTACGACTACTTCTCCCTCGCCGAGGGCATGGACGTGGTCAGCTGGGACGCTTACCCCATGTGGCACTCCGGCGACGACGTGGCCACCGCCGCGGAATTCGCCATGAACCACGACATGATGCGCTCCTTCAAGGATCAGCCCTTCCTGCTGATGGAATCCACCCCCTCCCAGGTCAACTGGAAGCCCGTCAACAAGCTCAAGCGCCCGGGGATGCATCTGCTGTCCTCCATGCAGGCGGTGGCCCACGGCAGCCAGAGCGTCATGTACTTCCAGTGGCGCAAGGGCCGCGGCGCAGCGGAGCAGTTCCACGGCGCGGTGGTGGATCACGACGGCCGCGACGACACCCGCGTGTTCAAGGACGTGACCAGCGTCGGCAAGGCCCTGGAGGCCCTGCAGCCCCTCTACGATCAGCCCAAGGAGCCCGCCCAGGCCTGCATCATCTACGACTGGAGCAACTGGTGGGCCATCGACTACGCCCAGACCGGCCAGAAGGGCAACATGAAGTACTTCGACAGCGTGAACATGCACTACCGGAGCCTGTGGCAGATGGGCGTCAACGTGGACTTCCGCGACGAGCGCGAGTGCACCGACCTCAGCCGGTATAAGCTGGTCATCTGCCCGATGCTGTTCATGCTGAAGGAAAGCTTCGCCCAGAAGCTCCGCGACTTTGTGGAAAACGGCGGTACGCTGCTGATGACCTACTTCTCCGGCGTGGTGGATGAATCCGGCAACGCCTGGCTGGGCGGCGCGCCCCACAACCTCGTGGATGTGCTGGGCGTTCGCGCCACCGAGCTGGACGCGCTCTTCCCCGAGGACAAGCAGGCGATGCTGCTGGCGGACGGCCGCAGTTTCCCCATTCACGAGCTGTGCGAGATCCCCGAGATGCACGGCGCGAAGTCCCTCGGCCTGTACGAGGAAGACTTCTACGCCGCCATGCCCTGCCTGACCCGCAATTCCTTCGGCAATGGCCAAGCATACTACCTCGCCGCCAAGGTGGAGCAGGCCGGCCTGAACGCCATTTACGCCGACATTGCGGACGAGCTGGATCTGCCCCGCGCCCTGTATGAGGCGCTGCCCGAGGGCGTCATTGCCACCGAGCGCGGCGGAGCAGTCTTCCTGCAGAATTACTCCGGCAAGGCGCAGCAGATCGTCTTTGAGGACAAGTACACAGACATGATCACCGGCGCAGTCGTCCAGGGCGAATACATCATGCCTGCCAACGGCGTGATGGTGCTGGTCAGGTAAATATTCTCCGGCGCAGAAGCTTCCGCGGCTTCTGCGTTTTTTGCCGTTTGGCCGATTTTTCTCCCCCGCCTTGAATTCCTGCAGCGAAAGCGGTATAATAACCGCAGCATCCGCATAAAGGAGATATATACACATGATCGCCGAAGAATATCGTTTTGACGGCAGCCGGAAGGTCGTCATCCGTGAAATGCCCACCTGCGCCGAGCCCAGCGCCCGCAAAAAGGACTGCACCGCCCGGACCGAGGCCAACCTGGCTCAGTGCGCCCTGCTGCAGGAGAAGCTCTGCGCCGCCGGTACGGAGGGGCTGATCATCGCCATCCAGGCGCGGGACGCCGCCGGTAAGGACAGCCTGGTCAAGAAGGTCTTCGGCAAGCTCAACCCCGCCGCGCTGGAGGTGCATTCCTTCAAGGCCCCTTCCAAGGAGGAGCTCAGCCATGACTACCTCTGGCGGCTGAACAAAGCGCTGCCCGCCCGCGGCAAGATCGGCGTTTTCAACCGCAGCCATTACGAGGATGTGCTGGTCACCCGCGTGCACCGGATGGAAAAGGGCTATGCCATGCCCGAGCGCGTCATCGGGGACAAGGACTTCTACAAGAAGCGCTACACCCAGCTGCGCAACTGGGAGCAGTACCTGTACGAGAACGGCTACCGGATGGTCAAGATCTTCCTTAATGTGGGCAAGGATGAGCAGCGCCGCCGCTTCATCGACCGGATGGAGCTGCCGGAAAAGCACTGGAAGCTTTCCATCAACGACCTGAAGGAACGCTCCCTGTGGAAGGAATATGACGCCGCCTATGAGGACGCCATCAACCACACCGCCACGGAAGAATCCCCCTGGTACATCCTTCCTGCGGACGAAAAGTGGTACACGCGTTTCCTGATGAGCGAAATCCTCCTGGATGTGCTGACAGACATGGCGCCCGAGTATCCCCCGCTGGATCCAGCCGAGGCCGCCAAGATCCCCGCCGCCATGGCCGAGCTGGAAAGCCCCCTGGAATAAGCTCAACAGGTGGATTTTCTCACCTGAAAGCACAAAAGTGCTTGACCCGCCTTCCATATCGTGGTAGAATGAAAAAAATCTTTCAAGGAGGAATTTCATATGAAGAAGATGCTTTCCCTGCTGCTTGCCGCCCTGATGATGATCGCTCTGTGCCTGCCCGCCGGCGCCGAAGGCCCCGCGCTGTCCTCCACCCTGGAGTTCATCCGCGTGCTGGAGGCAGAAGGCCTCAAGTACAGCTACCACGGCACCGATGACGACGGCGACGAAGTGATCACCGTTGGCTTCGACAACGACCAGGGCTTCTCCTACAACATCGCGTTCTTCTTCAAGCCCCACAACCATAGCTGCAGCATCCGCGCCTGGGAAGTCATCAAGATCGATCCCGCCGACACCGCTGCCGTTATGCGCGTGTGCAACAACCTGAACTACACCTACCGCTTCACCCGCTTCTATGTGGATGAGACCGATTACACCGTCACCATCGCGATCGATCCCATCTACCGCGAAGGCGGCTCTACCGGCGACGTCGTCCTGGAGTACATGGCCCGTCTGTGCAACATCCTGGATGACGCCTATCCCACCCTGGCCCCCTACGCCAAGTAAACGTCCTCACGCAATCCAGGCCCTCCGGCATCCCGGAGGGCCTTTTGACATCCAGTCGCAAGGGCGATGCGGCTTTTGTCACATTCCGCACAGTGCGGGAAGGTTTTTCCCGCCTGAAACGTTGAATGGGCAGGACTTTGTCCGGAAAAGGAGGTTTTTTCCATGAAAAAGCTGCTATGCCTAGTGCTGATGCTGATGACACTAACCTGCACAGCCCATGCGGACGGCTGGGTAGAGGTCAAGCCCGGCAAGAACGACCTGACCAAGGCTGAGGTCAAGGAATTTGCCGTGAAATTCTTCGCGAAAAAGTGCGGCGTGGAGGAATCTGTGCTGCGCAAGGCGGATTGGACGATCCAGTACGGGCATTCCACAGTGCTGACGGCCGAGGATGCACACTGGGTGGTGGATACCAACAAGATCAAAGGTCATTCGGGCCTGCATTATATCTACCTGACCGGCCCGGGCGAGCTGATCAAGTGGGGTGCCCATAACGTGGGGGAGTACGATAAGGCATACCCGGAGCTGCTGGATTACGCTGCGCCGGTGGATCCCCTGCCCACTGATGTGCAGGCGGACGCGGTGATCGCCCTTACCCGGGAGGAAGTGGTGAAGCAGGGCTTCGTAAAGGATGCCTCTGCCCTGACCATCACCCCGACCTTCGCCTATGACGAGCACTTCAACAGCGGCGATATTCCCGTGTGGCTGGTGCTCATTGAAGATGGGCAGGGCAGCCGGTGGAAGGCCGCCGTCAGCCACAAGGGCGATATGCTGTCCCTGGTGCCTTATGAACAGGTGTTCCGCGAGAACAGAACTCCCGGCGAGGACTTCTGGGCCGGAACCTTTGAGGGGGTGGCAGCCGTTGAGGAGATGAGACTGTTCTACGATGTGATCGAGTGCACCCTTTCCCACGAGGAAAAGGCAGAAATCACTGCCCGCTGGCGTACGCTGGTGGAAAAGTGGATCGCGGAGCATCCCTACTACCTGAACAACCCGGGCATGGAATACATTGTGACCATCGAGCGCGTTTACGGCGTGCCGGACGACAAGGCCATCTCCGAATCCGAGGCGATAAAGTTGGCCGGCGCTGCCCTGACTGTGCACTTGGGCAATGCGTATCTGCCCGATCGGGATGTGCGCGTGGATTACCTTGTCACCGATCCGGGGCGTCCGGTGTGGGTCATTCGCTTCGGCCGTCCGATACAGAATGGCAATTTCCGGCAGATCATCAAGGAAAACCCAGATGCCGCCAGCCTATTCAACGTCACGCTGGATGCCCGCACCGGTGAGGCGCTGAGCATCGAGGCAACCGAGAAGATTTACTGATCCCGCAAAGCGCGCAAGGTTTATGCAGCGCCCCCATGATATACTGACCTCATCAAGCAAGAAAGGAGGAACGGTATGCAGCGCATCCTCAACCTGATTGAAACGACCCTGGACGCAGAGCTCACCCCTGCCGAGCTGGCAGAGAAGTCCGGATATTCGCTGTGGCACTTCCTGCACCTGTTCCAACAGCAGGTGGGTATGCCCCTGTGCCGCTACCGCACCAGCCGTCGGCTCGCCCACGGGATCTGGGATATCAGCCGGGGCATGGGCGTCACCGATGCGGCGCTCAAATGGGGCTTTGAAAGCCACTCCGGCTTTTACCGGGCATTTCGCCTGGCCTACGGCGCTTCTCCCCGGGAATGGCTGCGCAGCCACCGGGTCAAAGAGCCCGCCGTTCCTCTCCTGCACGAGGAGGTATTCAAAATGCTTACCCGCGAAAAATTCCGCGAAGCCCTGTCCCACTGGGATCTTGATCTGCCCCTTTCCCCCGTCACCTACCCCTCCGGCCATGTGAGCGACAACGCCATGTATGCCGGAGAGGACTACGTCCTCAAGGCCACCCGGGATGAAGCGGCCTGTCGCCTGGGCGATACCCTGGCCCACACGCTGAACGCCCGCGGCATCCCCGCCGGGACGCTCCTGCCCCTGCCGGACGGCCGCCTGACCCTCCCCCTCGGCGACGGCCTGTGGATGACCCTCTGCCGCCGGGTCAGGGGCGATCGCCTGACCGCCGCAGATCTCATCCGGCATCCGGAGAAGGGCCTGCGGATCGGCGCAGCGCTGGCAGCCTTCCACGCAGCCGCCGCGACCCTGGAGGAAGGCCAGGCCGACGACGATCCCTGGACGGAGCATCTTCTGGGCTGGGCGCTGCCCCGGGTGCAGGGCATCCTCCCGGAGAAGGACCTTGTCGCCTTCGCCGTACAGGCGGAAGCCGCCCGCACCCTGCCCGCTGCACTCATCCACCGCGACCCCAACCCCTCCAATCTCATCGACGCCGACGACGCCATCGGCTTTATTGATTTTGAGCTGAGCCGCCGCTTCGCCCGGATTTTCGACCCCTGCTACACGATGACAGCCGTGCTGTCGGAGGTTTTCGGGCACGATGATCTCCCCTGGCAGGAGAACTGGCCGGTCCTGTGCCGCGCGATCCTCGCGGGCTACGAGAGCGTCACCCCCCTGACAGAAGCGGAGAAAGCCGCCGTCCCCACGCTGATGCAGGGCAACGAGCTGCTGGCCATCGCCGCCTTTGCAGGCAGCAGCAAATACAGGGATATCTTCGATGTGAACCTGCGGATGCTGCCGTACATCATCGAAAACGCGCCGACATAAGAAAAGCGCCCCTTCCCGGATGGGAGGGGGCATTTTGCGTCACCCGAGCCGGCTCACATGGGCGCCGCGGGCGTCCTTCAGCGCGAAAAGCAGCTGCAGGAAGGCTCTGTGGTACGGGATGAAGCGCCCGTCCGCCTGCATGGCGAGGATCTCCTCCTCGCTGGCCCAGCGCACCGCCTGCACTTCGCTCTCCTGCAGAGCGAGCGCTGCCGGGTCAACATCCATGGTGAGGATGTAAATATCGTCATACCCTGCGTCAAAGGGGATGGTCAGCCGAGGCCGCTCATGGCTCAGATCCACAGTGAGGCCGAGCTCCTCCAGCGTTTCGCGTTCGGCGGCGGTACGGGAATTGTCCCCTGCCACAGCGCTTCCGCCGACCGTCACGTCCCACAGGTTGGGCCAGCCTTCCTTGAAGGGCTGCCGCTGCTGGATCAGCATCTCTCCCCGGGTGTTGAAGATGACGACGTGCACCACCATGTGGTACCGTCCCTCGGGCAGAGGCATGCCCCGCCGATGGGTTTCGCCGGTGGGGATGCGGTCCCGGTCGTACAGATCCCAATACTCCATAACAGCCTCCTGTTACTTCCCGCGTCGCAGCGCCGCGACAGTCCTGACGGGGAAGAAGACGATGTTCAGGACCTTCGTGCGCCCGGCAATCCGGGAAGCACGCAAAGGCGCGCAGACAGCCCAGCCAAAGATCCGCTTCGTCTTGCTCTCCCTGGATGGAACAGTGTACTTCATTGTAGCATCCGGGTGCAGGGCCGTCAAGGGTTGCAAACCGCCGCGGCATCCGCTATAATGGGATCATCCCCCTCCAAGGAGACAAAGGATGAAAAAGAGAAACGAAGGAATCGATCTGCTGCGCTGCCTGGCCATGCTGATGGTGGTGGTGCTGCATGTACTCAACCACGGCGGCATCCTTGAAAGCAGCGCCCGGGGCATGCCGGTCTACAACGCCGCCTGGCTGCTGCGGGCGGCAGGCACCTGCGCAGTCAACTGTTACGCGCTGATCTCCGGCTATGTGGGCGTGTAAAGCCATCACCGTTACCGCAGCATCGTCCCGCTGTGGCTGCAGACGGCGTTCTACGCACTGCTGCTGGGGCTGCTGGTTCCCCTGTTCGTGCCGGACACGGCCAAGCTGCCCCTCCTGGCGATGCTCGCGCCCGTGTCTCACCGCACCTACTGGTACTTCACGGCCTATGCGGCGTTGTTCTTCCTGATGCCGCTACTGAACAAGGGGCTTTCCGCCCTGTCCCGGCAGGAAGCCCGTCGGCTGGTGATCTCCATCCTGGCTGTGTTCTGCGTGGCAGGCATGCTGCCCTGCTTCAATATGGCGGGCAGCTTCAGCAAGGAGGACGTATTCCTGCTGGGCGAGGGCTACGGCGTGCTGTGGCTGATCCTGCTGTACATCCTGGGCGGGTGCATCCGCCTGCACGGCTTCGGGCAGGGCGTCAAAGCGCGGTATCTGCTGGCCGGATACGGCGTTACGGTACTGGCCGGCTGGTACTTCAAGCTCTATATGGAGCAGGATGCACCCCAGGCCCTGCGACCCCTGGTAGAGGAAAACGCCCTCCTGTACTACCCCTCGCTGACCGTAACGGCAGCGGCACTGTGCCTGCTGTTGCTTTTCTCCCGGATGAAGCAGCTGCCCGACCGGCCCGCGCGCATCGTTCGCTGGCTGACGCCCTCCACCTTTGCGGTGTATCTGATCCACGAGCATCCCACGGTACGCGCCGGGCTGATGTCCGGACGGTTTGCAGGCTTTGCCGCAGATACGCCTCTGGTGATGCTGATCAAAACGCTTCTGGTTTCCGCAGGGATCTTCCTGGCGGGAATCCTTATCGATCAGCTGCGGCTGATGCTCTTCCGCCTGCTGCGCCTCCAGCAGGGCCTGGACTGGCTGGCCGACAAGCTCAGCCCCTCAGATGAAGCCCAAGCATAAACGAGCGGACTGTTCCATCAGGAACAGTCCGCTTTGTTACATGTTGCTCAGCAGCATCCCCACGATGCCGCCGCCGGCCACACCCATGCCCAGGTCCGCCAACAGTGCGCTGACAGAGGCGCTCTGCCCGGACAGCAGCGCGTACATCCCCACGCCGACGGCCATATACAGCAGCCCTACCAGCGCCCCCTTGAGGAGACCGCCCTCACAGCCCCGGCCAACGGCCACGCACACGCCCGCGCCGATGGATACCAGCTTCAGCACCTGGTTGATGATGCGCACCAGACTCTCCGCCGGGCGCAGCCACTGCATCAGCAGGGCAAACACCGCCACCCCTGCCACCGTCACCCCGACAGCCGCCAGCAGGCCTTTCAATATCCGCAGCCATGCCGGCGCGGCGGCGCGACGATGATGTACGGCTCTTGTCATGATGCATCCCTCCTTGTCCCTGTGCTGGAGGATATGCAGCCACCGCCCCATACATGCCAGCCCAATTCATCTCTCCCCCGCATTCTCCGCTCCTGCTCCGTTCCCGCCTCCCCTCTGCAGCCAGAGCCGCCAGACAAAACAGCCGCTCGCGCGACTCCACGAAATCAGGAGGGGGCCTCTTCCCAGCAACAAAAAAGACAGCAAGCGCTCTCCGGCTTGCTGTCACATATTCTCTTTTCATCCGCCGCACATCAATTACTTTTTCCGGATCTGCTGGATGATGGGCAGCAGCCCCGCCTCGGTCTCGTCATCGCGGAGGCGACGGGCAGCGATCACGCGGCGATCGGATGCGTCGTCCACGCAGGTCACCAGCAGCAGGATCTGATCATCCGGCCGGACGTCAATATACTTGCCGTACACCGAGAACTGGAACAGGCGGTCAATGGCCGTCTGCCGGTTGGGCACGGAAGAGGACCGCAGATGCGCCCAGTTCAAGTAGTGATTGCTCTGAGGATCGGTGCTGATCGTGCATACGGCGAAAATGACGTAGCGGCCGTCCTCATAGAGGGTGTCAAAGGTGATGAAGGGATTGTTGCGGTAGTAGGTGGCGTTCTCGTAATTGCGCAGGTTGCCGAACATGCGGCCCGTTTTCATGTTGTGACCGTAGAGCATCAGCGTGTACGGCCGCGTGCGCAGCTGGATGGCCTCATCCAGGAAGATGGCGCCGTTCTTGTTGTGGTAACCCATGTAATCCCGGTCCAGGTAGTACTGGTTGTCCCGCTGGACAACGGGCTCGTCCGCCACGTCCTTGATGGTGATCCACCCGATGATATCCTTGTTCTGTTTCAGCAGCTGAGTAAAGCGACTCCGCTTGATGGCATAGGGATTGTCGGGATAGGGCCTGGGCGTGAGCTTGGGGGTAGCGGTCGGGGCAGGGCTGCCGGTGGGCTCCGCGGGTGCGGGCGTTTCGGTGACGCTGGGCGCCTCCGTGGGATGGGGCGTCGGCGTGGCGTCGGGCAGCTGGCTGGGCGTCGGGCTGTGCAGCTGCTCCTGAGCCTTTTCGGCGTGGTAGGTCTCCCGCAACGTCCTCGATCCCAGGGCGGAGGTAATGTAATCAACGCCATACCCCAGCAGCTTGCCCGCGCTGAAGACCAGAACGCCGGCCAGTAACAGCACTGCAGCCTGCCTGAGGATGCGCTTGCCCCGGCCTTCCCGGGGTGAGTAAAGATACCAGCGGAACGGCTTGTGCTTGTTGACCCGGTTAATGGGGGAATCCTCCGCTTTTCTCCACGGCAGACGTTTCATTGCCCGTCTGAGCATCTCCATCAGCATTTTTCCACCCCCCTCGCCGCAATTTGCTATGTCAAATTGTGTCAACCAATATATTATAGCAGATAATGGCGGCAGATGGAAGGGGGTGCGCTCTGTTTTTGTATACAGCGGTGGATATTCAGTGTTTGAGGGAGGCAAAAAGGTAAGTTTATTATTTAACAAGCAATTGCGGAAGGTTTCCTGAGGAATCCGCAGAATATAAATTAACAGATGGAAAAATGTTGCGTTATTCCCACCAAAATTGATACCCAGCATGAAAGGAGCAAGCCGTATGACACACCGCATTATTGCCGAATTGATCCGCAGCAACGCCTTTGAGCTGTATGGACAGCCGAAGTGGACCTTTGGCAAGAACACCTGCAACACCTATGAAGTTTTTGCCGAAAAAGTGCATATGCCGGGCGGAAGCGCGATCCCGGCGCAGCTTCTGCTGGAGCTGATCGAGCGGGACGAGGAGCTGACGATGATCTTCTCCGAGTGGTTCCTGAAGGCAGCGATCCTGTCTGCAGCGGAGCTGAGCGAGAAGAGCAACGCCCATGTGACGCTGTCGGTCAATTTGCTGCCGCAGTATGCCGGGCAGGAGCATTTTGTGGATCAGGTGGTCGCGCTGATCGAAATGACCGGCTTCAACCCCCGGAAGCTGCAGTTTGAGCTCAGCGAAGCACAGAACCTGAGTCCCCGCGGCATTGAGAACCTCAACAAGCTGCATGATGAACACGGCGTGGGCCTGTACCTGGCCAACTTCGGCAAGGGTCATGCCAATATCAATCTGCTGACGGAGGCGCATTTTGACGGCATTGAGCTGGATCGTTCCTTTGCGGCCCAGATCCCGGCAAACGACCAGATGGTTCGCATCGTCTGCGCAGTGCAGAATATGGCGGATACGCTGAATCTCCACGTCTGCGCCAAGGGCATTGAGACCCCCGAGCAGTTTGATTTCTTCGACCAGCTGAAGGTCTTCAAGGGCCAGGGCTACCTCATCGGCAAGCCCATGCCCATGAACGAGCTGCTGGAGTACATCAACCTGTACGCTGTACACGCTGAGTAATCCAACCTGTTCCAACAAAAACAGCAAGCCTTTTACGGCTTGCTGTTTTTTGCTGCCAAAGCGAAAAGCAGATTCCCGCCTCCCCGCGATTGCCGCGCGGGTCGATGACCCTTCGACGCGCGAAAGCGGCCTCCCCCTGCAACAAAAAAGGAAGGACAAAGCCTTCCTTTTCCCGTCCCACTTCGGGGATCATTGCCATCATCAGAACAGCTTCTTGTTCATAATGGCAGTAATCAGATTCCCATTCATGAAAATAGGCGCCAGCAGGCTCTCCTCCACCAGCTGGTTGATGAAATCCAGCGGGAGCATCGTCTGCACCAGCGGCACCAGCGTGAAAGCCGCCAGGCACAGGAGCATCCCCCGGAAGAAGCCGAAAACACCGCCCGTCAGCGCATCGCACTGCTTGAGCATCGGGAAGTTGAACACCGCCCGGATCAGGTTCAGCACCACGGAGATCAGCACATACAGCCCGAAGAAGCAAATCAGGAAGCAGATGATGTTGATGCTGGCCTGCAAAATGGTCTGGCTGACGTAGTCTGCCACCGTGTTGGCAGCGCCGCCGGTTCCGTACACCAAATTCTCCAGGTTGACGCGCAAAATGGCGTCCAGGGGAGAAGGAAGCTGCACGTTTTCCAGCACCTGCGCGACGCCCTCGCGGCCCAGATCAGCGACAGGGGTCAGCGCCAGCTCCAGATCGCCGATACGGGAGGACGCGTCCGTGTAATGCAGCAGCGTACGCTGCAGCTCCTGATTGTTCTGGATGGAGGCCGCCAGCCCCGGGTACAGCCCGAAGGACAGCAGAAAGGCCACCAGCCCTCCGCCCAGGTTGAGCACACCGGCGATGAAGCCGCGGTACAGACCAAACAGCACCGATACGGCCAGCACGCCGATGATCACAAAATCAATGACGTTCATAAGGAGTGCCTCCTTATTCGGCTCCGTCACCCTGGTAGTAGCGCAGCTCGCATTCCTTCAGGGCATCGAAGCCATGTTCCTTGACCACCTTGTTCAGCCACTTCTGGCGGGCCGCGGTCAGGATGGGATCATGATCGCCGCCGGGGGCATGGGCCAGGTTGATCTCGTCGATCTCCGCGCGGCGCAGTGCAGGCGCACAGTAGGGGCAGAACTCCAGCTCCGCATAGACGCCCGTATCCAGCTCAGCATAGGTGAAGGGCGTAAAGACAATGCTGGACTTGGCGCTCTCGCAGTGATCTTCCTTATGGTAGTAGCTGCCGCCGTTGGCGTTGTAGTACAGGACGGTGTCTGCCGCAGGATATTCCACCTGACGGCCCTGCCAGTCCTCCCAGACCACGATGCGGCCCATATTCTTGTAGTTGTCCCAGATCCACTGCATGTTGTAGCCGTCCGCGTTTTTCTTGCGCTGCACGCGGATGCAGCCGTGGCTGGCGCGCTGACCCAGGAAAGGTTCGGTGGTGGTGTAGATGCGGGTGTTGCTGTTCGAACGCTGGACGTAGGGCACCTCGTGCAGAAGGTCTCCGTCGTTGAACTTCATGCCCAAAGGCGCAAACATGTTGTCCGACCAGAAGCCGCCGGTAGGGCTGCTGAACAGGAACTCGCCGGAGCGGGTCTCGTTGTAGGGCTGCTTCTCATTGGAAAGACCGGTGGAAATCAGCAGCGTTGTCAGCAGCTTGCCTTCGCTGAAAATATACAGGCGCTGGGTCAGCTTGTCCACAACCATGTGGTACTTCTTGTCGACCTGCTTGGTCTTGAGCCTGCGGGTCTCCACATAGCCCTGCACCAGCATGTTCCATGCCTCCACGGAATTGTCATGGAAGGTGGAAGAATAGGTTTCGATCAGCGTCCAGCCGTTGTCCAGCACTTCGATAACGCGCACGCCCTGGCTGGTGCCGGTGATCACGCCGATGGTGCGGCTTTCGGTGCTGGGCTCTGCGTAGATCTTCCGCTGGCCCTTGTAGGTGGCGTCGTAGTAGGTAAAGGGCGCAGTCAGCATGGCCCAGACGGCTTCCTCGTCGGTGATATCCATGGGGGTGCCCCAGTAGGTGCCCGCATCCGCTTCCGTCAGCGGGTAGGCGCTGCCGTAGGAAGGGGTATAGACAACCTTCTCCGCAGGAACTGGGGTGGCGGTGGCGGCAGGCTCCGTATTGGCCTCCTCAGCGTCGTGATGATCGATGTCGATCGCGTCGCCCCAATCACCGCTCTCCGGCGCAGGGGTGCCTTCAGGCGCATCCACGGGGGTCAGCACATACTCCGTGGGGACGGGCGTCGCGGTGGGCGCGGGCGTCTCGGTGGGGACGGGCGTTGCAAACACAATGCCGAAGTCCTCCGCTTTCACGCTGACGTGCTCCTCGTTGGAGGAAAAGCCGGTTTCGTCGGTCAGCGTCAGGGTGAGCGCGGTGGTGTCCTCCGTCATGGCAGATGCATCCCAGACGATCTGGTTCACGCCGGCATTCACCTGACGGTTTTCCTGCAGCGTCCAGACATTGCCGTTCCACACGCCCACGGTCAGCAGGCCGCTGACGCTGGCGAAGAACTCCACCGTCAGGGTCTTGTTCTCCACGTCCTTCACGGGCGCGATGCCGGTCAGGTAGGGTGCAGGGCTGCCGATGACCACCGTGCAGAACGCTTCCTGCCCGTCCATGATCACCACCAGGTGATACGCGTCCTCCGCAGGGGCCACGCCCTCGGAGGTACCGTTCCACCACATCAGGTTCTGGCCGGGAGAGACATACAGCCCCGTCACCACGTCCATGACGTAGTTGCCCTTCACATCCCGCAGGATCAGGTCGCATTCGCCCTCCGCAGGGACATAGAAGCTCAACAGATACGCCTTGCCGGGGCGGATCGCCTCCGCCGGAGTATCAATGGACAGCGGCATGCCCTCCGCCATCGCCGGAGCAATGGGCAGCAGCATGAGCATCAGCAGAAAACAGAGCAGCTTACGCATGAGGAAACACTCCTGTATATAAGTCTATGCACCGCGCCGTAACGTGATGCGAATATGCAGACAACAAATAATGATAACATACTTTTGGGATTTCGTCCATCACAAGATGAGGGAAGCCAGCTCCGATGCGTTTTTCACGCGGAGATCGCACCTGCCGTCGGGGAAGCGGTCCTCCAGATCCAGCAGCACGCTGAGGACGCCCGCGCCGATGCCGGCCTCGGTATCCAGCGGGCGGTCGCCGATCATGACGCACGCCGACGGATCAAGGCCGTGCCTGTCCATCAGATGCAGCAGCATATCCGGTGCAGGCTTGCGGGGCAGCTTGTCCTCCTGGGTCACATACCCGGCAAAGAAGCGGGCCAGACCGGCCTTTTCCAGCAGCTCCCGGCACTGCAGATCCCGGTGGGTGGCGACATAATGCTGCACACCGCGGTCATGCAGGACTGTCAATGCCTCCGGGACGCCCTCCACAGGGGGCAGACCCAGCATCAGCTCGTCCTGCTCATGGCGGCGGAAGGCCGCGATCAGCTCTCCCGCAGCCACGCCATTTTCCCCGCCGACGACCTCGCAGCAGTACCGGAGATTTTCCTTCATCAGGCTCAGGGCGCGCTCCGGGGTGATCGCAATGCCGAAGTCCCCTGCCGCCGCCACGAAGGAACGCACCATCGCCGGATAGGAATCCAGCAGCGTGCCGTCAAAGTCCCAGAAGGCATGGCGCACGCCGGCAAAGGCCAGCTGACGCGCCACCAGCGTGTCCGCCGGGCAGAAATCGAAGTGCAACAGCTCCCGGGGCGTGACGAAGCGCACGTCCTCGTGCTCGGTGGGGACGGGCAGGGCGGCGGTGTCCGCGTCGATAAAGTGGAAGAGGATTCCCTGCGCCTCGCCGGTGCAGCGGACGCCGCGCACGGCAGAGGGAAGGGAAAGCTCCTCCTTCAGCTCGCGGACGAGGCAATCCTCCGGGGATTCACTCGGTTCGAGCTTGCCGCCGGGGAACTCCCACAGGTGGGCGTTGTTTCGCCCCTCGCCCCGCTGGCAGATGAGGATCCGGCCCTCGCGGTCATACACGATGCCGGCGGATACTTCGATCATTGGTACCTCCAATGGGATTACTTGACCACCAGCCCCAGCAGCTTTGCTAGCTCTGCGGCTTGGAGGGGCGTGACGATCATCCCCCGCAGGTCAGGCAGGTTGACCAGGATGCCGTCCAGCGTGCAGGTGGTCATGTCGACGCCCTTCATGGGCGTGCGGAAGAGGGTGGCGCGGGTCAGGTCACAGTCGGTGAATTCGACGTTCTTGAGGATGACGTTCTCCAGCGCGGCCTCGGGCAGCTGGCTGCCGGTGAACAGCACGCGGTCAGCCTTGGCCTCGGTGAGGTTGATGTAGTCCGCCTTGCAGTCCTTGAAGGACACGCCGCGCAGGATCGCCTTGACCATCTCCGCCGCGCTCAGGCGGCAGGTGTCGAAGGTGACCCGGTTGAACACGGCGGTCTCCAGGCAGGTGCGGCTCAGGTCACAGTGGTCGAAGATCACGTCCACGAAGCCCGCGCGGGTGAGGTCAGCATCGGTGATGCGGCACTTGCGGAACACGCAGCCGCGGAATTCCTTTGCCCGCATGCGTTCGTGGGCCATGTCCGCCTCGTCAAAGAGGCAGTTCTCGAACTCGTCCTCGTCGGGGAGCTCGTAGTGTTCGCTCAGGGCTTCGGGGATGCGGGGATTTTCAAGCTTCATGGTTCCTCCATAGTGGGCAGAAGGTGAGGGTTTCCACCTCATCAGTCGCTGCGGCGACAGCGGCTGTCAGCCGGACTCCGGCCCCTCAAGGGGAAGCCAAGGTTAGGCTGCGGATAAGCCTTCCCCTTGAGGGGAAGGTGGCCGAGCGTAAGCGAGGTCGGATGAGGTGGACGCTGCAACAAAATTCAGCCGCGGCTTTACCCCATCGCCTCCATCTGTGCGGCGATCATCTCCACATGCTTGCGGGCCTGGTGTGCCGCCTCGGCAGACTCCGCGGCGGAAACGGGCGTGTCGCCCATGAGGCCCACGAACTGGCTGACCTTCAGGCCCAGCGCCTCCTGCATGGCGGCGTCGGAGCCCTGGGGGGCCACCAGGTAGTAGCACAGCAGGCTGTCCTCCTGACCCATGCGGTGGGCGCGGTCCTCCGCCTGGGAGTGCACCGCCGGCGACCAGTCCAGCTCGCCGAAAACCACGCAGGTGGCTCGCTGGAGGTTGAGGCCGCTGGCCGCGCGAAGGCTGATGCACAGCACGTCCGTCTTGCCGGACATGAAGCGCTCCACCGCGTCGGCCTTGGCGGAGATCGTCTCCCGGCCGGTGATGAAGCCGGGGCGGTAGTGCTTCAATTCCTGCTTGTAGGTATCCATCACCGCGTGGTGGTGGGCGAAGAGCAGTACCTTCTCGCCCGAATCCAGCAGCGCCCGCACGAACTGGCACACATAGGGCGCCTTGGCGATGCCCGTGGCCTGCCGCACATGCTGGGAAATCGACTCCTCCAGCATCGCGCGGGCGGAGGCGGTCAGGGTACCGTCGGTCTTCCAGCGGATGACGTCGGGCAGCACCGGGGCCATCAGCTGGGCATAGAGCTTGTCGTTCCAGTCCAACTCCTGCACGGCGCGGCGCTTGGGCGGCAGCTCCTTGAGGACTTCCTGCTTGGTACGGCGGAGCATCAGCCCCTCGCGGCGCAGGTAATCGCCCAAAAGTGCTGGCTTGGCCACCACGGCGTTGCCGTAGCCGTAGCACCACTCGCGGGAGAAAGACTCCCAGTCGCCGAGGAAGTGATAATCGAGGATGTTGATGACGTTCCAGATCTCGCCGCCGGTGTTGTAGATGGGCGTGCCGGACAGGCCGATCACCCGCTCGCAGCTCTCCGACAGCAGCGACGCAGCGGAGTACTTCTCCGTGCCGGTGTGGCGCAGCTCCTGCACCTCGTCGAAGATGACGGCCTTGAAGCCCAGCGTGGGCAGCACTTCCTTCCAGCCGCGCAGGAGCAGGTAGTGCATGATGTAGATGTCCGCCTCGGGTAGGTCGTAGGGCTTCAGGCCCTTGATGACATGGATGCGCGGCTTCTCTCCATGCAGGCGCAGGAAGCGGCTGGCTTCCTCCTGCCAGTTGCGGGTCAGGTGGGCTGGGGGGATCACCAGCGCCGGGAAGGAATCGGTGGACGCCAGGTAGGACAGCGCCTGCACGGTTTTGCCCAGGCCCATTTCGTCCGCCAGCAGGCAGCGGTCGTGCTGCAAAAGGAAGGCCAGGCCCTCCTGCTGGAAGGGCCGCAGCTCGCCGGTGAAGGAGCCCTCCGGGGGCGTCATGCGCTCGGGCAGCCGGGCGGCGATGGCCTTGCGGACGGCGTGATCCCGCGCATCCTGGACGGCCTTGTCCCACAGGGCGCGGTCGCGGGCATTGATCTCCAGCGGGAAGCGCAGCATCAGCCACATCAGGTCGCCCACCATGCGCCGGTGGGCCGTGAAGCGCGCCTCGCCCCGCTTGCTGCCTGCGCTGCCGGGGAAGAGCCGCTTGCACATCTCCGTCACCGAAGGGTCGCCCTTCACCGTCCAGCACTTGCTGCGCCGGTTGTAGGAGAGGGTGCCGTAGGTGCGGGTGGGCGTGGGCGGCTCACGGAGGTAGGCCGGGAGGAGGTCATCGTCATTTTCTTCGGCGGGCTCGTCAAAGAGGAGCTCGTCGAGGTAGTCCATTTCGTAGTCCATTTGTATGCTCCGTTGTAGGTAGGCATAGGTGTGGGTTTCCACCTCATCACCGCCTGCGGGCGGAGCTTCCCCTCAAGGGGAAGCCAAGGTTGGTCTGCGCGTAAGCCTTCCCCTCTAGGGGAAGGTGGCCGAGCGTCAGCGAGGTCGGATGAGGTGGACGCTGCAGCCAAATTCAACTGCAAATCACAGCGCGATCCCCCACAGCCGGTTCAGACAAATCAGCCGGACGGGCTTGCCGCCGATAGCATGGGGTACCGGCACGGTCTTCTCCGCGACGAGGATCAGTCCCTGCACCTGCGGGCAATCTGCATACTTCCGCAGCTGCTCCAGGATGCGGGCCTTCTCCACCTTGCCGCGCTTGATCTCGATGCCCACGTTTCCGCACATCAGGTCGATGCGGCAGCGGGGCGCGAGCTTGACTTCATGCTCCCAGGGGAGGGCGGCTGCGTCCAGGGCGTCCATCACCAGGCGGTGCAGATCGTACTCCCCCTGCTGGAGCGGCGCGCGCAGGGCGCTGATGGCTTCAATGATGCGTTCCATGCGTATTCTCCGGGAGGTGTCGGAGGGGCCGCAGGCCCTCTGACTGTATTCGTCTCCGGGGGCTTTGCCGCCGGGGCGGGGTCGTTTCTGGCTTGCCAGAAACTTTCCTTACACGAGTGAGAGGCCGGGAGGGATGTTTACATCCCGACCAACGAACGAGTGCAAAACCTCGCAAAAGTGCCGGAAGCACTTTTGTGAAATCGTCAGTACCCCGCCATCGCCTGGCTGACCATCGCCATGGCTGTCGCCACCTCGGACTGGCTGGGATTCTCCTTGCCGATGACGTACATCAGGTTGTTGATCGCACTCTGCAGGTTGGCGTACTGCGCGCTGTAGGGATCCAGGGTGATCAGCATGTTCTGGGCCTGAGCCAGGAGGGTCAGCGCATCGGGGATGAGGGTATTTTCCACCGTGGCGCTCTCCTGATAGGAGGTGTGCCAGGTGCAGGTAGCGCCGGAGCCGTAGATACAGCTCTCGCCCAGGTATTCGATCAGCACATCCTCATACTGGGTGCCGATGAACTGATACAGCGGATGCCCGTACGGAATGGTGACCACGCCCCGGTCCTCCACATTGTAGCAGTAGGGCGAGGCAGGCATGCCGCTGTCCAGGCAGATACGCTGGGTGGTGTGCATCTGGCAGTAAACGGTGGGCGCAGTGCCGGCCGTCCAGTAATCGGTGACGGTGCCGTAGTCCATCGCGTCGTTGCGGCAGGCGGAGGTGGCCAGTTGGCCGGAAACCGCACAGGTGGTGACCTTCGTCAGGCCGTATTCCGACGGGTCGCCGTCCAGAATATCCTTGTTGGACATGCCGGCATGGATCTTCTTCATGTAGGCCTGCCACAGCGGAGCCGCCGCGGAAGAGCCCGTCGTCTTGGAGGACAGCGCCTTGTAGTTATCGTGGCCGATCCAGATGGAGGAGGCGTAGTAGCCGGTCATGCCAGAGAAGAACACGCCCCGCTGGTCGGAGTTGGTGCCGGTCTTGCCGGCAACGGTCTGCCCGGAAATCTTCGCGGAGGTGCCCGTACCGGACTTCACCGCATCCTTGAGCATATCCACCACCAGCCAGGAGGTGGACTCGGAGAATACGCGCCGGCGCTCCTGCTGCGCGTGGCCGTCCCAAATGACATTGCCCTCGCTGTCGGAGATGCCAAGCACACTGATGGGCTCCTGGTACACGCCGCCATTGGCGATCGTGCCGAAGGCTGCCGTCATCTGCAGGGGCGTGATGCCGCTGGAGCCCAGGCTCAGACCGAAGGGCGTAGCGTCGATGTGATCGTCATCCACGCCCAGGCGATGCAGGAAATCCACCGAACGATCCACGCCCACCATCGTCATGAGAGTCTGGGCAGCGGCCGTATTGTGGGAGTTGACCAGGGCCTTGCGCAGCGTCTGGGGGCCGGCGTAGTAGCTGCCGCCGTAGTTCTGCGGCCAGGTATCCCGGCCCTTGGAGTCCTTCCAGCCGGGGATGGGCAGCGGCATGTTGCTCACCACCGACGCCGGAGAGGCGCCCATCTCAATGGCGGGCGCGTACACGGCAATGGGCTTGATGGAGGAGCCGACGGGCATCTTCATATCCACGGCGCGGTTGAAGGACTTCTTGACCGTGGGCTCCTCGCGGGAGCCGACGATGGCCTTGATTTCGCCCGTGCGGTAGTCGATCACCACCGCAGCGGCCTGGGGCTGGGGCACCTCGGTGTAGGTGCCGTCGCCGTTGGAATAGCGCATCACCTTGTCCGACGGGTCGCGCAGGGAGGGATATTTCGTCCAGCCGGCAATGGTGTCCTGCACGGTCTGCTGGATCTGCGGATCGATGGCCAGCTGCACGCGGTAGCCGCCGGTTCGCAGCTCCTGCTCCATGGCGGCGCGGTTGGCGGGCGTGTCCGGCAGGCCCCTCAGCTCCAGGAAGATGTCGATCACCTCGCCCACTGCATATTCCACGTAGTGGGCATAGGGATACATGCCGCTGCCGGTGTTGGGATCTTCGGGCAGCACATGAGCCGTGGAAGGATCCAGCGCCTCCTGATACTGCTCATAGGTGATGAACTGGCACTCATACATGCAGCGCAGGACGTAATCCGTGCGCTCGTTGGTGATGGCGGGATAATCCACGCCCTCCTTGTGGCGGGTGTAGAAGTTGCGGCGGGGGTTGTAATAGTAGGGCGAGTTGCAGATGCCTGCCAGCATGGCGCATTCCCGCAGCGTCAGCTCATGCAGGGGCTTGCCGAAGTAGCCCTCCGCGGCGGTATGCACGCCGTAGTAGTTCTCGCCCAGCCAGATGGTGTTGAGGTAGCATTCCAGGATCTCGTCCTTGGTATAGGTCGTTTCCAGCTGCAGGGCCAGGTAAGCCTCCTGGATCTTGCGCTTGTAGCTCCTTTCCGGCGAAAGGAGGGTGTTCTTGATCAGCTGCTGGGTGATGGTGGAGCCGCCCTGGGTAGAGGACGAACTCAGGTTGGATACAAACGCGCCCACGATGCGCTTCAGGTCCACGCCGTCATGGGTGTAGAAGCGGGCGTCCTCCACCGCCACAAAGGCCTGCTGGAGATAAACGGGCATGGCGTCGATGGAGACCATCACGCGGTTCTCGATGCCCTTGTACGCGGTGATCAGATTGCCGTTGGCGTCATAGATAAAGGAGGTCTGGGCCTGCTCATCCAGCGCAGCCAGATCCAGGGAGGGCGCCGTTTCCACATATCCCTTGGCGATACCGATCACCGCGCCCACCAGCGCCAGACCCGACACAAGTACCAGCACGCCCAAAATGCGCACTGTATTCACCAGCACGCTCAGAACGAAATTCGGTTTCCTGACCCTGGGCTTGAAGATGGATCGGGGATAGATCTTCTCCTCTTCCTCTTCCACTGCAGGGTCTTCCTGCCATTCCTCCTCGGAGGGCGCCGGCTCTTCCGGGACTTCCGGAAGCATATCCGGGGCTTGCTGCTCCTCCGGATCCGTACCGCCATACACAGGCATGCGGTCTCTGCTCAAATCAAATGCCTCCTTCGGGGCGGAAAATGTCCGCCTTTGGCATAATGGTATATTCCATCAGAATAATTATAGCACGAAATGCCCCCGCAGACAACCATCTTCCGGTTCCGTCAGGCAGCTTTCATCAATATAACGAAGGAGGGCTGCAAATGATTGCACGCAAATGTAAACTTCGCCGGCGGACAGTCGCGTTATGTCTGCTGGTTTGTCTGGTTCTGATCGCGGGAAGCGTGCTGCTCGTTGAGCGCAACCTGACCCGTGTTGTGCTGTCGCTGGCCCAGGCGCAGGCCCGGGCGATGGCGGTGCGCATCCTCAACGAGGCCGCCGCTGAGCTGCTTTCCTCGGGCGAGGTCACCTATGACGCCCTGATGCACGTCACCTCCGACGAAACGGGCCGGGTACGGCTGATCCAGGCCAACACGCCGGAAATGAACCGCCTGGCGTCCCGCGTGAGCCTGATGTCCCAGGAGAAGCTTCACGCCACGCCGGATCAGGTGGTGCGGGTGCCCCTGGGCAGCGCGCTGGGCCTGACCCTCTTTGCCGGCGCCGGCCCGAAGATCGAGGTGCATGTGCTCCCCGTAGGGAGCGTGCATGCGGCCTTCCACACGGATTTTCAGACCGCAGGCATCAACCAGACGCGGCACCGGGTGACGCTGCAGCTGACGGCGCAGGTGCAGCTGGTGATCCCCACCGGCGCCCAGACCGTGCAGGCAGTCACCCAGGTGGCCATGGCGGAATCCATCATCGTGGGCGAGGTGCCGGACACCTTCACGGATGTGGGCGAGGATCTGGATATGCTGGATCTGGTGCCGTAGGGCATGCCGCCGGGGAGAGGCCTGCGCCGCATATATTTTCTTCCTTTGTATCAAAGAAATAAATGGACGAATGCTTCTTTTTATGTTATACTGTAAGTTGGTCATATGTGGCCACATTACATGAAAGAAACGGGGGGCGTTGACCCTGCGATTAAAGAAACTGGAGCTATACGGGTTCAAGTCCTTTGCCCAGCGGACGGAGATCGTCTTTGACGAGGGCATTACGGGCATCGTGGGCCCCAACGGCTCAGGCAAGAGCAACATCGGCGACGCGGTGCGCTGGGTGCTGGGCGAGCAGAGCGCGAAGACCCTTCGCGGCGCCTCCATGGCGGACTGCATCTTCAACGGCACCCAGAAGCGCAAGCCTCTCTCCTACTGCGAGGTGTCGCTGATCTTCGATAACGAGGACGGCCAGCTCCCCATGCAGAACGCGGAGGTCATGGTGACCCGCCGCGTCTACCGCAACGGCGAGAGCGAGTACTTCCTCAACCGCGCGGCGTGCCGTCTGCGCGACATCATTGATTTGTTCCGCGATACCGGCATCGGCAAGGAGGGCTACTCCATCATCGGCCAGGGCCGCATTGACGAGATCCTGTCCCGCAAGTCGGAGGATCGCCGCCAGGTCTTTGAGGAGGCCGCCGGCATCGTCAAGTTCCGCGCCCGCAAGGACGAGGCGGACAAGAAGCTCCAGCGCACGCTGGAGAACGTGGAGCGCCTGGATGACATCCTCGAGGAGCTCACCCGCCGCCTGGGCCCGCTGGAGGAGCAGAGCCGCAACGCGCGCCTCTACATGGAGTACGCCGCGGAGCTCAAGCACCTGGACATGAACCTGTTCCTGATCCGCTCCGACCGGGCGAAGAACCGCCTGGCCGAGCTGGACAGCGAGCTGATGACGCTTTCGACCATCCTCTCCGACTGCGAGGCCGCCATCGCGGACAAGACGCTGCAGCGGGACGCCACTCAGGAGGACATCGCCGCGCTGGATGAGCGCATTTCCGCCGCCCGCGCCGCGCTGATGGAATGTGCCGAGCGCGTCCATGAGTGCCAGGAGCAGCTCTCTGCCCTGCGTTCCCGCCAGGAGACGCGGCAGGAGAACCGCGACCGCATCACCGCCGAGCAGTCCGACGCAGCCATCCGCCTGGAGGCCCTCGAAGCTGCCTTCAACGCCAGTCAGGGCGAAGTCACCGCCCAGGAGAACCTGATCCAGTCCGCCGAGGACGTGCTGGCGAAGGCGCAATCCGACATGGAACGCCTGCAGCAGGAGGAAACCGAGGCCGACGAGGCTCTCGAAGCCCACAAGGCCGCCGTCATCAGCGCGATGAACCGCGTCTCCGACGTGAAGAATCAGCAGACCCGCCTGACCACCATGCAGGGTCAGATGACCGCCCGACTCGCCGAGATCGAGGCTTCCGCAGAGAAGCTCCACGAGCAGGAGGCAGCACTCGTCGCCGAGGCCGAGGAGGCCCGCGGGCAGGTGCAGCGGGAACAGCAGCATCAGGAAGAGCTGCAATCTGTCCACGCCGAGCGCGTTGCCGAATTCAACACCCACGACGCGGCGCTGAATCACCAGCGTTCCCGCGCCGAGGAGCTCTCCGCCAAGCTGCACGCGGCCCAAAGCCGCCACGGCGTGCTGACCGAAATGGTCCGCGACATGGAGGGCTACAATCAGGCCGTCCGCCGCGCGGTGCAGTATGCCAACCAGCGGGGGATGAAGGGCGTCAAGGGCGTGCTGGCTCAGCTGATGCACGTCCCCCAGCAGTACGAAACCGCCATCGACATGGCCCTGGGCGCCGCGCAGCAGAACATCGTCACCGACACCGAGGAAACGGCGAAGGAGCTTATCAACTACCTGCGTCAGAACCGTTTCGGCCGTGCGACCTTCCTGCCCATGAGCGCCATTCGCCCGCAAACGCTGAACGCAAATGCCCGCCAGGTGCTGAAGATGCCCGGCTGCATCGGCGTGGCCAGCGAGCTGGTGCAGTGCGCGCCGGAATACCGCAACATTATTGAAAACCTGCTGGGCCGCACCATCATCGCGGACAACCTCGACCACGGCATCCCGATCATGCGCGCCGGCGGTCACAGCTTCCGCCTGGTGACGCTGGAGGGCGACGTGATGCACTCCGGCGGCTCCATGACCGGCGGTTCCGCCCAGTCGAAGGTGTCGAATTTCCTCAGCCGCGAGCGCGAGCTGAAGGAGCTGACCGAGGCCCTGCGCAAGGGCAAGGCTGACCTGGACGCGATGAAGCAGAAGCTCCAGGAGGGCCAGCAGAAGAAGGCCGAGCTGCGTCAGGCCATCGCCGATGCGCTGGAAGACGTGCATCAGCAGGAGATCGCCGTGACCCGCGAGCAGGCCCGCTTCGACAGCGCGTCCGAGGCGCTGAATGCCCACCGCGACCGCATCGAGCAGACCGAGCTGGCCGCCATCCAGCTGAAGGAAGCCCTCGAGGACATCGAGAACCAGCTGGCTGCCATCGACAATCAGAATGATGACGTGACCATGGATCAGGCCGCGATGGAAAAGCGCACCGCCGAGCTGCAAAAGGCCCTGGCATCCGCCCGCGCCGCCGCCGCCGAAGCCTCCGACCGCGTCATGACCCGCACGCTGCAACTGGCCGAGCTGCGCCACGGGCTGGACAACCTCCGCCGCGACCAGAGCCACTTCGACGCGGACCGCAACCAGATCCTGCGCGAGCAGGAGCGCCGCGCCGCTCAGCTGGCCGAGATGGACGAGCTGGACGCTCAGGACGCATCCGCCATCGCCCAGGCCGAGAACGA
>JAFXFR010000130.1 GCA_017513475.1 Clostridia bacterium
AGTCCTTCTCGACCTTTGCCGGCAACCCCTACTTTATCAGCCTGGAAGCGCTGGTGGAGGAAGGTGTGCTCACCCAGGAGGAGTGCGAGGCTGCAGACTGGGGCTCCGATCCTACCCGGGTGGATTACGAGAAGCTCTACCATAACCGCTACCCGTTGCTGCGCAAAGCCTATGAGCGGAGCAATGTGTATCAGGATGAAGCATATCAGCGTTTCCTTGCTGAAAACGGCTGGTGGCTCAACGACTATGCGCTGTTCATGGCGCTGAAGAATTTCTTCGGGGGCAAAAGCTGGATCGAGTGGCCGGAGGACATCCGCCTACGCTGGAAAAATGCTTTGGATTATTATCGCAGGGAATTGTACTTCGACGTCGAATTTCAACTGTACATGCAGTTCAAGTTCTTCCAGCAGTACAAAAAGCTCCGGGCTTATGCCAACAAGCAGGGCATCCGCATCGTGGGCGATATCCCGATCTATGTGTCGATGGACAGCGCCGATACATGGGCCAATCCGCAGCTTTTCCAGCTGGACGAGGAGAATAAGCCGATTGCTGTTGCGGGCTGCCCGCCGGATGGCTTCTCTGCCACCGGTCAGCTCTGGGGCAATCCGCTCTACCGTTGGGATTATCACAAGTCTACCGGCTATGAGTGGTGGTGCACCCGCCTGTGGTACAGCTTCCAGCTCTACGACGTGACCCGCATTGACCACTTCCGCGGCTTTGACGCCTATTACGCCATCCCTTACGGCGAGGATACCGCCATGAACGGCTGGTGGGAAAAGGGTCCCGGGATGGACCTGTTCCGTACGGTCCGGGAAAAGCTGGGAGATGCGGAAGTGATCGCCGAGGATCTGGGCTACATGACCGATTCCGTCCGCGAAATGGTGAAGGAAAGCGGCTTCCCGAACATGAAGGTGCTCGAGTTTGCCTTCGACGCCCGGGATACTGGCTCTGCCAGCGATTATCTGCCCCATAATTATGGGGAGAACTGCGTTGCCTACACCGGCACCCACGACAATGAGACCCTGGTGAGCTGGCTGGATGCCATCACCCGGGCCGAAATGAAGCTGGTGCGCGACTATCTGAGCGATCATCACACCCCCAAGCGGCTGCTGAACAAATCCCTCATTGCTCTGGTGATGCGCAGCGCTGCAAAATACTGCATCATTCCCATGCAGGATTATCTGGGGCTTGATGATTCTGCCCGCATGAATCATCCCTCCACCCTTGGTGGCAACTGGCAGTGGCGATTGACTCCCGGCCAGTTGGATGAAAAGATGCTGGCAGAAATCACCGCAACCTGCATCCGCTATGGCCGCGCCGCACTGACCAAGCCTGCGGATGAACCCGCTCCCCTGCCCGAAGCGGCAGAATAACCCTGGTGCAAAGCGCTGAGGCGCTTTACATAGAATAAATCGAAAAGGAGTACCCCACCATGAAGAAGATCGTTTCTCTGGTCCTGTCTCTGGCGCTGGTTCTGTCCTGCCTGAGCTTCGCCGCTGCAGAGTCCACCGGCTCTGTGTACTACCTCAACTTCAAGCCCGAACAGGCTCAGCAGTGGGAAGAGCTGGCTGCGGCTTACACCGCTGAGACCGGCGTTCAGGTCACCGTCGTGACCGCTGCTTCCGGCACCTACGAGCAGACCCTGGCTTCCGAGATCGTCAAGGAAGACGCTCCCACCCTGTTCCAGGTCAACGGCCCCAAGGGTCTGGCTACCTGGAAGGACTACTGCGCTGATCTGTCCGGCACCGAGCTGTACAAGAACGTCAAGTCCGACGACTTCGTCCTGAAGCAGGGCGACGCCGTTGTGGGTATTGCCTACGTTATCGAGACCTACGGCATCATCTACAACAAGGACCTGATGGCCAAGTACATCAGCCTGGAGAATGCCAAGATCGCTGACGTTGCCGAGATCAACAACTTCGAAACCTTCAAGGCTGTTGTCGAAGATATGCAGGCCCGCAAGGACGAGATGGGCATCATGGGTGCCTTCACCTCCGCCGGCATGGATTCTTCCTCCGACTGGCGCTTCAAGACCCACCTGGCCAACATGCCCATCTACTATGAGTACCAGGCTGACGGCATCGGCGATACCGACGCCATCAAGGGCACCTATCTGGACAACTACAAGAAGATCTGGGATCTGTACATCAACAACGCCACCTGTGAGCCCTCCATGATCGGCGCCAAGACCGGCTCCGACGCGCTGGCTGACTTCGTGCTGGGCGATGCTGTGTTCTATCAGAATGGTACCTGGGAGTACGGCAACTGCATCAACGAGGGCATGACCGACGAGCAGCTGGGCATGCTGCCCATCTTCATCGGCGTTGAGGGTGAAGAGAATCAGGGCCTGTGCACCGGTTCCGAGAACTACTGGTGCGTCAATGGCAAGGCTTCCGCGGAAGACCAGGCTGCCACCATCGCCTTCCTGGAGTGGTGCATCACCTCTGACGCTGGCCGTGATGCCATGGCCAACAAGATGGGCTTCCTGACCCCCTTCAAGTCCTTCGACGACGGCTACATTGCCAATAACGCTCTGATCGCTGCTGCTGATGAGTACATCGCTGCTGGCAAGACCTCTGTGTCCTGGAACTTCCCCACCATGCCTTCTGAGAACTGGAAGAACGGCGTTGGCGTCGCTCTGCTGGCTTATGCTCAGGGCACCGGCGAATGGTCTGCGGTTGTGGATGCGTTCGTGAA
>JAFXFR010000131.1 GCA_017513475.1 Clostridia bacterium
CCGAACTTCTCTTCCATGGCCTTGACCAGATCGGCCAGCTCCAGGACAGACATCGCCTCAACGGCGGCAATGATCTCAGCATGAGTCATTTTTGTGTTCCTCCTAATTCGATTGGGTCTTTAACCCTCAGTAAGTTTTGATGATGTGTGATAGGGGAGAACCCCTCATGCTGCCTTCAGGCAGCGATTGTGTCCGTAAGTAATCCTATGATTACTCTTCGCCGGCCAGCTTCTTGCGGTACGCGTCGATAACGCGGACGAAGCTCGCAACGGTGTTGGACATGCAGCCGAGCAGCTTGGCCAGCAGGACCTCGCGGCTGGGCAGGTTCGCCAGCGCCTTGACGGTCGCGACGTCGATCGCCTTGCCCTCCAGAATACCACCGGTAATCTTCAGGGACTGCAGCTTGTTCTTCTCGATGTAGTCGTTGATCACGCGGGGACCGGCGACAGCATCCTTCATGGAGAACACGAAGGCGTTGGGGCCGTTCAGCAGATCATCCAGACCTTCGATGCCGACCTCCTGCAGCGCGCGCAGAACCAGACGGTTCTTCAGCACGGTGTAGGCCACTTCCTCGGCACGGCACTGCTTGCGCAGCTCAGTCACCTGCTCTACGGTCAGACCGGAGTAGCTCACGATGGTCACGCTCTGGGCGGCCTTCAGCTTCTCCACGATGTCAGCAACAACTGCTACCTTCTCGGGCTTGATCTCATGCACCTTTGCCATTTCTTTCTTGCACCTCCTTAAAGGTTTGGAGTAAAAGAAAACCCTTGCAACAGGTGCAAGGGATGAGCAAAGTCATGCTATATCCATCACACCTCGGCAGGCGGGGAACCCCCTTTACATCCTTACGGATACCGGCTGTCTACGGCACAGGTTTCTTCAAAACCTTGTAAAGTATATCACAGCCTCGAAGACATGTCAAGCACTTTGAAGAAAATATTTGGAGGAAATTTGCTTTACAAATATCCATGCGTGTATTATAATGATAATGGTATTTTGGACAAACTTTGGGCGGGAATATGTGACAGATTGTAAATCATGTTCCCACCGGATTGACATTGTATTATACCTGTAATATATTGATGTGCGAAAGGGGTTGTACCTATGATCCGCATGAGTAAAAAGTATATCCTTGCTGGCTTGCTGGCAGTGCTTCTTCTGCTGCTGACCAGCGCTGCCTTTGCCGATACGGCAACGGTTACCGCGTCCAGCCTGTATATGCGTGAAGGCCCTGATTCCTCCACGGCTGTGATCCGTGTGCTGCGCACCGGCGCCAAGCTGCAGGTGATCAGCAAGCAGGGCAACTGGTATGAAGTATCCTACGGCAAGGATACCGGCTATGTCTACAAGGATTACGTTGTCATCTCCAAGGATGACAGCGATACCCTTGCACAGGGCGACAAGGGCACCGCCGTCAAGGACGTGCAGAAGCGCCTGAGGGAGCTGGGCTACTACAAGGCAAGCTGCGACGGCAGCTACGGCGCCCAGACTGCCAGCGCCGTGAAGGCTTTCCAGAAGAAGAACGGCCTGGCCCAGACCGGTGTTGTCGATCAGGCTACGCTGAAGAAGCTGAATTCCTCCTCCGCAGTAAAGGCCAATGCGTCCACTACGGAGACCTCCGGTACCCTGCAGAAGGGACACAGTGGCAATCTTGTCAAGCAGCTGCAGCAGCGCCTCAAGGAGCTGGGTTACTACAATGCCACCTGTGACGGCAGCTACGGCACCCAGACGGTCAATGCGGTGAAGGCCTTCCAGAAGAAGAACGGTCTGAGCCAGACCGGCGTTGCTGACGCCGCGACCCAGAAGAAGCTGTACTCCTCTTCTGCCGTGAAGGCGAATGCTGCGGTGCAGACCGCCACCGGCCTGAAGAAGGGCGACAAGGGCGCTGAGGTCAAGAAGCTGCAGGAGCGCCTCAAGGAGCTGGGTTATTACAACGCTGCCTGCGATGGCCAGTACGGTACCCAGACTGTCAACGCGGTGAAGGCCTTCCAGAAGAAGAACGGCCTGACCGCCGACGGTGTTGCCGGGGTGGCCACGCTGAAGAAGCTCAATTCCTCCAGCGCGGTCAAGGCAACGACGACCACGACAACCACCACCACCGGCCTGAAGAAGGGCGACAAGGGCGCCGAGGTCAAGAAGCTGCAGGAGCGCCTGAAGGAGCTGGGCTATTACACCTCCGTCATCGACAGCGAGTACGGCGCCAAGACGGTCGCTGCCGTCAAGGCTTTCCAGAGCAAGAACGGCCTGACTGCCGACGGTGTTGCCGGCAAGGCGACGCTCAACAAGCTGTACTCCACCTCTGCGGTGAAGGCAAATGCAGGCACCAGCGGCAATGTTTCCACCAGCACGACGCTCAAGAGCGGCTCCAAGGGTGACGCTGTCAAGCAGCTTCAGAATCGCCTGAAGTCTCTGGGTTACTACAACGCCTATTGCGATGGTCAGTACGGTTACCAGACCGTCGCTGCGGTGAAGGCCTTCCAGAAGAAGAACGGCCTGACTGCCGACGGTGTTGCCGGCGCGGCCACGCTGAAGAAGCTCAATTCCTCCAGCGCGGTCAAGGCAACGACGACCACGACCACCACCACCGGACTCAAGTCCGGCGACAAGGGCGCTGAGGTCAAGAAGCTGCAGGAGCGCCTGAAGGAACTGGGCTACTACACTTCTGTCATTGACAGCGAGTATGGCGCCAAGACCATCGCCGCAGTGAAGGAGTTCCAGAAGAAGAACGGCCTGACCGCTGACGGCGTCGCGGGCAAGGCAACCCTGAACAAGCTGTACTCTACCTCCGCGGTGAAGGCCAACAACAATACCAGCACCAACGAAACGCTCAAGACCAATCAGACCCTGAAGTCCGGCGACAGCGGCGCGCAGGTTCGTGCGCTGCAGACCCGACTGAAGGCTCTGGGTTACTACACGCCCTCCGTGGACGGCGACTACGGCTACCGCACCGTGGAGGCTGTGAGCGCCTTCCAGCGCGCCAACAAGCTGACGGTCAACGGTGTTGCCAACCCGGCCACCCTGCGCAAGCTGGTGTCCAGCAGCGCGATTTCTGCCAACGCGGCCAGCAAGGGCGAAACCACGACCACCAAGTACAAGACCGAAAAGCTGGACTGGTTCAACGGCGGCCGCAACAAGTTCGCGGGTCGTCCCGTGATTGAGATCAAGGACGTGGGCACCGGCCTCGTCTTCAAGGGCAAGGTGCTTTACGGCACCAACCACCTGGACGTGGAGCCCCTCACCAAGGCTGATACTGCCATCCTGCTCAAGATCAACGGCGGCGTGGAATTCAAGTGGTACCGCCGGCCTGTGCTGGTCAAGCTCAATGGCCATGTGTATGCAGCTTCCATCTACTCCGTGCCTCACGGTGAGCAGACCATCACCAACAATAACTTTGACGGTCAGTTCTGCCTGCACTTCTACGGCAGCAAGACCCACGGTACGGATGAGGTCAAGCAGGACCATCAGCAGGCGATTGCTGAGGCGATGAAGGCTACCTGGTAAGCAACAAATCCGCAAGGCTGACTTTCCAAACGGAGGGTCAGCTTTTTTCATGCCTTGACAGATACCGGGGGAGGGTATAGAATGGGAATACCCTGAGGGGGTATGAATCAGCACAGGGGAGGATAATCTGATGAGTGAAAACACCTGCTGCCGCAAAAAGGAGCGCAGCGATGCTGAAAAGAAGCTGCTGATCAACCGGCTCAGCCGCGTTGAGGGGCAAATCCGCGGACTCCGCACCATGGTGGAGAAGGATGCCTACTGTCCGGATATCCTGACCCAGGCGTCTGCGGCGTCTGCAGCGCTGAACGGTTTTGCCAAGACACTGCTGTCGGAGCATATCCGTACCTGCGTGGCTGAGGACGTCCGCCGCGGCAGCGACGAGACCCTCGACGAACTGCTGGATACGCTGCAAAAATGGATGAAGTAAGGTGAGATATATGAAGCAATTCGATGTGACCGGCATGACCTGCGCGGCGTGTTCTGCGCGGGTGGAAAAGTCCGTGAAGGCTGTGCCCGGCGTGACGGAGGTATCCGTGTCGCTGCTGACCAACGCCATGGGCGTGGAAGGCACGGCGTCGGACAGCGCCATCATCAAGGCCGTGACCGACGCAGGCTACGGCGCAGCGCCCAAGGGGCAGGGGAAGGCCGCTCAGGCGGAGGACGCGCTGGCGGATCATGAAACACCGAAGCTGAAGCGGCGGCTGGTGTGGTCGCTGGGCTTCCTGCTGGTGCTGATGTACGTCAGCATGGGGCATGTGATGTGGGGCTGGCCCCTGCCTGCGATCCTGGCAGAGAACGTCCTTGCCATCGCGCTGATCGAACTGGTGCTGACGGCCATCGTCATGGTCATCAACCAGAAATTCTTCATCAGCGGCTTCAAGTCCCTGATGAAGGGCGCGCCCAATATGGGTACGCTGGTGGCGCTGGGTTCGGCGGCGTCCTTCGGGTACAGCCTGGCGCTGCTTTTCGGCATGACCCACGCGGCCATCCATGCCCCGGATACGGTGCATCACTATCTGCATGAGTTCTACTTTGAGTCCGCCGCGATGATCCTGACCCTCATCACCGTGGGCAAGATGCTGGAAGCCCGCTCCAAGGGCCGCACGACGGATGCGCTCAAGTCCCTGATGTCCCTTGCGCCCCAGACGGCGACCATCGTGGCGGACGGAGCGGAGAAGGTCGTGCCCATCGCACAGGTGCAGCAGGGCGACGTGTTCGTCGTCCGTCCCGGCGAGAGCATCCCGGTGGATGGCAGGGTCATCGAAGGACACTCCGCGGTGAACGAGGCGGCGCTGACCGGCGAATCCATCCCTGTGGACAAGGCTGCGGGCGACCATGTGTCCGCCGCGACGGTGAATACCTCCGGCTTCCTGCGCTGCGAGGCCACCCGCGTGGGTGAGGACACCACGCTGAGCCAGATCATCAAAATGGTTTCCGACGCGGCGGCCACCAAAGCGCCCATCGCGAAGGTCGCGGACAAGGTGTCCGGCGTATTCGTGCCCGTGGTGATCTCGATCGCGGTGGTGACGCTGATCGTCTGGCTGCTGCTTGGCGAGACGGTGGGCAATGCGCTGGCCCGGGCGATCTCCGTGCTGGTGATCTCCTGCCCCTGCGCCCTGGGCCTTGCAACGCCGGTAGCCATTATGGTGGGCAGCGGCATGGGCGCAAAGCACGGCATCCTCTTCAAGACGGCGGCTGCGCTGGAAAACGCGGGCCGCGTGCAGATCGTGGCGCTGGACAAGACAGGCACCATCACCACCGGTCAGCCGGTCGTGACGGATATTCTCCCTGCCGACGGCGTGCCGCAGCAAGAGCTGGCGCAGGCAGCGGCCTCCCTGGAGGCAAAGTCCGAGCATCCGCTTGCCCGCGCCATCATGGCGGAATTCAGCGACGTGACGCTGGCGGACATGTCAGATTTCCGCGCGGTGCCGGGCAACGGTCTGTCCGCTGAGCTGGCGAGCGTACCCGTTCACGGCGGCAGCATGGAGTTCATCAGCGGGAAAGTCAGCGTGACGCAAAGCATCCGCACGCAGATCGATACGCTGGCGGAGCAGGGCAAAACGCCGCTGCTGTTTGCCAAAGGCGGGCAGCTGCTGGGCGTGATCGCCGTGGCAGACGCCATCAAGGAGGACAGCCCGCAAGCCGTACGCGAGCTTCAAAACATGGGCATCCGCGTGGTGATGCTCACCGGCGACAACGAGCGCACTGCCCGCGCCATGGGCGAAAAAGCCGGCGTGGACAAGGTGATCGCCGGGGTCAAGCCTGACGGAAAGGAGAACGTCATCCGCCAGCTGATGGAAGCCGGCAAGGTCGCCATGGTCGGCGACGGCATTAACGACGCGCCCGCCCTGACCCGTGCGGATGTGGGCGTTGCCATAGGCGCAGGCACCGACGTCGCCATCGACGCGGCGGACGTGGTGCTCATGAACAGCAGGCTCACCGACGTGAGTGCCGCCATCCGCCTCAGCCGGGCTACGCTGCGCAACATCCACCAAAACCTGTTCTGGGCCTTCTGCTACAACACGCTGGGTATCCCGTTGGCGGCGGGCGTGTTTATCGGGCTGCTGGGCTGGCGGCTGAATCCCATGTTTGGCGCGGCGGCGATGAGCCTCAGCAGCTTCTGCGTGGTGTCCAACGCGCTGCGGCTGAATCTCTTCCGCATGCATGACGCGAAGGGCGACCATGCCCGCAAGGCTGTTGACCTGCCTGAAATCGAGCTGCCCAGGGCGCAGACCGTCCTCACCATGCGCATTGAGGGCATGATGTGCGGCCACTGCGAGGCCATGGTCAAGCGCGCACTGGAGGCCATCGACGGCGTGGAGAGCGCCGTGCCCAGCCACACCGCCGGGACGGCCATCGTCACCCTGTCCGAGCAGGTGGATCAAGCCATTCTCCGCGCGGCGGTGGAGGAGGAAGACTATACCGTTCTGTCCATTGAATGAATTCGGCCCCGGAGGATGCGACCTCCGGGGTTTTGCCATTCTTCGCAGGGAAAATCGACGGTGCGCCGGGCGGACATGCCGTATCCTGTCCACAGGAAATGGGCGGAGGAAATGGGCATGGCAGAGGCGATCATCCGGCAGCATAAGCGCCGCGTGGACAGATGGCTCCCAAAGGCAGAGGGTAAGCGGACAAGGGCGAAGATTCAGCAATGGGCGGGGTTTGCAGCGCGGTGTATTCCGCCGTATTTGCTGGCTTTCGCGGAGGTGGTGGGAATCCCATCCGGTCTGCATGCAGCCTATGGCGTTGCCTTGGCGGCAGCAGGCGGGGATGTGCGGCCTGTCCTGATGGGCGGAACAGCTGCACTGTTGACCAGGCTGCTGTCGGGCTTGTCGCCCCGGTGGGAGATGCTGCTGACCCTGCTGATGGTTGCCGCTGCTCCCCTGGCTGTGAATGGCCAATCCCTTCTGCGTCTGACGCTCTGGACAGCGCTGACCATGATACCAACGTTTGTGTGCGCCTGCCTGATGCCCACGGCTGCACAGATGCTCCAGGGCTGGGCATGCGTGGGCATGGCAGTCCTGTCCGGGCCGGTGATGGTACGGGCGATCAGACTGCTGCCGGGTGGGAAAAGAATATCCGCTCTGGAGGAGCAGGTGGCAGTGGGATATCTGGCGGCAATGTGCCTGTGCGGCGGTGCGCGTCTGATGGTGCTGGGCGTGAATACAGGCGTGCTGCTGTCCGGGGTGATCACACTGGGCGCAGCGCTCTCGCTGGGCGCCGGCGCCGCGGTTATTCTGGGCATGCTTGCCGGTTTGGCGTTGTGTCTGCAGGGACTACCGATGACCATCCCCGTAGCAATGGGCCTGGGCGGCTTCCTGGCGGGAATTGCGGGCAGTCTGTCCCGCAGACGGCTGAGCTGCGGCTGTTTTGCCATGGGCGCGTATTTGATGCTCCTTCTGGACGGTGGGAACGCCATGGGATGCGGCTGTGCGGTACTGACAGCAGGTATCCTCCTGGGGCTGCTTCCCCGGGCGCGATATGAGGAGCTGCGGAGGTTTTTCCGGAGGTTTGTGCAGGGCGAGCAGGCGCCGGGGGACGCCTATGCCTCCATCGCACTATCGGCCTGGGAACGCACGGTTGCTGCCATGGCCAGAAGCGTACCGGCGCCCAAAGATGAGGCTGGTGACCGGAGCGGCACCTGGTGGCAGGAACAACTCTGCCAGGGATGTCCGGAAGCTGGGCAGTGCGGCTGCATGTCAGTTGAGCTCAGCCGGGAGAGGGCCGAGGCCGTCTGGGCTTACCGCCACACCGATGAACAGGTCTGGCGAAGCTCTCTTGAGATGCTGCGAGGACTGGGCTGTCAGCGGTTGTATCATTTGATGGCCGCCATGGACGCCCTGCGCCAGGAGGATGAAGCCGCCGGTCGGGTGCGCCGGCAAACGCAGATGCAGCGGGATATGCTGGTGACTCATCTGACCGCCATGTCCGGAGCGGCACGGAGGTTTGCGGCGCTCTCTGCGGGGGAGAACTGGTGGGACATGATGGCTGCCAAATGCATCCGGCGGGCGCTGTCCCAGCGTGCAATCCCGGCGGTGCTCATCTATGTGCGGCGGGTGCAGGGATATGCGCAGGCAGCTTTTGAGCTGCAGTTCATCACCGGAGCCCGCAGACAGGCAGACGACCTTTGTGCATTGGCCTCTGCAGCTCTGGAAGCCCCTATGCAGCTGGCTTCTTTGGACGGTGATCGGGTGCTGCTGGCGGAGACACCTCTGCTGCGTGCGGAGGTTGGCTTCGCTGCGGAAGCCGCAGACGGCAGTCAGGCGTGCGGCGACACGCCCTGGACCGGTATGCTTGCAGACGGACGATTCCTGGCGGTGCTGTCCGATGGGATGGGCCACGGCGAACAGGCTGCCCTTGCGTCCCAGCAAACGGTGGAGCTGCTGCGGCTGTGCATGGATGCGGGCTATACCCGTCAGCAGGCGCTGACAGCCGTCAATGGGATGATGTTTCTGGGAGGCGGAGAGCGCTTTGCTACGGCTGACGTGCTGACGATCGACCTGTGGCAGGGAGACGCCGCGCTGGACAAGCTGGGAGCAGCAGCGTCCTGGGTGTACAGGAAGGGTGCGATGCTCCGGCTGACAGGGGATGTACTGCCGCTGGGGATTGTCGAAGAGATCGGGACAGGCGGAGAATGTTTTCGCCTGGAGGACGGCGACGCAGTGGTGCTGCTGACGGATGGCGTTGAGGATGCCTTCCACGGCATACAGGATCTGGAGGAGGCGGTCACATCTGCCTTGGCCTGCCAGGATGCCCGGGCTGCTGCGGCGCATCTGATGGAGGCAGCGCTGCAGGCGGGAGGCGGACAACGGTCGGACGATCAGTCCGCGGTGGTGGTGTATATACGCGCGTGCGCTGAGAATCAGGCTTTACGCTCGCGAAAAAACACGCTATAATGTGTCGGATGAAGGGAGTGTGTCAGATGAACAAGCGGCCGGAGCGGGATTTCACGGTATCGGTATGCCAACCGTTTTTCCTGGAGGGAACGGTGCGGCGGGGAAAGACCCACGGCGTGCTGCTGATGCACGGCTTCACCGGGACGATCGCTCATATGCGGATGGTGGGGGAAGCGCTGAACCGGCAGGGATTTACGGTGATGGGCATCAATCTGCCCGGCCACGCTACCGATATGGATGACATGGCCCGGAAATCCTGGCAGGATTGGCTCAATGCAGCCAAAGACGCGTTTCTCACCCTGAAGGAGAAATGTGATTGCGTCAGCGTAGCCGGGCTGAGCATGGGCGGCTGCCTGTCGCTGATTATTGGAGAGCAGATGCAGCCAACGGCCATCGCGCCCATTTCGGCGCCCATGGGGACGCAGCTGCCCCTGTGGCTGGCAAGCCTCACGAGACCGGTTTTACCTACCATCTGGTGGAAAACCCGTGACGGGGATTTCTGTCCTGTAGTGAATGAATACGACTATGGGTATCCGGGGTTCCGCAACAGCTGTACGCGGCATCTGGCACGGCTGATCAAGCTGGCCCGCCGCGATCTGCATGCGGTGACCTGTCCGGTCCTTGTGGTGCAGAGCCATGGGGATGAAACCATCATTCCCCAAAGCGCAGACATCATTCTGCGGGGCGTTTCCAGCGTGCGCAAGGGTGTGCTGTGGCTGGATGATGCACCCCATGTGTGCACCATCACCCAGGAGGCGGAGCGTATCGCAGCAGCGATCGGAGACCACTTCCGCTGGGCGGAGGATAACGAATAAGGAACATAAAACGATCCGCATCGTCTGTGATGCGGATCGTTTTGCTTATTCCTTGGGGTTGGGCTCCGTGCCCACGCACCAGCCCCGCAGCTTGTTGACGGTACGTTCCACAGCATCGCGGCTGTTGTACCAGGGCTCGTCATAGTTGCGGTAATCGAATTTGCGGCAGAACCAGCTGACGTCTTCCTGCATGCGGTCAAAGGCTTCCTCCTCAAGGGAGCAGATCAGGTTGGAAAACTCCGGCAGCGCCTTGCCCGGAAGCTCGCCTGCGGCATGGCGCAGCAGCTCTGCTGCATGGGGGATGCACATGCCCTTGCAGCCCTCGAACTTCTTGCGGAATTCGGTATCGTTCTGATACAGGTGGAAGAATGTGTGCAGATACCGGCCCATGTTATCATCGATGGCGTCGCAGATGATGCAGGTGCAGGTCAGCTCCTCCAGGGCAGCAGCGGCATCTTCCATACGCTTGGCGGGGCTGGGAGCCTTGCCGGAAAGCTTATCCATCAGGGAGGCGCCGGAGGCGTTCCTGGAGGCGGAACGGATCTGCTTGCAGGCCTTGCCGAGTCGCTCACGGATCTCGGAGACATGGCTCTCCAGCATCAGCGCGTGGCCAAGACGGTTGTCCATCGCATAGAGCATCTGCTGATGATTGCTGCAAAAGCCTTTCTTGTTGACCTGGATGCGAACCTCCGGCTCCATAACGGATGCCCCCAGATGTCGATCCACTTCACCCAGTTCGGTTTTGCGCCTGAGCGCACACAGGAAGCACTCGCCGTCCAGCTTGACGGCATCCCAGACGGGGATTGTGTCGATGTGGTAGCGCATGAACTCTCCTCCTGATGTGAAATGCTTCTCAGCTCGCAGCCTGATGGGCTTTCAGCCAGTCGCGGATGATCTTGGTATTGTGCTGACTGAGATGCCAGCGGTGAGTGCGGCCGTTAACGGTCTTGACGATGATCAGATGACCGGGTGCGTTTCTGCCAGGATTAATTCGTTTGCCATGGATGGCGGTGATCTGGCTGTAATGCAGGGCGTGGATGCCTGCGTAGATCAACCAGTCACTGGTGATGTAGGTGCCTGACCAGCCGAGGTCGATGCGACGAGGCTCCTCGGATGGGAAGGGAAGGCCCAGCTTTTCCTGGCGGCGGATCATCCACCAGAAGCGTAGGGTGGGTAGCATGCACATCGCGAATACTGCCATTGCAAAGCCCAGGCACATAATCGGAAGCATCCAGCCATTCTCGCGATGCAGCCCGAACAGGGAGATAACAACCGCCGGAAGGCCTGTGCATGCCGCCATGATCAGGCTGATACGCACCAGATCCTTGATGTAACGCTTCAAGCTTTTGCCTCCCGATGTAATATTCTATATGATATGGTAGCATATCGGCGGAAAAATGGCAAGTCCTTTCATTCCCCACATGCTGCACATTCGGCGTTTTTGCATTGACTTGCGCTGAATATGGCAGTAAAATAGAAATGATACCATAAGACGGAGGCCGTCTGCCATACTCAGGAGGCGTTTGCAATATGAAAATCACTCTGGATCACCTGACAAAAAAGTTCCCCAACCGCGCGAAGAACAAGCCTGACGTGATCGCCGTCAATGATTTCACCTTTGAAATGCCCGACGGCAAACTGGTAGGTCTGCTGGGACCTTCCGGTTGCGGCAAATCGACGGTGCTGAACCTGATCTGCGGCCTGCTTAAGGCGACGGACGGCCGGATTTATTTTGATGAGGACGATGTGACGAATGTCCCTGCAGAGTACCGCGGCGTGGGCATCGTGTTCCAGAACTACGCACTCTATCCCCATCTGACGGTGGAGAAGAATATTATGTTCCCGCTGGAAAACTTCAAGGGCAAGGACAAGCTGTCCAAGGGAGAAATGAAAGCCCGCGCCCTGGAGGCGGCCAAGCTGGTGCAGATCGACCAGCTGATGGAGCGCAAGCCGGCGGAGCTTTCCGGCGGTCAGCAGCAGCGCGTAGCCATCGCCCGTGCACTGGTGAAGCAGCCCCGTGTCCTGTTGATGGACGAGCCCCTGTCCAACCTGGACGCCCGCCTGCGCCTGCAGACCCGCGAGGAGATCCGCCGCATCCAGCGGGAAACGAAGATCACCACCATTTTCGTCACCCATGACCAGGAGGAGGCCATGTCCATCTCCGACCTCATCGTGGTGATGAAGGACGGCGTGCTGCAGCAGATCGGCAAGCCCCAGCAGATCTATGATGAGCCCTGCAACCTCTTTGTGGCCAAGTTCCTTGGTACGCCGCCGATCAACGTTTTCCACGGCAAGGTGGAGAACGGCAAGCTAATGGTGGGGAAGGACGAAGTTCTGTCTGCGGATCTGCCTGATCAGGAGGTCTGGTGTGCTATCCGCCCCGAGGGCTTCACCCTGGACGAAAACGGCCCCATGCAGTGCGCTCTGCACGGCGTGGAGATCATGGGCCGCGATGTGTCTGTGGTGGCGGTGCATCCGGCGCTGGAGGGCACGGAGCTGCGCGCGATCACGCCGACAGCCCGCAGGCTGGATGATGATGTCGAGACGGTTCGCTTCCGCCTGGATCCGGAGAAGGTGCTGCTATTCTCCAAGCAGGATGAGACGCGCATCCGCTGTGAGCTGAAGTGAGGTAGCACATGGAGAATAAAAGCTGGAAGGGCTGGCTCTATCTGCTGCCCGCGATCCTCTTCCTCGGCGTATTCATGGTGTATCCGCTGATGGATGTGTTCATTTACTCCTTTGAAGAGGGCTACAACTCCGCCTCTCAAACCTTCTACGGTGTGGGTACCTACAATTACGAGTTCGTGCTGCACGATCCCTACTTCCTGCAGGCGGTGCAGAACACCTTCATCTTGGTGGCGATCACCGTACCCCTTTCGACCATCCTGGCGCTGGCGATCTCCCTGGGCATTTCGTCCATTCCGAAGCTCAAGGAGCTGTTTCAGACCGTATTCTTCCTGCCCTATGTGACCAACACCCTGGCGGTCGGTCTGGTGTTCATGTACCTCTTTGACGCAACGGACGTCACGCCGGGCCTGATCAACGTGATCCTCGGCATCTTTGGCATGGAGCCCATCGACTTCATCGACGGCCCCTACTGGGCAAAGATGCTGGTGCTGTGTCTGTACACGGTGTGGATCGTTCTGCCCTTCAAGATTCTGGTGCTGACCAGCGCCTTGGCTTCGGTGGATGAAACATATTACAAGGCGGCCCGCATGGACGGCACCAGCAAGTGGCGCATCTTCCGCAAGGTGACGCTGCCGATGATCTCGCCGACCATGTTCTATTTGATCATCACCGGCTTTATCGGCGCGTTCAAGGCTTATTCGGACGCGGTGGCGCTCTTTGGCGAGAACCTCAACGTGGCGGAGATGAACACCATCGTCGGCTATGTGTACGACATGCTCTACGGCGACAGCGGCGGATATCCCTCATTTGCCTCGGCTGCTGCGATCATCCTCTTTGTCATTGTGCTGACGATCACCTGCATCAATCTCCTCGTAAGCAAGAAAAAAGTGCACTATTAAGAAAGGAGGCCAACGCATGAGCAACATCATGGACTTTGACCGCATTGAAAAGCGGGCAAAGCGCAATACTCTCGTCCGCAACATCGTTGTCTACGGCCTCCTTGCCGTGTGGGCGCTTGTGGTGCTTTTCCCGTTCTACTGGATGCTGCTGACTTCGGTCAAAACCCAGGGCTCCTACGCATCTGAGATCGTGCCGAAGCTCTTCACGATGAGCCCCACGATGGAGAACTACTTCGCAGTATTCACCGAGGCGGATCTGGGCCGGTATTTCTTCAACACCATCGTGTTTACCGTGCTGACCACGGCGGCGATGCTGGTGGTGACGGTGCTGGCGGCCTTCGCCTTTGCGCGGCTGGACTTTCCGGGCAAGAACCTCGCCTTCGTGCTCTTCCTGGCGCTGATGATGATCCCCAATGAGCTGGTCATCATCACCAATTTCGTCACTATGAAGACTGCGAAGCTGGACAACACCTTCCTGGGCCTGATTCTGCCGTCGGTATCCAGCGTGTTCTACATTTACCTGCTGAAGGAGAACTTCGCGCAGATCCCCGATGAGCTCTACTATGCCGCGAAGGTGGACGCCACCAGCGACCTGAAGTACCTGGGCAAGGTCATGGTGCCCATCTGCCGCCCAACCATTGTGACGATCCTGATCCTGAAGGTCATCGAGTGCTGGAACAGCTACGTCTGGCCGCGCCTGATCACCGACGACCCGAAGATGTACCTGGTGTCCGGCGGCATTCAGAACATCCGTGAAAGCGGCTATGGCCGTGACAACATCCCTGCCATGATGGCGGCGGTGGTGGCGGTCTCTGTGCCGCTGATCCTGCTGTTCCTGATCTTCCACAAGAAGATCATGGCCGGCGTGGCGAGGGGAGGCGTGAAGGGATGAAGACCAAGCGCGCGTTCCTGGCGCTCCTGCTGTGCACCTGCCTGCTGCTGACGGGCTGTCACGGCGCGCAGGAGAGAGATGCTTTCCGTCTGCCTGCTGTTTTCGATGAAACACGTACCTACGAGATCACCTTCTGGGCAAAAACGGAAAGCAATGTTACCCAGGCAAACATCTATAAAAAGGCCATTGAGGACTTCCAGAAGATCTACCCCAACATCAAGGTGAACCTCAAGCTCTATACCGATTATGGCCGTATCTATCAGGACGTGATCACCAACATTGCCACGGATTCCACCCCGAATGTCTGCATCACGTACCCCGATCATATTGCCACCTACCTGACTGGTGACAATTGCGTTGTGCCGCTTGATTCGATCTTCACCGATGAAAACTACGGCCTGGGCGGGCGTGAGGTCCGTTTCGACGCACCCACCTATGGAGAGATGATCCCCGAGTTCCTGGAGGAATGCGTGCTGGCGGGCCGCACCTATGCGGTTCCCTACATGCGCTCCACCGAGGTTTGCTACGTCAACAAAACCTATGTGGAGAAGCTGGGATACACCCTGCCCGACGTGCTGACCTGGGATTTCATCTGGGAGGTGTCCGAGGCGGCGCTGCAGAAGGGGGAGGACGGTAACTATCTGGTCAATGGGCAGCCCACCCTGATTCCCTTCATCTACAAGTCCACGGACAACATGATGATCCAGCTGCTGAGGCAGATGGGTGCAGGCTACTCCACTGAGGACGGCCAGGTACTCATCTTCAACGATGACACCCGACAGGTGCTCAAGACCGTTGCGGAGCACGTCAGCAGCGGAGCCTTCTCCACCTTCAAGATTTCCAGCTATCCTGCAAACTGGCTCAATGCTGGCCAGTGCATCTTCGCCATCGACTCCACTGCCGGCTCCACCTGGATGGGCTCCGATGCGCCGCTGATCGATATCGATGCGGACAAAATGGTGGACTTTGAAACTGTGGTGATGATGGTTCCCCAGGTGGATCCCGAGCATCCGCAGATGATCTCCCAGGGACCGTCCATCTGTGTATTCAACAAGGCTGATCCTCAGGAGGTGCTGGCGTCCTGGCTCTTTGTGCAGTTCCTGCTGACAAACGATGTGCAGATCGCCTATGCCAGTACGGAAGGCTATGTCCCTGTGACGACCAAGGCACAGCAGTCGCCTGCCTACCGCGATTACCTGTCCCGCCGGGGGGAGGACAACAATCTGTATTACCCCGTCAAGCTGGACGCCACCATGCTTCTCCTGGAGCATGTGGATGATACCTTCACCACGCCCGTCTTTAACGGATCGGCGTCCCTGCGCGATGCTGCCGGACAGATGATCGAAGAGGTAGCCAAGAGCGTCCGCCGCAAAAGGGCGGTGGATGACGCCTATATCGATGACCTGTACAAGAAGATGGTCAATCTGTACCGTCTGGATCAGATCACGGTAAAGGGGTCGTCGGGGCCTGTCCAGAAGAAGGAACTCGGGCCGCTGCCGGGGATTGCTGTAGCGCTGCTGGCCGGCCTGGCTGTGGTGTGGCTGGGCATTATCGTATATGTGGCTGCGGACTGGCTGAAAGGGAAAAGAATGACGGGGAAAAAGTAAGCTTGTATAAATTTTAACAAACTTGCACAATCCATTGCTTTTTTGCCTGAAAGCTTGTATAATAGTCCCTGTATCCCAATTCCATAACAAAAATTGGAGGAAAACACAATGAAGAAGATCGTTGCGATGCTGATGGCCCTGCTGATGCTGGGCTGCTGCGCCATGGCTGAAGAGGCTGCTCCCGCTGTGGAAGCTAAGTCCGAGGGTGTGATGACCTACGCTGAGTACGCTGCTGCCGCGATTGATGATCCGGTCGTCATCGAGTGCTATGTGCAGGCTACCCAGTCCTGGTGGGACAACAAGATCACCGTGTATGCTGCTGACAGTGAAGGCGCTTACTTCCTGTACGAGCTGGCCTGCTCCCAGGAAGACGCTGCCAAGCTGGTTCCCGGCACCAAGATCAAGGTGACCGGCTACAAGGGCGCCTGGGCTGAGGAAGTGGAAGTCATGGACGGCACCTTTGAGTTCGTCGAGGGCTGCAATGGCTACATTGCCGAGCCCGTTGACCTGACCGCTGTGCTGGGCACCGAAGATCTGATCAACTACCAGAACCAGCTGGCCATCTTCAAGGGCATGACCGTCAAGGCGATCGAGTTCAAGAACGGCGAGCCCGGCGATGACATCTATGTCACCCTGACCTATAACGGCGCTGATTACAGCTTCTGCGTGGAGCGTTACCTGACCGGCCCCGAGACCGAGGTCTACGCTGTTGTGAGCGCTCTGCAGGCTGGCGACGTGGTGGACGTGACCGGTTTCGTGTACTGGTACAATGGCGTCAACACCCACATCACCGCTGTGGTTCCCGCCAAGTAATCAAAGCAAACAAGAGGATCGCTTCCCAAATGGGGAGCGATCCTTTTTTGTATGCTTATCTGATGCCCATTGCATCCAGACGGGCGATGACGGCGGAAGCAGCTCGCTCGTTTGCAATGCCGGCTTTCACGTTGTCCCGGTCAACATAATCGCCCTGATCAATGCAGAAGAGCAGCGCCTCGCAGAGGTACGCGTCCATCGCGCCCTCTCGCTGGAAGGCTGTTTCGATGCTGCTGTTCAGTCTGGCGTCAAGCGCATCAACCATTGTGCGGAAAAAGGGATGCTCCGCCCCGAGGATCTCCCGCAGACGCTGTATGCAGCCCATCGCCTCCCGGAGGCGTTCCACTGTCATCCGCCGGCGGAAGCGCAGGGGACAATCACCGCCAGTCAGAAGGCAATCAACGGTGGTATCAAGGATATGCGCCAGATCAGGAAGTGTCGCGGTATCGGGAAGCAGAAGACCTCGCTCCCAGTTGCTGATCGATTGGGCTGTTACATGCAGTCGTTCACCCAGCTGAGCCTGCGTCATCCCGGTCAGCTTGCGTCGCAGCTGAATGTATTCGCCGATTTTCTTCATGTCAAGGTTCATGGAACCCCCTCCTTTCGTTGTGAGAAAATAATACCATACGAGAGCCTGAGACGGAAGGGAGACTGCCTTGAATGATCTGCGCAGAAGGCATATGCAGACTTGAAAAAGACCCCGCCGAAGCGGGGCGAAGTGGGTTTATACCAACGCGTCAGCCAGCGTTAAAAGCTGCGCGGTGGAATCATCGTTCAGGGCTGAATGGAATTTCACCACGGGCTCCAGCATGGTCAGATCCTTGCTGCCTTCCAGCATGCCGCGCATGACTTTTCCGGCCATCGGTGCCCAGGAGCCGTTTTCCATCAGGCCCACGGTGCGGCTGCGGTAGCCACGTTCGGTCAGCCAGGTAATGAAAGATCTCATCGGCGGAAAAACGTCCGCATTATAAGTAGCGGCAGCCAGAACCAGCCGGTCATAGCGGAAAGCGTCCTCAATGGCTTCGGTGACGTCACAGCGGGTCAGGTCATGCAGGACTACCGTAATTCCCTTGCCACGAAGGACTTCCGCCAGCTTTTCGGCGGCGGCGCGGGTGTTGCCGTACACGGAAGCATGCGCGATCACCACGCCCGTGTCCTCGGGTCTGTAAGCAGACCAGATGTCATACAGACGCATGGCTTCGGTCAGCTGCTCGTCCTGCAGAACGGGTCCGTGCAGGGGACAAATGGTCTGCACATCCAGCGCTGCAGCCTTTTTCAGAACCGCCTGTACCTGGGCGCCATACTTGCCCACGATACCAAAGTAGTACCGGCGCGCTTCGCAGGCCCAATCCTCATCCATATCCAGCGCGCCAAACTTGCCAAAGGCATCCGCGGAGAATAGGACCTTATCCGTCTGATCGTAAGTCATGATGACTTCCGGCCAGTGTACCATCGGCGCAGCAATAAAGGACAGCGTGTGCTTGCCCAGGCACAGCACATCGCCTTCTTTGACGATGATGCGGCGGGCGGCATAATCCGTGCCGAAGAAGGCTTTCATCATCGGGAAAGCTTTCTGGGAGGCGACGATGACCGTCTCCGGAAAAGCGTCCATAAACAGCGAAATGCTGGCGCTGTGATCAGGCTCCATGTGGTGAATGATGAGAAAATCGGGCTGCCGACCGTCCAGCACACGTCGGATATTGGCCAGCCAGTCACCGCCGAAATGGGCGTCAACGGCGTCCATCACGGCAATCTTTTCATCCATGATGACATAAGAATTGTAGCTCATGCCGTTTGGGACGGGATACAGTCCCTCAAAGAGGTCGATATCATGGTCGTTCACGCCCACATAACGGATATCATCAGTGATATGCATGGCAGCTTACTCCTCGCTGAACTGGTCCTTGCCCACAGCGCACAGGGGGCATTCAAAATCCTCGGGCAGGTCTTCAAACTTCGTGCCGGGAGCAATTCCGCCTTCGGGATAACCGGCTTCTTCGTCATAAACCCAGCCACAGACGTCACATACATACTTCATAAGGAATACCTCGCTTTCTTGGGATGCCTTTATGATACCAGGTTATTCACCGGCTGAAACAGAAAAAGCTGGTTATATGCAAAGATTTTTTCTCATACTTTCAATCAAGGGAGGGATGAAGATGGGCCGGGTGGAAACACGGATGTACAGGCGCAGGCAGAAAAGGGCGGCTTGGATCAGGTGGTTGCTGCTCCTGAGCCTGGGGATTGCAGCGGTCGTGCTGCTGTGGCGGGGAGGACAGGCTTCCTTCCTGGCGGAAAGCATGGATGACGCCGCGCCAACGCCTGGCGCTGGGACGTTCGACAAAACGGTGGAATCACGGGAGGTCACCCTTCCTGCGCAGACCTGGTATGCCATCCAGACAGGGGTGTTCTCCACGCAGGAGGCAGCGACTCAGAAAGCGGATGCCTATACATCGCGGGGCGCGCCGGGGACTGTGGTGCGTCAAGGAGAAAAGTGGCGGGTGTTCATTGCCTGTTACGGCACAGAGAGCGAGGCGTCCGCCGTGCGTACACGCCTGGAGACCAACCAGAAGGTGGATACCTACCTTTACGCATGGACATGCCCGGAGCTGCGGCTGCGCCTGACAGGTATGGTGGGTCAGCTGGATGCGGTGGAGGCTGGTTTTACCCTGCTGACATCGGCGGCCGGTACAATGCGCGATACTGCCATGCTGCTGGATGCTGCCCAGCTGACCACCCAGGAAGCGGCTTCTGCGGTGGATGAGCTGAATGGAAGGATCGCGCTGTGGACGGATACCGTACGCAGCCGGTTTGGCAAACCCTATCCTGCGCTAGTATCGGATCTGCTGGCGATCACGGATGGCTGGAATGCCCGATATACCGCCTTGGGGGCGGCTGAGGACGCAACAGCTCTGTCTGCTGAGCTGAAGGCACATGCGATGGGCTTGTTTGACGAGATCTGCACCTGGCGAGCAATCATGGCGGCACAATAAAAGACGGACTGCGTGAGTCCGTCATGAATATCAGAAGGGGGACTTGATCTCAAAGGTTTTGCCATCCAGCTGGGGCAGCTCGCCGCCGGTGTCCAGGGTGAGTCGCGCGGCGCACAGGCACAGACGTCCTTGCACCTTCTGCTGGCGGTTGAAGGCCCGGTCGCCGTAGACGTCATCGCCCAGCAGGGGATGGCCCAGGGCTGCCATATGGGCGCGAATCTGATGGGTGCGACCCGTTACCAGATGCACCAGCAAGCGGCTGACGGGACCGGCCTCCAGGGTTTCGTATGCGGTGATGATGGGACGTGCACCCATGACCGCATCATCGTGGATGGTTACATGAGCAGCCTTGGCGTCCTTGCGCAGCCAGGCCTTGCAGGTCGCAGCGGGCGGCTTCATCATGCCTCGGACAAGACAGATGTACCGCTTATCCATCGTACGTTCCTTGAATGCCCGGGTCAGGACGGCTTCTGCCCGGGCGTTTTTTGCGAACAGTGTGATTCCGCAGGTCTGATTATCCAGACGATGGCAGGCCTTAGGGGGCCAGGCGTCAGGGTTGTGCTGCCGGACGTGCTTGAAGGCAAGTTCCGTGAGCGTTACGCCGCCTTTTTCATCCGGTTCAACGCTGACGCCTGCGCGTTTGTTGATAAGCAGCACATCATCATCCTCGTAGATGACGTCTACCAGGGGCGCGGTCTGTTCCATGCAGAACAGCTCCACCTTTTGCCCTGCAGTGACGCGAATATCCGGCTTGACGCGCTTTCCATCCAGCTTCACGTCGCGGCGGGTAAAGCTCTGCTGCACTGTGCGCTGGGGAACCTCCGGTAAAAAACGGCGGATGCATGCGTCGATGCGCTGACCTTCCGCCGCAGGGTCGGTAATAAATTCATATTTCATGAGTAATCTCCGTTATTGGGCCAGAGCCGTGTGCATCATGCCCCAGCGGGGCGTCTGTGCATGGACGAGGCTCACGGCGCGGCGCATATCCGGGGTGGGCTGGATGCTCAGCAACGTGCCGAGCACCTCTTGCATCTCCGGAAGGGACACGCCTTGCTTGGCAAGCATCAAGAGGTCCTCCGCAGCGCCCTCGGGCGTGAGCTCGGGCCTTGTGGCGCCTACAAACAGACCATAGAGGCGGTCAAACAGGGGCTCCTCCTCTGGCAAATCCCCTCGACGGCGCCGCGCATGGTTTCCTCGCTCAGCTCCAGAGAGAATTCCAGCGTCGGGGAGTACTGACGAAGCAGATGCTCCGGATCGGCCAGACCTGGGTGGAGCAGAAGCATGTCGCCGCGACGGTCGTAGGTGTAATCGTAGGATGTGCGCAGATAGCGCAGTGCAAGGTTGAGGTCGCTGGCATAGGTGTCCTTGAGGACATCCGTCATCAGGTGATACAGAGGTTCCTCAAAGTGCAGAAGGCCGCCGATGTAGAGCATAGCCCGGATGACGGAATCATGATGCATCAGCCGGTCGCGAAGCTCATGGTGCTGATGGCTGCTCAGGCAGAGCGTCAGCGGGGTAAGGAGCGCTTCCGGCATATGAACGATGGTGCGGTTGCCCTCGCGGGAAATGGTGCACCAGAGCCTGCGGACCAGGGATTCAGCCGCAGTGGTCTCCTCCCAGTCGATCAGCTCTGCTGTACCGCCCAGGGTGACCAGCCGCTCTACCAGCAGATGCTCCTCCACGCTGAGCAGCGCGGCTTCCGCGGCAAGAGAGCCCAACACAGTGGCGCGCAGCTCCTTGCGGGTATGCAGCTGCTCCATTCGGGGGTGCTCCTGTGCATCGTAGGAGCACTGCCAGATCTCCTCGATATGTGTATCGTCCGTCAGATCGAAAATGGTGACCCGGGGCAGGGAAGCAAGGCGCTTTTCGCTGGCTTCCAGCTGCTCCTGGCGAATGACGGACATGGTTTTGTCTGCCCAGTGCAGCCGCTGGACATTGGTTTCACGCAGCATGGAAGCCCTCCTTTCCGTTTGCGCGCAGATCACGCGAGATGTTTTACAGCCGACAGCATGTCGTTATGACATGCTTCGACACATACACTATTATACGGCACGATTTGTGTCTGTCAAGGGTTGCAGGGGTTTTCCTGGACGGGAAAAAGCAGTCATAAATGTAAAAACCGGAGGATATGTACCATCCTCCGGTGGGAAATCAAATTTCGTCCAGCAATTCTTCCATGGTGATGACGTACACAAGGATACCTGCCTCCGGAGGAGCGATCATGCCCTCCTGGATGAAGAAGACGAGATTCCCATCTGCGTCCAGGTAGAAGTCTTCCTCAGGGTAGAAGCACCACTCGAACTCTTCCATGGTCATGTCCGGATAGATGGGACTATCCGGCTTTTTCATGTCTGCCTCGATGCGGCTCCACACAAGCTCGCGGGTGCAGTTATCAACCTTGTCGGTCTGACGCTGGATAAGCCACTCGTCGGACTCGTCGGGCTTGAGGATGCCCAGCAGCCGGGGGAGTGACGTGAGGATTCCAGCCTTCTCGCCGGTGAGGCTGAAGTTGAATGCCTTGACGATGTGAGACACATAATCGCCTGCCGTGACCGTTTTGTAGACGCATACGGACAGATTGTCTGCGCTCATGTGGGTGATCTCGTAGGTCAGCGTGACCTGCATCTGTCCCTGATCCGCAGGATGATCGGATGCGGCCATGGGGCATTCAAAGCCCAGGGCGTCGGAGGCCTCATACTGGAAGGTGTTATTGATTGCCAGCACCGTATCGCTGTCGCCGGCAAACTGGGGATAGGTGCAGCGGTACACATAGCTGGCTTCGGCCTCGGGGGCGTTCTCCGGCCAGGTATATACGGCCACCAGATCTTCGGCGGCTGTCAGGGGCGCTTCGCCCAGCGTGGGCAGGGGCAGAAGCGTCAGCGACAAGAGAAGGAGAAACAGTCGGTACATCGGGGAACACCTCATCACTTATAGGTATAGCGGGCGATCAGCCAGGGCATGCCGTTGTAAACACCGTAGGCGTCGCAGTAGATGCTGTAATACTCGCCGACCTTCCAGGTGGTCTTGGTCTGGTTCTCCAGAAGCACCGGACGGGTGACGCCGTCATCGGAGCAGTACATCACAGCCAGCTGGGGCTTTTCATCGCTGACAAAGTAAGCGATCGTGCCCACGCCCACATAGACCTGCGTCTTGGCGGCGCGCACCTCGATATTGTTCAGCAGCTCGTTATAGTCGCGGTCGTTGTTCAGCGGCCAGGCGACGGTGGTGTAATCATCCGGGCTGGGAACGTAGTATATGGTGTAGTCCACGCGGGAGGTTTTCTTGCCGGGGTAGGAGGCGGTGATGGAGATCGTATTGTAGCCCACATGATCGAACACGGCATTGAAGGAGAACTGGCCTGTGGTATCCAGGTCGGTGATCTTCAGATCCGTGTAGGGAGAGAGAATGTCGATCTCCGCGCCGGGAAGGGTGGTGCAGTCAATCGGGATGACCTTCTTGTTGGTGGAGGTATAGGTTGTCGCTGAAAGATCCAGCGGGATCTCCTGTACTTCACGGAACAGGGTGACTGTCATGGAGTTATCTCGGCAGTAGGGACTGCGCACGGATACGTGGTAGACATTATCGCCAATGGGCTGGACGGTTGCGTTATACGTCAGCTCGCCGTTTTCATTGACGGTATCGGAAACGTCCACACCGTTGATGATCACCCGGGAGTCCGGACGTACATTGAAGAGCATGGAGTACATGGCCGTGGTGACTTCCGTGTGAGACTTTTCGGGATTGACCAGCTTGATGGGGCTCAGGGGGATGCTGATTTCGTAGGTGATGGGCGTCAGCGGCTTCTGGCGGGAGGCCGTCTTCACATAGGGGAGCAGCGTGACGCTCATGCTTTCCTCGGTGATGTTGTCGATATTATCGTACCAGACATGATCGGGGATCTCGATGGTGGCAAAGCCGCCGACCACCGTGTAGCTGGCACGGATTTCCTCGTTGCTGATGAAGATCTGCTGGCCGTCTTCGCCGGGAATGAGGATGGTATGAGCCGCCTGATCATCCACGATGGAGGCGGTGACCAGCGCGCTGCTTTCGGCCAGACGGCGCTGCTGCTCTGCATGATACACGCTGTAGGCGGTAAAGCCGATCAGGCCGATCACGCCCAAAACCAGGCACAGCGTGATGATCCGGATCAGCTTGCGCTGGGACATGCGGCGGGAGGGCAGCGGTTTCAGCTCCTTGAGATTCGGCGGCTGCTGGAAGACGTTGTTCTGCTGCATTGCGTCAACGACGGGATCGTAGCTGCGGCTGTCTTCCCATTGGGAGGGAGCAAGAACCACGCGGGTTCCGCGGGGATTGCGGCTGCGGGTATAGGGCAGCTGCGTCTGCGGTGCGGACGCCTCCTGAGGGGCGGCGGGCTTTTCCTCCTCGGTGCGGGTAACGCCCTCCTCCGTCAGCCCGAAGAGCGGCTCTTCCTTGGCAGGCTCGCTGTCACCGGTGTTGACATGGACCGGGGCGGCCGTCCGGGCGAAGCTCTCCGCGCGGAGGCGCTGCTGCAGCTGCTCACCGGCCTCCTTGCGTGCCTTGAGCTCAGCCATTTCGGCGGCCAGTACCTCGCGGTCGTCGGGAGAGACGCTGATATCACCGTCGTCATCCACCCGGATGTACTCCTTGGACTTGCCGTCCTTGAGCTGTGCGCGCCAGGAAGGCGTCACCTGGGCGTCAGCGCGGAATTCCGTGCCGCAGTGGACACAGCGGGGCAGGGAGGCGCGGTTCCATTGGTTACAATTTGGGCATCTCATTCAGAAAGCTCCTTATGGCTGTTGATCAATAGTAACCATCCTCGTCGATAACGAGCCAGCTGCACTCAAGGAATTTCGCCATGGCTTCACGGCTCTTGTCCCAGTCCACATCCTGCACGGACATATTGGCATAGCGGATCTGCTTGTAGCCGCCGTCCACCGGCAGGCGCAGCTCTTCGATCACGCAGGAGCGCAGGCTGAAGGCCTGTGTGAGCGCGTTCATCAGATCGTCGGTGGACATATTGGTGGTGGTGGAATTCTCGACCACGCTGTCCAGCAGGGCCACGGCCTGATCCCAGGTCATCACGCGGCACTTGTCTGCCAGCAGGGAGAGCACGGTGCGCACGCGCTGGGTACGCATGAAATCACCGCCGGCGTCAGCCTTGCGGATGCGCATGTAGATGACGGCTGCACGGCCGGTGAAGTGATAGCTGCCGGCGCGGTTCATCGCGGGCGTGGTCTGGGAAGGGGACAGGGGGTAATTGCGGAGATACCTCGCCTCAGCGGCATTAACTTCGATCTCCACACCGCCCATGTAGTCAATGATGTTGGCGATATGCTGGAAATTGAAGAGCACATACTTGTCTACCCGGATGTTCAGGTGGGTGGAGATGACCTTGCAAAGCGCCTCCGGGCCATAGTTCTTGACGATGTAGTTGATTCGGCCGATCTTGCCATCCGGGCGAACCACCAGGGTATCGCGGGTGAAGGAGGTGAGCATGATACGGTTGGCTTTGGTATCAAAGGTCAGCAGGACGATGCCGTCGCTGTTGCCATTGGTGCCGGCGTTCCAGTCATCCATGCACAGCAGCAGGTAGTGGTAGATACCTTCGCGATTTTCAGGGATCTCGTCATAAGGGATGGTTTTGATGGGGGTGGGGACGTCGTCGGCAGAGGCAGGCAGACAGCACAGCGTCAGCAGCATTGCCAGCGCCAGGGCAAGGATTCGCTTCATGATGGTCACTCCTTATGTATGGTATATTCATGGAATAAACGAACCGGAGCGGTAGAATCATCCCGCGGGATAAAAAAGTGTACAATAAAACCACGTTGCACAGGCAACAAAAACATTATAGCACTCTTTGCCGATAAAGGGAAGGGTAAATTGCATGAAAAATGCGGACAGCTGCAGCGAGCTGTCCGCGGGAGATACTATTACAGAGCCTTCTGGATCATTGCTTCCAGAGCGGTCTTGGGCTGGTAGCCGAGCTTCTGGTCAACGATCTTGCCGTCCTTGAACAGGATCAGCGTGGGGATGGACATCACGCGGAACTGCTTGGCGAGCTCGGGGCACTTGTCCACATCCACCTTACCGACAGCAACCTCGCCGTGCTCGGCGGAAAACTCCTCCAGCACGGGGGCCAGC
>JAFXFR010000132.1 GCA_017513475.1 Clostridia bacterium
CATCCAGGATGGCGAAGTCGCCAGTTTCCTTGATGTAAGCCGCGGTGCCGGCAATCAGCCACAGCGGATCGTCATTGAAGCCGCCGCCGATGTCGTTGTTGCCCTTCTTGGTCAGGGGCTGGTACTGATGGTAGCAGCCGCCGTCACGGAACTGGGTGGCAGCGATGTCCAGGATGCGCTCGCGGGCACGCTCGGGGATCTGGTGCACGAAGCCCAGCAGATCCTGGGAGGAATCGCGGAAGCCCATACCGCGGCCAACGCCGGACTCGAACATGGAGGTGGAGCGGCTCATATTGAAGGTGACCATGCACTGGTAGGGATTCCAGATGTTGACCATGCGGCCCAGCTTCTCGTCCTCGGTGGTGAGGGTGTAGGCGGACAGCAGGTAATCCCAGTGAGCCTTCAGGGCGTCGAAGGCGGCCTGGATCTGCTCATCGGTGGTCAGGCTGTTGATGAGGGCCTTCGCGGGGGCCTTGTTGATCACGCCGGGCGCGACGAACTTCTCTTCCACAGGCACTTCCACATAGCCCAGGACGAAGTTATACTTCTTGCTCTCGCCGGGCTGCAGGGTGACCTTCACCTGATGGGCGGCCATGGGCTGCCAGCCGGAGGCCATGGAGTTGCCCATCTCGCCGGTCATGACGGCCTGGGGCGCGTCAAAGCCGTTGTACAGGCCCAGGAAGGTCTCCATGTCGGTGTCGAAGCCGGAGATGGGGGCATTCACGGTGTAGAAGGCATAGTGATTGCGGCGCTCGCGGTACTCGGTCTTGTGGTAGATCACGCCGTCCTCGACCTCAACCTCGCCGGTGGAGAAGTTACGCTGGAAGTTCAGCATGTCGTCGGAGGCGTCCCACAGGCAGAACTCGACGAAGGAGGTCAGGATGACGTCCTTGGCCGCGTCGGACTCGTTGGTCAGGGTGATCTGATGCACCTCAGCGTTCACGCCCATGGGGACGAAGCTCAGCTGGCTCGCCTTCAGGCCGTTCTTCTTGCCGGTGATGACGGTGTAGCCCATGCCGTGACGGCAGGAGTACTCATCCAGCTCGGTCTTGACGGGCTTCCAGCCGGGATTCCACACAGCGTCGCCGTCCTTGACGTAGAAGTAGCGGCCGCCGTTGTCCACGGGCATGTTGTTATAGCGATAGCGGGTCACGCGGCGGAGGCGTGCGTCACGATAGAAGCAGTAGCCGCCGGCGGTGTTGGAGATGATACCGAAGAACTTCTCACATCCCAGGTAGTTGATCCAGGGATAGGGCGTGCGGGGCGTGTCAATGACGTACTCGCGCGCTTTGTCGTCAAAGTGGCCAAACTTCATGCAATTTACCTCCTGCCGCATCATATGCGGTTATATTCATGCTCATTATAACATAATGAGATGTTTTACGCAAACGTTTTCGCACGTTTTTTGCAAGTTTTTTTGCGTTTTTTGCTACAAAAAGAGGCATTCCCGATCCGGAATGCCCCGATTGTATCACAAGCCCGATTTCAGCGCGAAAATCTGCAGCATCGCGCTCTCCAGCGCGCCCTCCTGATTGTATCCGCCGGACTTGACCATGTACTCGGTGTTCAGGCAGATCTGCACCGCCTTCTTCACCTGGCCGCCAGTGTAGCCGCTTGCCTGACGCATGCAGCGCTCCGCAGCGAAGGGCGCAATGCCCAGCCGCTGCTTGATCTCCCCTGCTGGGAGCTTCTCAAACTGCATGATCTTGATGTGCTGCATCAGCCGGAACTGGCGCAGTAGCATCGCCAGGATGCCCAGCCGGTCGGAGCCGGTGGTCAGCATGTCCCGCAGGAGCCCGAAGGCCTTCCCCTGCTGGCCCGCTACCACGGCGTCCACCATCTCAAACACGGTGCATTCCACCGAGCGGGTGGCCACGGCGTGTACGTCCTTCTCGGTGACGGTGTCGCGATCGCCAGCGAGGGCCGCCAGCTTCTCGATCTCCCGGCGGAGCAGCGCCGTATCGCTGCCCACGGTGAAGCTCAGCACGCTCGCCGTCTGGGGCGAAACCGTCTTGCCCAGGCCCGCGAAGGTCTTGACGATCCACGCATTCAGCTCCGCGTCCGTCAGCGGCGCAAAGGATACGACGCCGTTTGCCTTCTTGATGGCGGTGTACAGCTTCTTGCGGGCGTCCGCCTTGCCCCGGCAGAGGAACACCAAAATGGCGCTCTCCGGCACATTGGGGATGTATGCGTTCAGCCGCTCATCCGCGTCGGCGCGGCCCATCAGCGCAGGATGCTCCCGCACGATGACCAGGCGCTTGTCTGCCATGAAGGGCAGCGTTTCACAGGCCGCGATGATCGCGTCGGTTGCCGGCGCGTCCATCAGGGACTCGTTCAGCTCCTCGAAGCCCTCGGGCAGGATGGCTTTGCGCAGGCTTTGCAGCGTGGCGGCTTTGATGTTCTCCTCCACGCCCTCAAAGAGGTACGCGCCCGCGACCTTTCCAGCCTTGAGCAGCTGGGAAAATTCTTTTCTGTCCATAGATCAAACCTCGTAGGAATCCCCTGCCCTGGCCAGCAGCGCGTCGATGCGGACGGCGCGGGCCTGACGCAGCTGGGTTTCCGGATCGATGGCGGGGTTCAGGTGGGTGATGACAAAACGGCGGACATCGGCGTCCTTGGCCAGCTGGGCCACATGGGCCGCAGACAGATGGGGCTTGCTCTCTGCCCAGGTGCTATTGGTGAACAGGCCGTCCGCCAGCAGGAAGTCCGCATTGCGGGCGAAATCAGCAAGGCCCTCCACCGTGTTGGTGTCGCCGGTGTAGCAGAAGGTCTTGCCCTCTCCTTCAATGCGGTACATCACCGCCGGCACCGGATGGCGCGCAGAGAAGGCAGTCACCTGCAGCGTCCCCACCGTGAAGGTCTCGCCGGGATGCACATCATGCAGCACGATCTTCCCGCAGCCCTGCACGGCCTTGCGCACCAGCGCGTTCTCGTCCGCCGGGGCGTAGATGTGCAGCGGCTTCGTCGCGCAGGCCTCCAGGCGGAAGATCAGCGGCAGCACGTCGGAGCAGTGGTCGTAATGCCAGTGGCTCAGCAGCAGCGCGGTGAGCTCCTCCGGGGGCGTCAGGGCCGTCAGGCGCGCCAGGGTGCCGCAGCCCAGATCCAGGGCGATATTCGTCTCCCCGGACGCGAGGAAGTACCCGGAGGTCGCTCCGCCGGGCGCAGGAAAGGGACCGTTCATCCCCAGAATGGTCAGGCGCATGGAATCACTCCCCTGTTACTTGTTGCTGGCAGTCAGGTCGTTGGCCCAGAAGTCCGAGCGGAGCATGAACAGGCCGATGATCAGCTTTGCCACGTCGATGAACTGGATGCAGAAGTACATCATCACCACGCTGGCGTCGGTGTAGCGGCTGAGCACGAAGGCCAGCACCGCCGGCACGCACCAGGTGTACACCGAGTCAAAAAGGAAGGTGATGAAGGTCTTGCCGCCGGAGCGGATGGTGAAGTAGGTCGCATGCAGGAAGGCATGGATGGGCAGGGACGCACCGGCAATGATCAGCGTCTGGGATGCCAGACGCTTGGCCTCATCCGTGACGGCAAACCAATGCGGGATGATGCCGGACATGCAGGCCAGCATCGCGCCCAGCACGATGTGGCTCACCACGGTGATGAAGAGCAGCTTGGTATCCGTGTCGCGGGCGCCCTTGGGATCGCCCTGGCCCAGGCACTGGCCAACCATGATGGACACCGCATTGCCCATGGCAAACATGATGATGCAGAACAGATTCCATGCGGTGGACGTGATGTTCAGCGCCGCCAGCGCGGTCATGCCGCGGGTGGAGTAGCACTGGTTGATGAAGGTCATGCCCAGGGACCAGAACACCTCGTTGAGCATCAGCGGCGTACCGGTGATGGCGATGCGCTTGAGCAGTTTCAGCGGCACATAGCCGTTGCGGAACGCGCCCTTGAGGAAAATGTAGCGATCCTGATGCAGATGCGCGTAGGTCAGCACGATAACCAGCTCTACAAAGCGGGCAATGACGGTGGCCAGCGCCGCGCCGCGCACGCCCATGCCCGCGCCCCACATGGTGAAGGTCGCGCCGAGGACGGACATCTCGCGGGTCTCGTAGATCAGCAGGAAGTTCAGCACCAGGTTGGTCAAAATCGCAATGACGCTGGCCACCATGGTCGCCACGGTCTTGCCCTGCTCGCGCATGGATCCCGCGTAGGCCTGCACCAGCATGAACGGGAACAGGCCGAAGAGCATGATGTGCAGATAATCCAGGCCCTCGTCCAGCGCATAGGCGGCGCGGGCCGCGTCGCTCTCGCCCTTCAGGAAGAGGCCGATGAAAGTGTCATCGAAGCCCCACAGCAGCGCAATACCGATCACCACCGCCGCCACGCCGAAGTAGAGCTTGGTGCGGAAGGACTGGCGCATGCCGTCCACATCGCCCTTGCCCGCGAACTGCGCACCGAAGATGCTCACGCCGGAAAGGCCGCCGAAGATGGTCAGGTTAAACACCATGAGGATCTGGTTGACCACGCTGACCGCGCTGAGGGATTCCTCGCCTAGGCTGCCGACCATCAGGTTGTCCAGCAGGTTGACGGCGGAGGTGATGCCCTGCTGAACTACCAGCGGCAGCAGGATGATCAGCACGGAGCGGTAAAAGGCTTTATTGCCGATAAAACGGCGGAAGAATTTGTTCATGGGTATACTCCTTGAAGATAAGTCAGGTTCGCGTTTCCAGCCACGCCACCTGCTCCCGCAGCCCGTCCTCCAGGGAGGTGCAGGGCATACGGACGCCGGCCCGGCGGAGCTTGGTCATATCGTAGCTGCGGTGGCACAGGTGGCCGCTGTACTGGGGATGCGCCTCCAGGTAGCCGTCCAGCGGCACGGTTTCGATCGTCACATCGCAGCCGATAATGCGCCCCAGCAGCCGGTAATAATCCGCGTTGGTCACCACGTCCGTGCCGCCGATGCAGAAGATCTGCCGGAATGCGGCAGGCTTGTTGATAGAGTCCAGGATCGCCAGCGCCAGGTCATCCACATAAATGGGGTGGATGAGGAACTCGCCGCCGCCCACCAGACGCAGGGGCTTCCCCGCACAGAGGTACGCCAGCAGATCGGGCTGCCGGGTGTGCTCCGGATAGCAGCCCAGCTGGAAGCCCGCGCCGAAAATGTGCCCGGGCCGGAAAATCGTGTAGTTGAGGCCGGAGGCGATGAAGCACTCCTCCATTAGCCGCTTGGTGGCGCCGTAGCCGCCGTCGGTGAGGTAATGCTCGTTGCTTTCGTCCTGCGGGACTTCCTTGTGGGCCGGATGGTACACCGAGTCGGTGGATACAACCACGAAGCGCTCCGTGTGCCGGCTGATGATCTCCACGCACTGCGCGGCGGTCTTTGGGGTACGCCCGTTGCAGTCAATGCAGGCGTCCCAGCGGGTATTCGCGCCGTCAATGGCGCGGCGGACGGAGGCATCATCCTCCCGGTCAGCCGTCAGGGCATGCACGCCCGGAGGCAGCGGACGCACTCCGCGGGACAGCGTCCACACGTCGTGGCCCTGCTGCATCGCCAGCTCCGCGATGCGCCCACTCAGCTGGCCGCTTCCGCCAAGGATCAGCAGCTTCATCGTATCACCCCGTCATATATTCAGCAGCACCAGCGCGGCCATGATGAGCCCGATGGCGATGAGCTTGCGCTTTTCCACCTTCTCGCGGAAGCAGAGCACGCCCACCAGCGTCACCACGATGATCGTGCCCACGGAGAAGCTGGGGTACACCACCACCGCGGGCACCTCGCGCAATGCCCAGAGCAGAAAGCGCGCGGACATGTAGTTCGGTACGCCCAGGCAGAGGCCGCACAGCACGTCCGGCAGCGTGACGGACTGCTTCTTCACCAGGCACAGGATTACGCACAGCATCAGCGCCACCAGGAAGGTGAATACCAGGAAGTAGTTGCCGTGGTCCGCGTTGCCCCAGGTCTGGAAAACCTTGGACATCACGTCGGACATGCCGCCGCACAGCAGCAGCGCGATCAGCCCCGGCAGGAAGCCCTTGCTCTCCCGGGCAGCGCCGCCCTTGGGCTGCATCAGCAGGATCGCGCCGATGGCCACGGCAAAGCCGATCATCTGCAGGGGCCGCACCGGCTCGCCGAACACGGTGATGGCCGCCAGGGTCGGCACCAGCACGCCCAGCTTCTGGAAGGTAGCCGGCAGCACCACGCCGCTGCGGCGGATGTTCCACTGCAGCGTCACGAAGCCCAGCAGGTACAGCACGCCGCACAGGCTGCCCAGGCCCATGGTAAGGCCCGCGCCCTCCCCTGCGGGGATCACCCCGCCCGCCAGGAAGGCCGCGGCCGCGGTGCACATAACATAGTTCGCCGCCAGCATGGTGATGTTGTTGCGGGCAAACTTCTGGCCGATGCGCATCACGATGGACACCAGCGCGGAGGATATGATCGCAAGGATCAGGTAGATCATGCAAAGCTCCTTTGAAAAAGCGCCGACCCCGTAAGGAATCGGCGCCATGTGTTGCATAAGGACAGCCATCCAGCCCGCGCGATAGCGAGCGCGGAAAGACGGCATCAAATCACGCCCCGACAAACACGCGGCCGGTCTATGCCGCAGCAGTCAACGCAATCGCGGGCCGGGTGCAGCGTCACGCTGCTTAAGCGTTCAGCTTGGCTTCCAGCGCTTCCTTGATCTTCTCGTAACCGGGCTTGCCCAGCAGCGCGAACATGTTCTTCTTGTAAGCCTCAACGCCGGGCTGATCGAAGGGATTCACGCCCAGCAGATAGCCGGACAGGCCGCAGGCCTTCTCGAAGAAGTAGCACAGGTAGCCGAAGTGGTAGGCGTCCGCCTGGTCGATCTCAATGATGATGTTGGGGGTGCCGCCGTCCATGTGAGCCATCAGGGTGCCCTGGTAGGCCTTGGAGTTGACGAACTGCACGGACTTGCCGGCCAGGTAGTTCAGGCCATCGATGTCCTCCGCGGCCTCCTCGATGAAGGCCTCGGTGCGGGGCTCCTTCACCCAGATGACGGTCTCGAACAGGTTGCGGGTGCCATCCTGGATGAACTGGCCGATGGAGTGCAGGTCAGTGGAGAAGTTGGCCGCGGTGGGGAAAATGCCCTTCTGATCCTTGCCCTCGGACTCGGCGAAGAGCTGCTTGAACCACTCGCCCATCATGGTCAGGGCGGGCTCGTAGTTCACCAGGATCTCGGTGGCCTTGCCCTTGCGGTACAGGATGTTGCGCAGGGCGGCGTACTGCATGGAGGGGTTGCAGTCGATGCAGCCTTCCTTGCATACCTCGCGCGCCTCGGCAGCGCCCTTCATCATGGCCTCGATGTCGATGCCGGCAGCAGCGATGGGCAGCAGGCCCACAGCGGTCAGCACGGAGAAACGGCCGCCCACGTCATCCGGCACAACGAAGGTCTCATAACCCTCAACGTTGGCCAGGTTCTTCAGCGCGCCGCGGGCCTTGTCGGTGGTGGCATAGATGCGGTCCTTGGCGCCTTCCTTGCCGTACTTCTCCTCCAGCATCTTCTTGAAGACGCGGAAGGCGATGGCGGGCTCGGTGGTGGTGCCGGACTTGGAGATGATGTTGACGGAGAAGTCGCGGTCGCCAATGATCTTGATGATATCGTTCAGGTAGGAAGAGGAGATGTTGTTGCCGGCGAAGTAGATCTCGGGGATGCCCTCGGGACGCACACCGTTGTACATCTGGCCGTTGACGAACTCGATGGCCGCGCGGGCGCCCAGGTAGGAGCCGCCGATGCCGATGACGACCAGCACTTCGCTTTCGCCCTGGATCTTCTTGGCAGCCTTCTGGATGCGGGCAAACTCTTCCTTGTCGTAGTTAACAGGCAGATCCAGCCAGCCCAGGAAGTCGTTGCCAGCGCCCTTGCCGGACAGCAGCACCTCGTTGACAGTCTTCATCAGGTCGTTCATGTTGTCCAGTTCGGCCTGGTTCACAAAGCCATTCACACCGGTCAGCTTGAGATTCATCGCCATGGTGATCGCTCCATTTCTATCATGTCGTTCTTGATACAAAATCAGGCATATCCTGCCTCTATAATTATACCGCGGAAGGATGGGTTTGGCAAGGGGGCATGCGTTGTTTTCGCGCCGGGAATGTGACGTGGAGCCGCTCAGGCAAGTCTGTTCCACGCTGAACAGTTATTCAGCAACAAAAAGGGAGGACGTATTCTCGTCCTCCCCTGCTGGATCAGGGCTTACTTGCCAATGTTGGCCTGCTCCTGGGTCAGCTGCCACTTCGCCGCAGCTTCGCCTATCGCCCACTCGGTGCACTTGTCGTAACCGTAGGCTTTGCACTGGTTACGCATGTTCATCACGTGCATGTTGAACTCACCGTCAGCCTTAGCGTAGATGGCGCGCCAGCTGTTGGTCACGATGGACTTGGCACACTGATCCCACATAACCTTCAGCTCATCAGACTTGGCGGACTCAGAGTAAGGAATATCGGGCATGACGGTGTACTTGTGAATTTTCTCGAAGTACTGATCCGCCAGAGAAACGCCAGACCAGGCGCGCCAGTCTTCCTGGATGGCAAAGGTAGCTGCAGTCTGCTCAGAGACCCAGGTATCCTTGTTGAAGGCCTCGCCCAGAGAGCCGTCGGGGTTGACCATATCGCGTGCAAGGGTGGTGTTGTTGATCTGCAGGCAGCCGTCATTGAAGGTGCCGGACAGGGTGTACTGCTTGCCAGTGTAGGGAGAGGTCCACACGATGCCGTTCATGTCATAGGCGGAGTCCTTGCTGGTCAACTTGCCCAGCTCGGTGAAGTACATGCCGCCGTTCTCATCGTAATCCCAGGTCAGGCCGCGGGGACCATACCACATGGTCATGGAGCCTTCGGGAGTGGCCAGGAAGTCCAGGATGGCCAGGCACAGCTCGGGATACGCGGTGTAGGCGCCGACCGTCCAGATGCGGCTGCCGCCCATGGTGGACATGCCGTACACGATGGGGTTGGCCTCGTCAGGCACGCGGGAGTACATCATCTTACCGGCTTCCAGGTGCGCCTGGGTGTTGTAAGTCATGGAAGAAGCATAGTTGAAGATGCCCCAGTACACGCCGCCGTTCTTGACCTTGGTACCCATCTCGTCGTAGGTCTGGGTCATGGAGTTGGGATCCAGCAGGCCCAGGCGGTACAGCTTGTTGAAGAAGCGCAGCATCACCAGGTAGGGGGTATCATCATTGGGCTTAGCCAGGTATTCACCGGTCACGGGATCGCACAGGCCCAGGCAGTCGTAGTACTCGCCGTTGGTGGGGTTGTACAGGCCAAAGCCCAGCTCGTCATAGCCATAGTAAGCAGTCGCCATGGCCTTGACGTACATGACCATGTTGCCGTCCCAGTCAGGCCACAGGGAAGCTGCGTAGGCTTCATTGCCCAGCTCGTCAGTGGGGCAGATTTCCTTCATCATCTTGAAGACTTCAATCAGGCTGTCCAGATCGGTGATCTCCGGGTAGCCCAGCTGAGCATACAGATCCCAGCGGATATCCCAGGAGTACATGAAGGACTTGTGGGCACCTTCCTGCAGGGCCACGTCCATGCCGAAGCCATAGAGGTTGCCATCGCCGGAGACGATGCGGTTGGTCGCCAGGGCATCGCCATAGTTGGCCGCCACATAGGGCGCATAGATCTCAACGTAGGTATCATCGCTGACCTTCTCGTTGTAGACTTCGTCCCAGTTCAGCAGCATGCCCTTGGCAATGGCCTGCTTGTAGTCCTCGCCGTTGGCGCCCCACACGACCAGGTCACCCAGGTTGCCGTTGGCCATGCGGGTCTCGTAGGTGCCGTCCATATCGGGGATGATGACAATCTTGACATTGAACAGATCCAGCAACAGAGCTGCGCTCCAGCCGGTCTGCAGACCATTGTAGTTGGCCAGCTGGCTGTACACTTCAATGGTGATCGGCTCATCGTCGAGGGGGAAGATATCGTAGATATCACTGGTCACGGAGTAGTAGGGCACTTCCGCCAGCGCGGGGAGGCAGCCCAGCGCCAGCACCAGCGCCAGCATGAGGGAAACGAGCTTCTTCATGGGAAATTCTCCTTTCAGGGATGTATTTTCAGGTCAACGACCATTGGGTACAGTACAGAAAGGAATCCGGCAGCGTGGCGATGAGATCCATCGCCGCCACGTTTAACCCTTGACAGCGCCGAGCATGATGCCCTTGACGAAGAAGCGCTGCATGAAGGGATACACCAGCAGAATCGGGATGATGGACACCATGGACACCGTGTACTTGATCACGCGGGCATTGAGCATGCTCTGTGCCGCCTGGGTAGACAGTCCGCCGGAGCCGGACACCAGCGCACCCAGGTTGGAGGAGGAGTTTAGGTACACATACAGACGATGCTGCAGGGTGAAGAGATGGGTTTTGCTGTTCATCAGCAGCAGAGAGTCCTGGAAGGAGTTCCAGTTACCCACCGCACCGAAGATGGCGATTGTTGCCAGGATCGGCACCGACAGGGGCAGGATGATCTTCACGAACACCTGCGGCGTGCTGGCACCGTCAATCACCGCACTTTCCTCCAAGGAGGCCGGGATGGACTCGATGTAGGTCTTCACCAGGATGATGTTATAAGGCGCAATTACGCCAGGAATGATGTAGGCCCAGAAACTCTCCGTCAGGCCCAACATCAGCATATTCATGTACCAGGGGATCAATCCCGCATTGAAGTACATGGTGATCACCAGCAGGCGGTACAGCAGCGAGCGCTTGTACATCTTCTGCTTCGTGACCATGTAGCCAGCCCAGGCGGAAACCATCACCATCAGCGCAGTGCCGAAGATGGTACGGGCGACCGTCACCAAAATGGATGCACCCAGATCCGCAACGTCTTTCAGAGCAATGTAGTTCTGCAGCACCGCCTTGATGGCCGCGCCGATCTGATCCAGGAAGGAAGCATCCGTCCCGGCGGCTTTCAGATCTGCCATTGCCGTCAGCGCATGGCCCCATTCCGGCAAAAAGTTGACCTTGCCGGACACCACCGCATCATTGGCGGAAATGGTATTGATGAACAGGTAGTAGAACGGGAACACGCACAGGACCGTGAACAGGCCGAAGAAAATCGTATTGAAGGAGTCAAACAGCGGCTGGCCGGAAATCAGCAGATAAGCCGCAAAACCAGCAATCAGCACAGTCACGAAGGTGATGGTGGTCACCTTGCCGCCAGTGGTAGGCACCTTGACAGCGGGCTCGGCGCTGGCTGCGGCAGCAGGCGCAAGCTGCTGCATCAGGCTCGCCGCGAATGCATCTGCCATCACAGCAGCATCCTCCACGGTCTGTGCCTGGGAGGTCACCAGCAGACGACCGTCCTCCGCAGTCATCACCTTCGTGCCAGTGATCATGCGCTCTACCGCCGTATAGCGCTGCAGCTCCGTGCGGATACGCTGCACCTCGGCGTTGACAGCCGCATCCTCACTCACAACCTTTTCCAGTACCGCATCCAGGGTCGTAAAGGTCAGGGACTGGGGATCAAACGTCCCCCCTGCACTCACCACGCCATACTCCTGCAGCTTTTCCGCAGGCAGGCCGGTCAACAGAGCCGCAGCATCCGCAAGGATCTTCTCGCTGCTGCTCACGCCCATGTGTGCAAGCATCTTTTCCTTCAGTGCTGCATCCTTCTGCACCGCGGCCACAGCATCAGTACATGCCGTCGTCAGGTCAGCGCCCTCCACAGGAGTGAGGGTCACAGCCACCTGAGCGCTGAAGGGGGCAACGTGATTGCGCGCGATGGTAAAAGCCGTATAACCGCATATCGCCATCACCAGCACAATCATCAGGAAACGAATCCACGGATTGATTTTCCGCATCCGGTCAGTGTATGCTTTGATCATCTCTCATGCCCTCCTTAAATGATGCTTTCGCCGCGGACAGCCTTGGAGATACCGTTCGCACCAAAGAGCAGCGTCACGCCAATGAGGGACTTGAAGATGCCAACCACTGTTGACAACGGGATCAGACCCGCCTTGATACCGATGTTATACACATACAGATCCAGCACCTCGATCACGTCTTTGTTGATGGCGTTCTCGAAGACCAGGTACTGCTCCATGCCGTTGGACAGCATGCCTGCGATAGACATCAGCAGCATGACCATGTAAGTGGGAATCAGGCCGGGGATGGTAATGTGGCGAATGCAGTGCCAGCGGTTGGCGCCGTCCACTCGGGCAGCCTCATACAGCTGCTGATCAATGCCTGCAATGCCTGCGATGTAGACGATGGCGCTCCAGCCCAGGCCCTTCCAGGTTCCCCAGAGGAGCATCTTGAGCCAGGTCCAGTCAGAGCTGGCAAGATAGTCGGTATTAGCGCCTGCGACGCCCATCACATTGCGCAGGAAGGAATTGATGAAACCGTCGGTGGAGAAGATGGCAAAGGCGATGGCGTACACCAGCACCCAGGAGATGAAGTTGGGGATAGTGGTCAGCGTCTGCACCAGGCGCTGGAACTTGGAGGAGCGCACCTCCGCCAGCAGCACGGCAAAGGCGATGGGCAGCCAGCTGGTGGCGATGCCCAGGCCCGACATGATCAGCGTATTGCGCAGCACACGCAGCAGATCCAGGCGGGTGGCCTCGTTTTCAAACAGGTAGGTGAACCACTTCAGGCCCACAAAATTCTCTGCCGTCAGCGTATCGCCGATCTTGTAATCAAAGAATGCAAACCGCCAGCCATAGATGGGCAGATAGCAGAAGATGAAGGTAAGCAGCAGCACGGGCAGGAACATCAGCAGGAGGCGGAACTTCTCTTCCATCTCCATCTTTTCCTCGCGCTGGCGGGGCAGGAAGAACCACGTAACCAGGGCCAGTACAAACACAAGCAGCGCGCCTATGCCGAACACATTCAGACCCATGGGAATCATGGGCAGCAGACGCGTCATTGCCTGCTTGCTTCCCTCCGCCGCAACCGACAGCAGCGTGTAGGAGTAATAGATCGCACCCAGGCCGCCCAGCACAACCAACGAGCCGCCCACCGGCAGCAGCATTGCAACGCGCTTCATGCGGTTGTTGCCAAGGCTCATGCAGGCGCCCACGGCACAGATGACAACGCCCAGCAGCACTGCAGCAGCGCCCGCCATCAGCACATAAAAATTCCAGGGCTCCACCATGCCGCGGCGCAGCGGATAAGCCATGGTATTGGTAATGGTGGCATAGCTGGTAGCCGTCGTAAACAGAGATGCATTGATGTTGATCATCTCAGAAACGCGGCCAGGGTTCAAATCCGGGAAGAACACCATCAGGCCAAAGATCGTGATGATCACCCTGGTCACACGCAGGAGCCATTTGCCAGGTGTTCCAGGTTGAATGGCCACGCCCTGAGGCAGTGCGGTCTTTTGCATTGTATACTCCCCTTTTCATTCGATTCGGGTGCGCTGATAAAGCGGCGGGGCAAATCGTTCACCTTATCAGCACACCCCGAAGGGCATCCGCCGAAAACGACGGATGCCCCGGGAATGCTTCAGAATAATCAGTCAATCAGGCCGTTCACAGTGAAGGTGAACACAACCTTGGTGTTGGGGCCGGGCACGGTGTAGCCGAAGCCAGCATCCAGCTTGTTGTATTCGTCGGTCACAACGATCTTCACCCAATCGCCCTCGGAGTGGATGATCAGGCCTTCCTGGGTCTTGCCTTCGCCGATCTTGACCTTGGCGTCGGTGATGGTCACATGGCCTTCGGAGACCAGGCGGGCAGGAATGTCGGTAGCCACGCGGAAGTAGCGGAAGAAGCCGTCGGTGCCGAAGCCCATATCGCCGGTGGTCATGGTCACGGTGTAGGTGCCATTGCCGGTGATGGTGCAGTCCTCGAACACGCCGCCGTAGTCGATCGCGTTGTTCTCAGCGTCCCAACCGGTCAGGTGAGTGAAGAAGTCGGGGTTCTCACTGTCGCGGCCGTAGGTGGCATCTTCGAAGTCGTTACGGAAGATGTAGTTCTCGGACTGGACAGCCACATAGCCGTGGTAGTCAGCGCTCAGCATGGCGTTGAGTTCTTCCTCGGTCAGGGGGGCTTCCGCGGTCACCGGGGGCTCACCGTAGATGAAGTCGAAGGTGACCTCGATGGAGGACACGTTGGACAGGGCTTCCGGGGTAGCGATCATGGCGGTGGCGCCTTCCAGGTTGCCGTCAGCGATACGGGCCTGATCGGGCAGCTCGGTCACCCATTCGTTCCAGATGTTGGAGCGGGTGGTCACGCCTTCGTCAGAGGTGGTGAAGTCCTTGCCGATTTCAATGGGAGTGCCGTTGATCTTGACCTCGGTGATGTCGATGAAGTGGCCGGGGAAGTTCAGCTCGCCCTTGGCAATACCGACAGCCAGGAAGGCATAGCCGGCCAGAGGCTCGGCATAGTCCAGCTTCACGGTGTAGGTGCCGGGGCCCTCGATCTTCACAGCGTTGGTCTCAGCGAACTCGCCGGGATTCCAGGCAGACACAGCCCAGTCGCTGGAGGCGAACATGATGAAAGCAGTGTCGGTCACGGGAATCAGGGAGAAGTCGATCTCAATGGTCTGCACCTCAGCCAGGAGATCCTTGCTGATCACGATGGGGGAAGCGCCTTCCAGGGAGCCTTCCCAGGAACGGGCGTCCGCAGGCAGTTCGGTGACCCACTCATTCATCAGGTTCATGCGGGTCTCAATGCCGTCGTCAGAGGAAGTGTAGCCCTTGCCAAACTCGACAGCAGTGCCGTTGATGCGGACCTCGTTGATCTTGATCATCATGCCGGGGAAGAGGGTCTCGCCGTGCTTGATGCCCAGAGCAGCGAAGGCAACGCCGGAAGCCTTGCCGGCGTCAGTGGTGGTGAAGTCCAGGCCGACGGTGTAATCGCCAGCGCCGGTGATGGTGGCGTTCTTCTCAGTCACAGGGTAGTCGTTGCCATCCAGCCAGTACTGCTGCGCCCAGTTGGCGTCTGCGTACATGATGTAAGCAGTGTCAACACCGTACTTGATGAAGGAGAAGTCAACTTCGAAGGAAGAGACAGAAGCAAAATCTTCCTTGTTGATGATGATCCAGCTGGCATCCGCCACGTTGCCGTCGTAGGAACGGGCATCAGCGGGCAGTTCGCCGACCCACTCGTTAAAGATGTTCATACGGGTCACGATGCCGTCATCGGAAGAGGTGTAGCCCTTGCCGACCTGGATCGCCTGGCCGTTGACGCGGATCTCATTGATCTTGATCTTCCAGCCGGGGAAGTTCTTCTCGCCATCAGCGATACCCAGCGCGGTGAAAGCAACGCCTTCAGCGGGGGTCTCGAAAGCGATGCCGACGGTGTAATCACCCTCGCCGGTGATGGTCGCCTCAGTGATCGTCATGCCGGCAGGGGTCTCGCCGGGATTCCAGACCTGGTTGACCCAGGCGCCGTCAGCGAACATCAGGAAAGCCTGACTGGCGGGCGCGGCTTCCTCTGCCATGGCCGGCACGACGCCCAGCAGCATGCACAGAGCAAGCAGCATGGACAGGAGCTTGGTCATGTTCTTCATGTGGTTATCCTCCTTAAACATTTGAATCGCACAACGAGAACAGCAACGCAATGAATTTGCGCAGCCTCCCCTGTCTGAACGATCCTCTTGCACTTATCATATATTGTTTTGTTCAAATTGTCAAGTGTAATCACTTACACACACACCATACTTATTTGTTATAAAGTCAAACAAAAGCCCCCCGTCTTTCGACAGGGGGCTGATGTTAACCGTTAAGCAGGATTACTCCTGGCCGGCCAGCTTCTTGTAGGAAGCCAGACGGTACTTGGCGTCCTCCTCAGCCTGCGCGAAGAGCTTCTCGGCAGCTTCGGGGAACATCTTGGCCAGGGTGGTGTAACGAACCTCGCCCTTGATGAACTCCTGGTAATCGCCGGTGGGCTCCTTGGAGTCGATGGTCATGGGCTGCTCGTTGTCGGGGTTGAAGCGGTACAGGGGCCAGTAGCCGCACTCCACAGCCTTCTTCTGCTCAGCCTGGGCCTTGCCCATGTTGATGCCGTGGTTGATGCAGGGAGCGTAGGCGATGATCAGGGAGGGGCCGTTGTAAGCCTCAGCCTCGGTCATGGCCTTCAGCAGCTGCTGGGGATTGGCGCCCATGGCGACGGTGGCAACGTAAACGTAGCCGTAGCTCATGGCCATCATGCCCAGGTCCTTCTTCTTGGTGCGCTTGCCGGCAGCAGCGAACTTCGCCACGGAGCCGGTGGGGGTGGACTTGGAGGCCTGACCGCCGGTGTTGGAGTACACCTCGGTATCCAGCACCAGGATGTTGACGTCCTGATTCTGGGCCAGCACGTGGTCAACGCCGCCGTAACCGATGTCGTAAGCCCAGCCGTCGCCGCCGAAGATCCACACGGACTTCTTGACCAGCATGTCCTTCATGCCGTAGATTTCCTCGCACAGACCGTCGCACTCGCAGCCGCAGTTCTTGCAGCCCTCGACGCAGGCGATGATCTTCTTCGCAGCAGCCTTGGAGCCCTCGGCGTTGTCCTTGTTGGCCAGCCACTCAGCGGCAGCCTCCTGGTACTCGGCCCAATCAGGGCACTTCTCAGCCAGCGCCTTGATCAGGTCAGCCAGCTTGGCGCGGCGCTGCTGCACAGCCAGGTTCATGCCGAAGCCGAACTCAGCGTTGTCCTCGAACAGGGAGTTCGCCCAGGCGGGGCCGTGACCAGCGTTGTTGGTGGTGTAGGGGCAGGTGGGGGCGGAACCGCCGTAGATGGAGGAACAGCCGGTAGCGTTGGCAACGATCATGCGATCGCCGAACAGCTGGGTAACGAGCTTGACGTAGGGAGTCTCGCCGCAGCCAGCGCAGGCGCCGGAGAACTCGAACAGGGGCTTGAGGGCCTGGGAGTTCTTGACGGTGGCCTTGTTGACGACCTTGTCGTTCACCTCGGGCTGAGCCATGGCGAAGGTCCAGTTGTCCTGCTCGGCCAGCTGAGAAGCCAGGGGCTCCATGGACAGGGCCTTGACCTTGGCGGGGCAGACCTCAACACAGTTGCCGCAGCCGGTGCAGTCCAGGGGGCTGACCTGCATACGGTACTGCATGCCGGCGAATTCCTTACCGGTGGCCTTCTTGGTCACATAGCCCTCGGGCAGCTCGACGCCATCCTCAGTGTAGATGGGACGGATGCAGGCATGGGGGCAGACCAGGGCGCAGTTGCCGCACTGGATGCAGTTCTCGGGGATCCACATGGGAACCTTCACGCCGATGCCGCGCTTCTCGTACTTGGTGGTGCCGGTGGGCACGACGCCGCGGGGATCCAGCGCAGAAACGGGCAGCTTGTCGCCTTCCTGAGCCAGGACGGGCTTGACAAACTCGTCGAAGTACTTGGTGGTGCCTTCAACCTTGGCAGCCACAGCGCCCTCGGTGGCGTTGGCCCACTCAGCGGGCACGTCAACCTTCACCAGGCCGGAGATGGCGATATCGATGGCGTCCCAGTTCTTCTGAACGATGGCGTCGCCCTTCTTGCCGTAGGTCTTCTTGGCATAAGCCTTCATGTACTCGTCAGCCTGCTCGTAGGGGATGACGTCCGCCAGCTTGAAGAAGGCAGCCTGCATGATGGTGTTGATGCGGTTGCCCATGCCGACCTTGGCGGCCAGCTCGATGGCGTTGATGATGTACATCTTGGCGTTCTTCTTGGCCAGCAGCTGCTTCATCTCAGCGGGCAGGTGGGCGTCCAGCTCATCAGCGCCCCACTGGCAGTTCAGCAGGAACACGCCGTTGTCCTTCAGAGAGGACACCATGTCGTACATGGTCACGTAGGCGGGGTTGTGGCAGGCGATGAAGTCGGCCGCGTCGATCAGGTAGGGGCTCTGGATGGGGGTCTTGCCGAAACGCAGGTGAGAAACGGTCAGACCGCCGGACTTCTTGGAGTCGTAGGAGAAGTAAGCCTGAGCGTACAGATCGGTGTGGTCGCCGATGATCTTGATGGAGTTCTTGTTGGCGCCAACGGTACCGTCGGAGCCCAGACCATAGAACTTACAGGAGATGGAGCCCTCGGGAGCAGCGTTGAACAGCTCGGGCATGGGCAGGGAGGTGCCGGTCACGTCATCGTTGATGCCAACGGTGAAGTGGTTCTTGCACTCGCCGTCCAGGTTGTTGAACACAGCCTTGACGTGGGTGGGGGTGAACTCCTTGGAGCCCAGGCCGTAGCGGCCGCCCACAACCTTGATGTCATTGCGGCCGGACTCCAGCAGAGCGGCGCAGACGTCCAGGTACAGGGGCTCGCCCAGGGAGCCGGATTCCTTGGTGCGGTCCAGCACGGCGATCTTCTTGCAGGTCGCGGGGATGGCGCCCAGGAAGTGCTTCACGGAGAAGGGACGGTAGAGGTGGACCTTGATCAGGCCGACCTTCTCGCCCATGGCGACCA
>JAFXFR010000133.1 GCA_017513475.1 Clostridia bacterium
CGTCTGACAACCGTTTCTCGTATCCCTTCTGGATACTTTTTCATCCCTTTTTTCCCTGACATAAACTTACCCCTCATGTAGTTATTATCCTACATAAGGGGGCTTTTTGTCTATTGTCCGTTTTTACTGGTTCGGTTCAAGTTCTGGCTGGCTTTTTTTGTTTGTGAAGGGATTTCGCTTATGCGGAAGCGACCAAAGGGCTTTCCGATCGCCCTTTGGAAACCTTCGGTCAACATTTTCTGAAGGGTATTATTGTGATTATTCCAGCACGATACGGGGGTTTTCGGTGCTGGGGCGGTACATGACGAACCGGCGGCCGATGCACTGCACGGGTTCGGCCTCCAGCTGCTGGCACAGTTCGGCCAGAGCTTCCTTGGCGCTGAGGGGGCAGCCCTGCTGCACGGCGCACTTGATAAGCTCGCGGGCTTCCAGGGCGTCGCTGGCCTGCTTGATGGTGCCGGGGACGATGCCGTCCTTGCCGATGTAGAGAATGGTATCCATGGTGTTGGCCATGGAACGAAGATAGGCGCGCTGTTTGCTGGTCATGGCTTTTCTCCTGACGTTGAAATGTATTAGGAATTGAACGTGTGGCGGCGAGGCTGAAAGCAACGCTTGTGCGTCGCGGCGCATCCGTTATGCGCCGTGACCCTTTCATGGCAGTTCATTGTTTGCCTGTCCCGAAAGGGAGTCCAGAGGGCTGAAAGCCCTTGGCAGGGGAGTCCAGAGGGGGCAGCGCCCCCTCTGGTAGGGTTGTAAGGGGCAAAGCCCCTTACTCCACGAAGTCGAATTCCATGTCGAAGATGCGGACGGTGTCGCCTTCCTTGGCGCCGGCCTCGCGGAGGGCGTCGATGACGTTCCAGCGGCGCAGGGTGCGGTGGAACCAGTTCATGGACTCCTCGTCGTCGAAGTTCACGCTGTCGATGAGGCGCTCCATGGCGCTGCCCACCACTTCATAGACTTTGCCGTCCTTGAGGATCTCGAAGGTGCCGGGCTTGATGGATTCATCCAGCTCGTATTCCTCTTCGAAATGAACGATGGGGGGCAGGGTTTCGAGGGTATCGGCCACGGCGTCCAGCAGGGCGTCGAAGCCCTGACGGGTGGCAGCGCTGACAGGGTAAATGGGGTAGCCGGTTTCAGCTACGTGATCACGGAACATCTCCAGGTATTCATCGGCGTCGGTGAGATCCATCTTGTTGCAGACGATGATCTGGGGCCGGTCGGCCAATTCGCCGTAGTTGCGCAGCTCGTGGTTGATCTGGTCGAAATCGTCCATGGGGTCGCGGCCCTCGGAACCGGCGATGTCTACCACGTGCAGCAGAAGGCGGGTGCGCTCCACATGCCGGAGGAAATCATGCCCCAGGCCAACGCCATCGGCAGCGCCTTCCACCAGGCCGGGGATGTCAGCCAGGACGATGTCCTTGCCGTGGCGGCGGAAGATGCCCAGGTTGGGCGTCAGGGTGGTGAAGTGGTAGTTGCCGATCTTGGGCTTGGCGCTGGTGACCACGGAGAGAATGCTGCTCTTGCCCACGTTGGGGTAGCCAACCAGGCCCACGTCGGCGATGGTTTTCAGCTCCAGGCGGAAGGTGTGGATCTCCGTCTTCACGCCGGGCTTGGCAAAGTTGGGCGCCTGGCGGGTAGGGGTGGCGAAGTGCACATTGCCCCAGCCGCCCTTGCCGCCACGGAACAGGCGGCGGGTCTCGCCGGGTACGTCCATATCAGCTACAACGCGGCCGGTTTCCTCATCGCGGACAACGGTGCCCACGGGAACCTTGATGGTCAGGCTTTCGCCACGGCGGCCGGTGCAGCGGCCTGCCGCGCCGTCCTGGCCGTTTTCGGCGGTGTATTTGCTCTTGAAGCGGAAGTCCAGCAGAGTGTGCATGTTAGGGTCGGCATAGAGCAGCACATCGCCGCCGTTGCCGCCGTCGCCGCCATCGGGGCCGCCGTTGAGGACGTATTTCTCCCGGTGGAAGGACATGCTGCCGTTGCCGCCGTTGCCGGCCTTGGCAGTGATTTTCACGTGGTCTACGAAGTTGGACATGGTTACCTCCAGGGGTGAATTGGGAATTGGAAATAAGGAATTATGAATTAGGAATTAGTTGCGAAGGCTGTGCAGGGGTGCGGGGATGCGGCCGCCGCGGGCGATGAAAGCATCGTTGTTATAGGTGTTCACAGGCATCACGGGGGCGAAGCCCAGGAGACCGCCGAACTCGACGGTATCGCCGGCCTTCTTGCCGGCGGCAGGAATCACGCGCACGGCGGTGGTCTTGTTGTTGACCATGCCGATGGCGGCTTCGTCGGCAATGATGCCGGAGATAGCGGCGGCAGAGGTGTCGCCGGGGATGGCGATCATGTCCAGGCCCACGGAGCAGACGCAGGTCATGGCCTCCAGCTTTTCCAGGGTCAGGGCGCCGCAGGAGGCAGCCTCGATCATGCCGATGTCCTCGCTGACGGGGATGAAGGCGCCGGAAAGGCCGCCCACGTGGTTGGAGGCCATCACGCCGCCCTTCTTCACGGCGTCGTTCAGCAGGGCCAGAGCGGCCGTGGTGCCGTGGGTGCCGCAGGTTTCCAGACCCATGGCCTCCAGAATCCGGGCCACGGAGTCGCCGATGGCGGGGGTGGGGGCCAGAGACAGATCCACAATGCCGAAGGGGGTATCCAG
>JAFXFR010000134.1 GCA_017513475.1 Clostridia bacterium
ATATACAGCAAAATCTGAACGCTGTATACGACTCACTTCTTTCTCGATGTGCCAGCAATAATCAAAATCATCTATCATTGTATCAGGGTAAATTCCCCGATATGTTGTTGACCAGATTTGCTGACGCAAGCGCACAATAGCCATCACATCAGATACGTCCGCCAATTTGAATTGTACACTATACATACATTCTCTCCTTCTCAATGCTTCCTCGGTTTTTTGAACAACGGTAGCAGCACCGTCCTCATCGCCTTCCTATGATCTTCCGTAAACACCCTCGGATCTGTCGTGTCAAGAATAGCTTCCACCATCTGCTCCGGTGTGACCTTCATCAGATTCTTCCCGCCGCGCTTTGTCAGGTTCTTCATCAGCTGCATCATCACCTGGGTGGTCAGCTTATCAGCCTCGGCAATGTATGCGGCTGCGCCATTTCGCAGATCCTTCACGATCCGCAGGAAGGTGTCTTCCATTGCAGAAGTGTCTGGCAGATTGTCCTGCCGCTTCACGGACTCGATGTCCTGCCGTGCCCGGATCGCCGCACGCTGAAGCTGTGGATTCTTGTTCCCGACCTGCTGAATCAAACTGCCCAGTTGATCGATCATGGCATTCATCCCCGCAATACCCGCAGAAATGGTCACATCCTTGAACTGTGCGATCTGTGCTGCCAAGATGGCAAACTCCTCGTGCTCCAGCAGTTGGCTGGCAATGACGGGATCGACTTCGCCCGTATACAGCCGCGCGGCAGCCTTTGCACTCAGGCCCAATTCCTCAATGTCGTAATTCGTCCTATATGGGATATCCGTTTCACACAGCAGGAAGTCCGTAGATACCCCGAAGATCCGGGCCATCTTCACAATATTTTCGGTGGACAGCTTATCTGTCTGTCCGCTGAGATATCGGTTCAATGAACTTTCTGAGATCTCCAGCTTCTCCGCCAGCTGTGCCTGTGTCATCTTCCTCTCGATCAGTAAGTCCTGTATGCGCTCCCGGCTGTCTCCGGGCAGATATTCATGCAGTTTCTCCATTTCAAACCACCTCCGTCAGTATTGTACACCACTTTTTCAAAACACGCAAACGATTGTTCTCATAAATCTCTTGCATTTTTGCAAGAGATTTTTGTTTTGTCCTCGCAAAATTGCAAATACGCCGGTTTTCAAGCGTATAGCCGTATTTTCCCGTATATTCAGAGTAGATGTGCGCGCATCAATCCATTTCCCTTAGGAGGAATCATTAGTTGACCATCTACGAAACCATCAAAGCGGCGGTCAGCGTACCGCAGGCAGCCGCCTACTACGGCATGAAGATTCAGCGCAACAATATGACCCGCTGCTGCTTTCATGACGACCATCACCCCAGCATGAAGCTGAATGACACCTATTACTATTGCTTTGCCTGCCTTGAGCACGGCGACGTGATCGACCTCGTTGCCCAACTGCACCGCGAGAGCCATTATGCCGCCGTACACCGGATCGCCCGGGACTTCGGTATTGGGCCGAACAGTCCCGCTCCAGCAGCAACAAAGCCCCTTCCGCCTCATCGCAATCCCGATGAAGATCTCTGCCGATCCGTCCTCACCGATTACGAGCAGATGCTGAAGCGCTGGAAGAACGATTATGCCCCGGCCACAGCAGACACTCCAATCGACGCCCGATATGTGGAGGCCTGTCAGATGCTGCCCGCCGTCACAGACATGATCGATGCACTGTTCCAGGCCGACGCTGAGCTCCGTGCCCGCGTGGTACGGCAGGTTGTGCAGGACGGCACAATCCCCCAGCTGAAGGCACGGCTGGACAAGATGCGGAAGGAGGTGCCAGATGGCAGCGAAAGCCCCTGCGCAGCGGCCTGAATCATGGCCCATTTGGTACGACGGTAAGCACATCAACGAGGTGCTGTTCTGTCACGACTTCCTTACCCGGCATCCCATGCGCTGCGTGAACGGCACACTCTTCACGGTCGACGGCCCCGTCATCAACGAAGAGCTGGTCAAGCACCAGATCGTCGCAGCCATCCAGGACTGCATCACCACAGGCCTGTCCAAGCGGGCTGCGAGCCTGCTGGAGGCTGTCAAGATCCAGGCGTATGCAGAGCCTTTCCCCGTGGAGCATGACCGCATCCACTGCGCCAACGGCGTCTACCACCTGAACGGTACCTTCGAGCCCGTCAAGGTCTTCTGCACGAACCGGCTGGCAGTCAGCTACAATCCGGCTGCTGCCAGCCCCCAGCGCTGGCTGACTTTCCTTTCGGAGCTGCTGGAAGCCGACGATATCCCCACATTACAGGAGTACATGGGCTACTGCCTGATCCCATCCACCAAGGCCCAGAAGATGATGCTCATCATCGGCAAGGGCGGCGAGGGCAAGAGCCGCATCGGACTGGTGCTCAACGCCATGCTGCGCAATGCCATGAACATGGGCAGCATCCAGAAGGTCGAGACGAACCAGTTCGCCCGTGCCGATCTGGAGCACCGGCTGCTCATGGTGGACGACGATATGGACATGAACGCCCTGCCCAAGACAAACTACATCAAGTCCATCGTCACCGCCGAGGCGAAGATGGATTTGGAACGCAAGGGCATCCAGAGCTATCAGCAGCAGCTGTACGCCCGGTTCTTGTGCTTCGGCAATGGCGCGCTGACCTCCCTGTACGATCACTCGGACGGCTTCTACCGTCGCCAGCTGATCCTGACCACGAAGGACAAGCCCTCTGACCGGCGCGATGACCCATACCTTGTGGAGAAGTTACTGGGTGAGCTGGAAGGTATCCTGCTGTGGTGTCTGGAGGGGCTGCACCGGCTGCTGGCAAACGACTACCGCTTTATCGTCAGCCAGCGCGCTGCTGCCAACGTGGAGACCATCAAACGCAGCAGCAACAATGTGCTGGAGTTCCTACAGTCCGAGGGATATATCGCCTTTGAGCCCTCCGCGCAGGCCAGCTCCAAGGCGCTCTACGCCAGCTACAAGATGTGGTGCGAGGACAACGCCGTCCACTGCCTGTCCGCCAGCCGGTTCAGCTCCGAGCTGGTACAGAACGAACAGCGGTATGGCATCCACGCCACCAACAATATCTATCTGCCCAACAACAAACGCGTCCGAGGCTTCACGGGTGTGAAGGTACTGTTCCACTCGCTGAATTTCTCGTAATGACTTTCAAAACTGCTGTACGTACTGTACGGCGTACGAGATGACCGTACGGCGTACGGTACGTACGGCTGAAATGAAACTCATCCCGCAAAAATCACATATATGATACCACCAATTCCCAACAGACCGGGGAATAACTACAAGAATCGACACATAAAGGAGAAACCCATGAGCAACCAATACGCAATTATGAGATTCGCTAAATACAAGGGCCCAGAGATCAGCCGCATTGAGGGCCACAACGAACGCACCAAGGAGACCTACGCCAGCAATCCCGACATTGACCCGACCCGCACACACCTGAACTTCCACCTGATCGAGCCGACCAACCGTTACCGCGCCGAGGCTGAGCGCCAGATCGCGGCAGCCAAGTGCCGCACCCGCACGGACAGCGTCCGGCTGGTGGAAACACTCATCACCTGCAGCCCGGAATTCTTCAAGGGCAAGGGTGAAAAGGCCATCCGCGCATACTTCCAGCACGCACTGGACTTCCTGATGGAGAAGCAGCGCCCAGATACCTTTGTGTCTGCGGTCGTCCACCTGGACGAGAAAACCCCACATATGCACGTGACCTTCGTTCCGCTGACGCAGGACGGCAGGCTGTCGGCCAAGGACATCATCGGCAACCGCAAACACCTGATCGCCTGGCAGGACGCTTACTGGCAGCACATGGTCAGCAAGTTTCCGGAGCTGCAGCGTGGTGAGAGCGCGAGCAACACGGGCCGTAAGCACATTCCTCCGCAGGTATTCAAGCAGATGGTCAGGCTGACCAAGCAGAGTCAGCGGATCGAGGCTGCGCTGGACAGCACGAACATGTTCAACGCCAAGAGCAAGGCCGAGGAGGTCAAGAAGCTGCTGGCCCGCTACATCCCGGCAGTGGAAGAGATGGCGACCCAGCTGAAGAAGTATGGCGTTGCATTCGAGGAAGTGGAAGAACTACAGGCCGAGAACGAGCAGCTGGCGCGTGAACTGGATGCAGCCAAGCGCGGCAGCATTACCGAGAAGCTGGAACATGCCAGGCTTCAGCAGGAATACAAGCAGGCAAGGGCCATCCTTGACCGGATTCCGCCGGAGATCCTGAATCAACTGAGAAAGGAGAGCCGTGCTGTCCAGCGGGATACGCCGGAAGACTTGCGCCATTGACCGTCCCTATGCTACAATTATCGCAGGACGAGCTCCAGCAGATGCTGCACACCGCCGCCAGGGAGGGTGCGCAGACGGCGCTGGAGGCCTCCGATGCGTTCGTGCACCTTGACAATTACATCAGCAATCACTCAGAAATATCGGACATGTCGAAGGAGGAAAACGACGATATGTCCCGTAACCGAATCAGGCATAATCTGATCATCGGCCACAACCCCGATGGCACGCCCATTACCCGCTGGATCAACGGCTACACCATGCAGGAGCTTATCGAGAACGGCGCTGCACTGCTGCATCCTGAGGCCCCGCAGGAGGCCCCTGAGAAGCCCGGCGTACCGACCTTCCGGAAGTATGCCACCAGCTGGCTGGAGCTCTACAAGACCCACACGGTGCGCCACACCACCTACTCGGAGTACGCCAGCATCCTGCAGAAGCACCTGATCCCGGCCTTTGGCGACCTGCCGGTGACGGAGATCACCACGGACAGGATTCAGCAGCTGCTCAACGACAAGCGCAACTACGCCAGCAAGACCCTGCACGAAATTCAGATGGTGCTGGGTATGGTGCTGGAGGGCGCGGTGGAAGACGGGCTGATTACCCGCAATCCGGCCAAATCGAAGCGGCTGCGCAACCCTTCCACGAAGAAGAACGAGCGTGAGGCGCTGACGGAGGAGCAGGTGGGCGACATCATCAGCCACCTGCCGGATCTGAAGCAAAAGCGCGACCAGCGTTACCTCGCCCTGCTGATCTACACCGGCATGCGCCGGGAAGAGGTGCTGGGCCTGCGTTGGGAGGACGTTGATGCGGAGAAGGGGCTGCTTCACGTACGCCGCGCCATCACCTTCAAGGGGAATCTGCCGGTCATTGGCGAAACCAAGACCCGCAACGGCAAGCGCACCATTCCGCTGCACCCCGATCTGCTGAAATGGCTGACCCACGAGAAGGACAATGTGGAATATGTGATGCAGGACAACGTGACCTCGTCCACCATGAAGCGCACCTGGGAGCGCATCATGACGGCGATCAACGTGTACGGCGCAACGCCGCATTGCTTCCGGCACACATTCACCACGGTCTGCCGCCGCAGCGGCATGGACGAGAAGACCATGCAGGTCATCGGCGGCTGGTCGGATATTGCCACCATGCGCAACGTTTACACCCATGTGCAGCAGACGGATCTGCAGCGCGCAGGTCAGCTGATGGGAGGCATGTTCAAAGCCGGAAATTTGCCGGCCTGATTGCCAATGTAAAAAGCCCGCAAGCCCTTGGAAATCAAGGGTTTGCGGGCTCTCAGAACACAAGAAAATTGCCATTTGCCTTGCCAGATGGACGATCTGGAACCAAATGAGCCATTGTCCCATTCGGCAAGGCATACCAACATGTACAAAACGCAACAAAAAACGACCGGATTTCACAAGAAATCGGTCGTTTTGCTGGTCGAAGTGGCGGGATTCGAACCCGCGGCCTTTTGGTCCCGAACCAAACGCGCTACCAAACTGCGCTACACCTCGGAATCAATAAGCAGCCCGCCCCGACGAATCCATCGTGACGGGCCGTATACGAGCCAATAGAGGGACTCGAACCCTCGACCTGCTCATTACGAGTGAGCCGCTCTACCACCTGAGCCATATTGGCATACGCCGAAACATATTCAGCCTTAACATGATAGCAGAGAAGCCTGGCTTTGTCAAGTGCTACGACAGGAAATTCTATGAAATCTTTTCCCGGCTTGCGGACGCTGCAACTTTGTGCTACACTGAAAAAAAACGCGAGGTGTTGATATGCAGTACATGCCCGTTCCCAAGGAGATATTCTCCCCGTGCTGCCGACCCGGCACACTGCAGCTGTTTACCTATGAAAGCCGCGGCCAGCAGAAGAGCGCGCTGGTTTATCTGCCCCATGGCTATGCTGATCACGCAGCGGACTACCCCACGCTGTATCTGATGCATGGCGGCGGCGGAGATCACAATGAGTTTTTCGGCGGAGCGGAAGCCAAATCCGGATTGAAAAACCTGCTGGACAACATGATCGAGCAGGGCCGCTGCAAGCCCATGATCGTCGTCACGCCCACCTATATGATCAATGGGGTGGACGGTGCACGCCGCCAGATCGGCGAGGCCATGCAGCTGACCCACCGCTTCCCGGAGGAATTCCGCAAGGATCTGCTGCCTGCCATTCATGCGCATTTCCGCGCCGCAGACGATCGGCGGATGCGCGCTTTCGGCGGTTTCTCCATGGGCGGTGAAACAACCTGGAGCATCTTCGCCCAGGCCGCCGATCTGGTGCACACCATTCTGCCGCTCTCCGGCGATTACTGGGCCGTCGGCCTCAAGGGCGGCAAAGATTTCCCGGTGGAAACCGCGGATGCGCTGATTGCCTCCCTGGGAGAAAGCGGCGTCCAGCCAGGCGACTGGCTCGCCATGCCCTGCACCGGCGACAAGGATATCGCTTACGAAGCGCTGGACCCCATGGTGCACGAGTTGGAAAAGCGTCAGCCCTGGTTTTCCCCCGGCGAAACCCCCGCGCAGGGAAATCTGTGCTATCTGCTCAAGCCCAACGGCTGGCATACCTACGATGACTGCAACGAGTACCTCTGGCATGTGGCTCCCTGGCTGTTCCGGTAACGTACTGTTCCGATTGACAAGCCCGCCGCCAAATGCTATGATATCCATAGATTTATTTGCATGCGGAAAGGATGACCTCCATGAAGAAGCTGCTTTGTATCCTTCTTGCATTGATGACAGTCCTCCCCGGTTTTGCACTGGTGCAGGGCGCGGATGACGGTGTGATGCGCGAAGGCCTCACCTCTATCGGCCTCACCCGCCTGATGGGCAACGGAATCAATCTGGGCAACACCTTCGAGGCCTGCAATGCAACCCTGCCCTATACGCCCGGCAAGGATCCCAAGACCTACGAGGTCTACTGGGGCCAGCCCGTCACCACCCAGGAGATGCTCTACGCCATGAAGGCTGCCGGCTTTGATACCATCCGCATTCCGGTAGCCTGGATGACCAACGCGACCGATCTGGGCAACGGTGATTACACCATCGATCCCGCCTACCTGGCTCGCGTCCGGCAGGTGGTCGACTACGCCCGCAATGCCGGCATGTATGTCATCATCAACGATCACTGGGACGGCGGCTGGTGGGGCATGTTCGGCTCCGAGGATCCCGCCGTCCGCCAGCTGGCGATGGAAGCCTATACCGGCATGTGGGCACAGATCGCCACATATTTTGCCGATTATTCCGACTATGTGATCTTCGAATCCGCCAACGAGGAGCTTTGCGCCCGTCTCGACGAGAATTCCAGCCGTTATTGCTCCGACTCCACTGTCACGCTTTTCTCCGAGAACCAATGCTATGCGCTGTGCAACCAGATCAATCAGGCGTTTGTGGACACGGTGCGCGGAACCGGCGGCAATAACGCCACGCGCTTCCTGCTGATCGCTGGCTACGGCACCAATATCGATCAAACCTTCGATCCCCGCTTCCGCATGCCCACCGACACCGCCGAGGACAGGCTCCTCATCTCCGTGCACTACTACGATCCCTGGTCCTACTGCGGCGCTTCCACTGCCGACGGCGCTACTGCCTGGGGTACTGAAGGCGACTTCAAGTACATGGACCGTCAGCTGCAGAAGATGACCAAGTTCACCCGGCAGGGCGTGGGCGTTGTCATCGGCGAATACGGCGCACTCCCGGACGGCAAGGGCAATATGAAGGCCAATGATCTGGCCTATCACGCCCACTTCCTGGACCTGTGCGATTATTACGATTTCACCTCCTGCCTGTGGGACTGCAGCGGCTTCTTCATCCGCCGGACGCTGAAAATGTCCGACGAGGAAATGGCTGAGCTCTACCTCTCCCGCAATGCCGCCAGCGAGGCGGGCATCCCCTATGAAGATGTCCAGGCTGCTGCCCGTACCCGCGCGGATGCCTCCATCGCTGCTGCGCCCGCAACCTTCGTGGAGGACGCGATCGTCATCACCGAGGACTCCACCGCTGCATGGCTGATGTGGAACGACGGCAGCTGGTCCCTGTCCTACTCTGTGGGCGACACCTACAACCCTGACTCCATTTCCCCCGGCATGGTCGTCACCGATGCGCAGATCACCGGCCCCGGCACCTACACCGTGGGCATCGATTTCACCGGCACTGCCCAGGGGTATTCCAAATCCATCGCCTTTTCCGCGCTTGGCATCATGAATGGCGAGAAGCTCTTCCCCAACTTTGTGGTCGACATCAAGGAAGTGCGCATCAACGGCGAGATCTACCGCCTCAAGGGCCGTGCCTACACCACCTCCGATGACGGCAAGACCACCCGCGTCAACCTCTACAACAGCTGGGTGACCGCCGTGCCCGTGAACCAGGCCCGCATGCATTACGGCAACCTGGCTGGTGCCACCCCCACCCCCATCAACATCAACGATCCGATTATCCAGCGGATCGAGACCATCTACATCACCTTTGAGTACGGCCCTCAAAAGACCAACTGACGCCCGGCTCCCGGTGCAGCGCTGCATCGGGAGCCTTTCAAAGAGAGGAGATACCCCGCATGAAACGCCTTTTTCGCAACGCCCGTATTTATGACGGCACCGGCGCACCTGCCTTCCGGGGCGATGTGCTCACGGAGAATGACCGCATCCTTCTTGTCGGCCCCGACCTGAGCCGGGAAACCGCGGACGAAACCGTCGATCTGGACGGCAAGTCCCTCGCGCCGGGCTTCATCGACGCCCACTCCCACAATGACTGGTTCGCCCTGCGGGAGGATGCGCTGCCCTTCTTCGCCCCCTTCATCCGCCAGGGAATCACCACCTTTGTCAGCGGCAACTGCGGCATCTCCGCCGTGGGCTACGATAAGGACGGCCCCCACAAGGAGCTGCTGGGCGCCGGACTGTTCTTCTTCCCCCAAGGCAGGGACGATCACGGCTGCCTGAATGATTACTTCGCCCAGGTGGACGGCCGCATGCCCTGCAATCTGGCGGTACTGGCCGGTCATTGCACCTCCCGCGCGGCAGCCTCAGGCAGCGTCAACAGGGCGCTGACCCCCGAGGAGGAAGCCCACATGCTCGCGCTGCTGGAAAGAGAGCTGCAGCAGGGCGCAGCCGGCGTCTCTCTTGGCCTGATGTATGATCCCGGCCTGTATGCCCAGCTGCCCGAGCTGAAGAAGGTTGCCGCCCTATGCGCCAAATACGACCGTCCCCTGACGGTGCATCCCCGCGCAAACTCCGCCGTGTCGATGTCGTATCCGGAGCTGCTGGGGCGTTCCCACCTGCTGCGCGCGGTGGATGAGCTCAGGGAAATCGCCCTGGAAACCAAGTGCAAGCTCCACTATTCCCACGCGATCTTCGTGGGCCGCCGTTCCTTCAAAGACAAGGACGAATTCGTCAAAATCGTGGATGAACTGCAAGCCGCCGGCGTGGACATCATGTTTGATATCTACAATGAGCTGCTGGGCGTGTCTGTCATCACGGTCATCCTGCCGGCATGGTACCAGGCCATGACCCCCCAGGAGCGCAAAAAGCCCCTCAACCGGCTGAAGCTGTCGGTGCTGGTGTACGCCTCTTCCCTGCTGCTTGGCTTTGGCTTCAAGGACATCCAGGTGGCCTACATTGGCAAGGGCTTCGAGAAGTACGAGGGCAAGACCGTCCACGAGATCGCGAAGGAAGAAGGCCTGTCTGACCTGAACGCCTATCTGATGCTCTGCGAAAAGAGCGAATTCAAGGGCCGTGTCAACATGGGCCCCTACACCACCCCCGAGATCATCTCCGCCTTTGAGCACGATCCCCGCTGCCTGTACATGACCGACGCCTGGGTAGAGGATTACGGCGTGCAGAATCCCGCCATTTACGATTGCTTCCCCAAATTCCTGCGGGATTCCCTTCTGGGCAGCGGCGACACGATGGAGAACACGATCCGCCGCATGACCGGCGCCACCGCCGATCGCTTCCAGCTCAGGGATCGCGGCTACATCCGCCCCGGCTGTCATGCCGACTTGACCGTTTTCGACGAGGAAGCGATCAAGGCTGCCGTACCCGATCAGGAGAAATCCTTCGGCATCGAGCGGGTGTACATCAACGGCGCCGAAGTGCTTTGCGGCGAAGCGCTGAACCGGGAGGCCCTCAAGACCTCCGGCCGGGCCCTGCGCATCGGCTGAGCAGAAGGCTACACAAGATTGCCGCACCGCTGCGGAAGCGGCACTGCAAATCAAAAACGGCCCTCCCGTTGGGGAGAGCCGATTTTTTACCGGGAAATCAGGGCTTCATGGTGAAGCCGAAGGTCAGGGTCAGCTTCTGGGTATTGATCATCGCCATGAAAGCGCACAGGTTGCCGTCCACTTCACGCTCGATGATGTAGGGGGTGCCGTCCATCTTGTCAAAGCCGGTGGAGAGCTCCTGGATCATGCCAACCAGCTCCTGGGTGACGGAGTTGATCTTGTCCTCGGTGAAGCCATTGATGTCCTCAGCAGCCTTGGAGGTCAGAGCCACCAGCGCGCACACCATGCCGAAGTTGTTGCTCTTCTCCTGCAGCTCGCCGTTGGACATGGAGAACTCGGAGACGGTGGTCAGCGCAATCACGCCGCCCTGAGCGTCAACCTCAACCTCGACCACGCCGTAGTTGCCAACCGTCACAATGTACTTGGCACCGGTCGCGTCCATTTCCCACTGGGGCTGCACCTGCAGCAGGTTGGCGGCCAGCACATCAAAGTACATACGGTAGGTTTGCATGGTGTAGGGGAAGGTCTCCACAGCGGTTTCAGCCACAGCGGGCATCAGGGCGCACAGGCACAGCATCGCGGCCAGCACCAGGGAAAGCAGTTTCTTCATAGTTGTTCATCCTTTCCTTTGTTTACATAAGCCTGTCGGCTTAGTTCCTTCTTAAAAATTCGCCATGGCAGGTGTTTTTCCTGCACATCTGAGCAGAATTTACAAGTATTGCGAAATTGCTCCAATGACCTGCTTTGCCACGAGGGTGTTGCCCTCCTCGTTCAGGTGCAGGTGATCGCCGCGGTCGTAGGTGACCATCTTGTCGTGGAAGCCGGCGTAGAGGTCATCCACCGGGAGGCCGTACTTCTCCGCCACCTTCTTGATGATGTTGTTGTAGCTGATGATGCCGTCATGATAGGGGCTGGTGGTGGGCATGGTGGTCGCCAGGATGATCTGCACGCCGGGGAAGAGCTTCTGCAGCACGATGACGGTGCGGTCCACGGCGGATTCGTACTCCTCCGGCAGGGAGAAGGGACGGCCGATGTGGTAGTCGTCGCCCAGATCCCACAGGCCGCAGTTCCAGTGGACGATATCCGGCTTGGGGAACTGATCCAGCCAGAAGCGCAGGGAATTGAGGGTATAGCCCGCCCAGCGGCCGTTCTCCGCAGGGCCGTAGACGCCCGCCTCGCCTTCGAGCATCTGGCGGACAAGGGGTTCGTAGCCCTGGCGGCGGCTGTCGCCCAGGAGCAATACATTCTTCATTTCGGACATATCCATACCTCCTTGGTATCATTGCATCCAGTGATATCGGCCGATTATCATGCTTCTTCAAATTTTCTTATACTTTGAGAAGAACATCTTAGGGAGAGGACAGTGAAGTTATCTCCGGTCGTACCGGAGGTTTCAGGACAATTGGGACGAAGACGGCATGGTGCCGTCCCTTTCGAGAATGATAATGGAAGTTCGGTCGGGGCAATCATAAACGCTTTATTGCCAATTTTTTTCTTTCATTAGATCAGGGTAGTTTCCGGGATACATCGTCCAGTAATAATAGTAGGGAGGAAACACTTTCTGAGATTTATTCAGGCGAGTATAACTAGCTTTTCCCTCGTCATAGGAGCGGACGGCAAGGAGTCTCTCGGTGTCATTTAAGTTATACCAGTTCTTTTTAGTCGCTATGCCAGAATTTTTCAGTGCATAAATAGTTTCCCGTTCATCACTGTCATATTCTGAAACAACAAACCCACGTATACCTTTTCGGCCATACTTTCCGTCGTATTTTCTCATAAGGAGATAGAACATTATCTCCTTGCCTTTTTCCTGGGCCATCACCAACTGTTTCTGAGCTTCTCCGATCTCATTGTAACCAATGGAATAGAAATGCGTTACCTCTCCTTGCTTCGAACTCCAACCATACTTGCGGGCTAGGTTTCGGATCTCGTCCTTCAGTTTTACTTTCTTTTCTATGTCTAAGTCATCGGCGCGCCCTACGTAAGCCAGGGGATACACCGCCAGAACAAAACGGGCATTGGGCGAAAAATTTTCCAACTGTTTAGCGTAAATAGCCGTCTGTTTCTTTTTTACATGCCCTTGTATAGCGCTGACTAGTATTCTAATGAGAAAGATTAATGCACCCACAATGGCCATACTTAAAAAAATATAGTTTAACGATACCAGAAAAGCACCCATTAGGATAAAAATGATAAGCAACAGAATCATTGATTAAACCTCCTCGTTTTTCCGACGTTCGCGTTCTAATGCTCTTTTTTAAGAAGTTGTCTTTGAACACAATGTTTTGACAATTTGGTAGTTGTTGTACGTATCAGAAATCTCTAAAAAATTATACAGCATCAAGACAGAAAAAGCAAGCCGACACTAATTAATGCTTTCTTCACCTTTTGGGTTATGAGTAAAAATCCTTGAAATGACTAAGTTACTTTATTGTGGTCTGCCGATATATTTCTGTATAACATAACCTGCGCAGAAATGCCATCATTCCGGTGCATTTTCTCTGTTCCCCCTTCCCAACCCACCAAAGTTGTGGTATACTGTCCCCAACATGTTCGATATCCACAACCATATAAGGAGGTACCCCCTATGAAAGCGCTGTTTATCGGCGGCACCGGCACCATTTCGATGGCCATCACCCGTGCCCTGGCATCCAACCCCGACTGGGAGCTGTATCTGCTCAACCGCGGCAGCCGCGAGACCGAGCTGCCCGAAGGCGTGCACACCATCCACGCCAACATCAACGACGAAGCCGAGGCCGCCAAGGCCCTGGAAGGGCTCACCTTTGACTGCGTGTGCGACTTCATCGCCTTCGTCCCCGCCCAGCTGGAGCGCGACTACCGCCTCTTTGCCGGCAAGACCAAGCAGTTCATGTTCATCTCCTCCGCGTCCGCCTACCAGAAGCCCCTGGCGGATTACAGGATCACCGAGTCCACGCCGCTGGTCAATCCCTACTGGGAGTACAGCCGCAACAAGATCGCCTGCGAGGAGTATCTGATGAAGATGCATCGGGAGAACGGCTTCCCGGTGACGATCATCCGCCCCAGCCACACCTACGACGAGCGCAACGTCCCCGTGGGCGCCCACGGCGACAAGGGCTCCTGGCAGATCATCCGCCGCATGCAGGAGGGCAAGCCCGTCCTCGTCCACGGCGACGGCACGACGCTCTGGACCATCACCTTCAACACCGATTTCGCCAAGGCCTTCATCGGCCTGATGAGCAACATCCACGCCATCGGCGAAAGCTATCACATCACCAGCGACGAGTCCGTCACCTGGAACCAGATCTACCGCATCATCGCAGATGAGCTGGGCGTCCCCTTCAAGCCCTACTATGTGCCCTCCGACTTCCTGGACAAGGCGGGCAAGTATGACTTCGAGGGCGGCCTGATCGGCGACAAGGCCAACACCGTCGTGTTTGACAACTCCAAGGTCAAGCGCGCCGTGCCGGACTTCGTGTGCACCGTGCGCGCGGATCAGGGCCTGCGCAAGACCGTCCGCCACATGCTGGCCACCCCTGAGCTGCAGGTGGAAGACCCCGAATTCGACGCATGGTGCGACAAGGTGATCGCCGCCATGGAAAAGGCAAAGGAGGAGATTCTCAATGGTTAATATGAAGGGCCGCTGGTGTCTGATCACCGGCGCAGCACGCGGCATCGGCTATCTGACCGCGAAGTTCATGGCGGAGCAGGGTGCGAACCTGATCCTGCACAGCCGCAAGCTGGCCCACACCGAGAAGGTGCTGGCCGAAGTCAAGGCGCTGGGCGTGGAGGCCTACGCCGTGGAGGCGGAGCTCTCCGACCTGGATTCCGTCAAGGCCATGCTGGCGCAGATCGACGAGCGCGGCACCCAGGTGGATATCGTCCTCAACAATGCAGGCATGCAGATCGCCTACCGCGTGGACTATTTGAAGACCCCCGTTGAGGACTACACCGAGTCCTTCAAGATCAACACCATCGCCCCGATGATGATCTGCTACCACTTCCTGCCCGGCATGATGGAGCGTGGCTTCGGCCGCATCCTGAACACCACCAGCGGCATTTCGCTGGATCCCCAGCAGGCGGGCTACTCCGCCAGCAAGGCCGCGCTGGACAAGGTCACCATCGACCTGGGCAGCAAGGTGCAGGGCACGGATGTGATGATCAACCTGACCGATCCCGGCTGGTGCCGCACGGATCTGGGCGGTCCCCACGCCCCCAACGATCCCACGAGCGCCATCCCCGGCATCGTGGTGGGCGCCTTCGTGGACGACAAGAAGTCCGGCCGCTACCTCAACGCGCCCCACTTCACCGGCATGACGCTGGAAGAGGCCGTCAAGAAGGCCGAGGCGCAGTTCAACAGCCCCTATTGAGCCATTCCCGGTACGAAAAAACCTCCCGCGCTTGCGGGAGGTTTTGCTTATTGGGTCGATCAGCTGTTGAAGACTTCCTCGTCCAGCTTGCCCTCGCTCTTGGCAACGGTCACAGCAGCAACGGAGTCGCCCGCGCAGTTGAGGCTGGTGACCAGCATCTCAATGGGGCGGTTGATGGCCAGGATCAGCGCGTAGCCCATCATCGCCGCCTCGCCGGTGAAGCCCACGCCGGACAGGATGGTGAACAGGATGACCGCGCCGGCACCGGGAGCAGCGGGGGTGCCCACGCTGGCGATCAGGGCCAGCACCATGATGACGATCAGGTTGGGGATGGTCACCTCGTAGCCGCCCACACCCGCCAGGAACAGGGTTGCCACGACCTGCATGATGGCGGTGCCGTCCATGTTGACGGTCATGCCCAGGGGCAGGACAAAGGAGGCAACCTGATGGTCAACGCCCAGATCCTTCACGTTGGTCTCGGTGTTCAAGGGCAGGGTCGCCGCGCTGGAGGAGGTGGAGAAGCCGAACACGACCACCTTGAAGATCTTCTTGATGAAGGTGAAGGGGTTCATCTTGGTAGTGATCATGATGTACAGCGGGTAACCGATGAACAGGTAGATCAGCAGCAGCGCGACCGTCAGGATGACGTAGGCCGCCGCAGGCTTGAGGTAGTTGATGCCGTAGGTGGCAAAGGTGCGGCTGAGCAGCATGAACACCGCAATGGGGCCAAACTTGTTGACCACGAAGTTGAGGAAGGTCACCACGACCTCGCTCAGCTCCTTGCACAGCTTGCTGATCGTGCAGGAGGAATCATAGCCCAGCTTGTTCAGGCTCAGGCCGATAACGATGGCCAGGAAGATCAGGGACAGCACAGCGTTGTTGACGCTGAAGGTCGCGCCGATGTTGCTGGGCACGATGTTGAGGATTACATTGAGGGGATTTGCACCTGTGGAGCCGGAAGCCGCAGACAGGCCCTCAATGGTGGTGTTGAAAACGCCGGCGTTGAAGCAGATCAGCGCCACCGCACCAGCCAGCACCAGCGCCACAACCGTAGTCATCAGGAACCAGCCGAAAGTCTTCAGGGAAACGCGGCCCAGGGTCGCAGCATCGCGGATGGTGCCGATCGCCATGATGATGGAGGTGAACACCATCGGCACGATGACCAGCTGCAGCGCCTTGACGAAGAGTTGACCGCCAATGTAGAACAGGCCGATCGCTTTCTCGCCGCCCTTGGCGGTGATGTCCTGGAAGAGCAGGTTGTTGATGGTGGTCCAGACGGCGGAATCCGCGCCCAGCTTTTCACGCAGCAGCATGAAGCCCAGGCCTACGGCGATGCCCGCGACCATGGCGATCAGCATCTTGACCGCCAGACGGTTGCTGTTGTTTTTCATTGGTGTACCCTCCTGATGAAATCTCGAATCGGAAAATGTCCAAATCTTCAGCATTATAGCAGACACGATCGCAAAATGCAATATCTTCTTGAAGGCTTCCGGCACTTTTCTTCGGCCGTTTTCTTTGGCAGATCAACGATTCCCTGCTGTCGATACTTGACGAACAAATGCGAAAAACCTATAATAAGAGGGTATTCCGAACCCTGACACGAGCTGATGCAAAGGAGAAATCCGGCTATGAAGAAGTTTCTGAAGATGTTTTTCAAGGTGCTCGGCATTGCCCTGCTGGCCATTCTGATCGTGTGGCTGGTGTGCTTCATCCTGCCCCGCCCGCAGAATTTCGCCCTGCAGAACCCCATGCTCAAGGACAGCCCTGACAGCATGCCCATCCTGATCGCCCACGGCGGCGGCAACAAGGAGTTCCCTGACAACACCCTGGAGGCCTTCTACAACGCCTTCAGCGTCGATCCCCGCGTGATGATGGAAACCGACGTATCCATCACCAAGGACGGCGTGGTCATCCTCAGCCACGATGTACGCCTGGATCGCAAGACCAATGTCACCGGCGAGATCGCCGATTGGAACTATTCCGATCTGCTCTCCCAGAAGGTGGACTTCGGTTACACCAACAAGACCAAGTCCCAGGTGCTGGTGGAAGGCAGCGAACGCGTCAAGTTCACCACCGAGGACGGCCGCCACGTCACGCCCTTGGACGTGACCTATCCCGAGGGCGTCCAGCCCCGTGACAGCGAAGTCTTCCTCGTAACCACCCTGGAAGACCTGCTCATCTGCTTCCCCAACAACCGCATCAACGTGGAGATCAAGCAGTCCGGCGAGCAGGGCATGGCCTGCCTGCGAGAGGTGCTTCGCCTGATCGACAAGTACGACGCCTGGGATCGCGTGGTCGTGGCGTCCTTCCATGATGAGATCTACGCTGAGTACGTTCGCCTGCAGAAGGCCGGCGAGGTGCCCGCGAGCTTCATGTACTCCCCCTCCACCGGCGGCGCGACGAAGTTCGTGGTGCTGCACCCGCTGGGCCTGGACGTGTTCTTCCGCGACGGCATGTGCGTCTTCCAGCTGCCCACGGAGGAGATCGGCATCGACCTGGCCACCGAATACCTGGTGGACCGCGCCCACGACCACAACCTGGCCGTGCACTACTGGACGATCAATGACCGCGATGAAATGCGCATGCTGATCGGCATCGGCGCGGACGGCATCATGACCGACTACCCCCACCGCCTGGCGGAGGTGTACGCGGAGTACGCCGAAACCGAGGAAGCGGCGGAATAATCGCACAGCATGCAGCCCGGAGGCAGAGCGCTTCCGGGCTGTTGTTTTGAGAGACAGTGCCAATGTGAATCCCGCAGGCTCCCTCCGGGAGGGAGCTGGCAGCGAACTTGTTCGCTGACTGAGGGAGCACGCGGAACCTGCATCAACGCCGTCCCCCAAGAAAGCCCGTGTTCCCCTTGTTCCCCCGACGCAGGCATGCTATAATAGAAGAAACTCGTGAAAGGAGCCCTGCCCCATGAGCAGCAACACCGCATCCACACCGCGCCGCATTCTTGACGCCATCCACCGCAGCCCGCTGACGCAATGGATTCCCCTGGGGATCGCCCTTTGCGCCTATGCGCTCTATCTGCTGGCCGGCGCCCCTGAACAGAAGCTGGTGCTGGCCATCGGCACACCCATCGTGTGTCTGATCGTATATTTCCTGTTCCGCATGGCGATCCTTCCCCTTTTGCTGACCTTGGGCGATGCCGACAAGACTCCGCTGGACGTGATCCTGCTGGTGATCACAGGCGTGTTTGCCCTGGCAGCACTGGCGCTCCTCATTCAGTTCCTGACCGACCTGCAATATGGCTTTACCGCCGCGCTGCCGGTTTCCCTCGTCATCTGGAGCGCTGTTTCCCGCGTGTGCCACCAGCGCGCCGCCAAGTAACACGCCCGGAAAGGAGTGCCGGGAGCCCCGGCGGCCATATCATGCTCTACCTCAGCCGTTTCACCTTCCCCAGCCAGGAGCGGGAGTCCTTCGTCTTTCACGGGCCGCAGCGGCAGTGCTACAACACCAACTACCCCTTCGGCGTCATCGCCCGCTTCGATCCCACGGTGCTGGACTTTGAGCCGGTCACCATCCTCTACGGCGGCAACGGATCGGGCAAATCCACCGCGCTCAACGTCATCGCGGAGAAGCTGAGCCTCCAGCGGGACGCACGGTACAACCGCTCCACCTTCTTCGAAAGCTACGTCCGCCTGTGCGAGGCGGAGACCCGCCGGGCCATTCCGCCCGTCAGCCGCATCATCACCTCCGATGACGTGTTCGATTACATGCTGAACCTGCGCGCCCTCAACGAGGGCATCGACGAACGGCGGGAGGTCATCTTCCAGGAGTACCTGGAGGACAATGACAAGGTCAACCCCTTCCGCTTCCGCACGATGGAGGATTATGACCGCCTCAAGCGCGTCAACCTGGCGCGGCGCACGACCCAGTCCGCCTACACCCGCAAGCGGCTGATGGCAAACGTCCGGGAGCAATCCAACGGCGAGAGCGCGTCGTTCTACTTCACCAGCCGCATCCAGGACGGCGGCCTCTACCTGCTGGACGAGCCGGAAAACAGCCTCTCCCCCACCAAACAGACGGAGCTGCTGCAATTCCTGGAGGAATCCGCCCGCTTCTACGACTGCCAGTTCATCATCGCGACCCATTCGCCCTTCCTGCTGGCCATGCGGGGTGCGCGCATTTATGATATGGAGGCAGATCCCGTCTGCCGCCGCAAATGGACGGAGCTGCCCGCCGTGAGGGCTTATCACGACTTTTTCAAGCGTCATGAGGGCGCGTTTGAGGAGGAATAATCCATGAAGAGCTACCTGATCAAAGACACCACCCGCGAGGAGCGGGAACAGATCGTTGCCGAAGCGCTGGGCAACATCGAGGCCAACTGCGACGGCTGCATGCCGGGCCTGGCCGAGATGTACCAGGCCTACATCGACGGCGAAATGGAGCTGCGCGAATGTAACGCAGCCTTCAACAAGGGGTATATTTCCGGCAAGCAGGGCCCCGAGAGGGGCGGCAGCTGCCTGCAGGGGCTGTGACACAAAAAAGCGGCGGTCAACATGGCCGTCGCTTTTCGTATATGAACAATGCGATACTGACCGGAACATCCAGCACAAAGATGCACTGGCTGACCGCAAAGACGATCGCCCAGACCGTTGACAGCGTCTTCCCCCGCCAGGCAAGATACACGCCCCGCAGGGTGTAGGCGGAGGTGGACAGCAGGAGGAGTCCGTTCATCAGCAGCACCATCAAAATCACAGCCGGCGCGGAAATGAACAGGATCAGCCCCAGAAACAACGAAAGGAAATAATATGGGATCAGCAGCAGCTTGACTGTCATGCCGATCAGCGCGTTCCCTTTCTGCCGATGCAGGGCGCTGACAACGTTCGCCAGACAAAGCGCAACAAACCCGGCCAGCCATATCCACCACAGCTCCATCGGGTATTCACCGTACTGCCGCACCCAGGCCAGCAGAATTCCTGCATACGGCCACAGTACCTGCAGCAACGGCCAGCATCGTCTCCGCATCAAAAAGCCCCCTTTTCGCTGTCATTGTAGCACATCGGCTGCAGGCAAGCAACGGAAGGAGGCGTTTTTTCATGCAATTTTCATTTCAGGGTGAACCAATCCAGGGTGATGCAGCCGGTCAGCTGCAGGGTGATATCATGCTCTCCCGCGAGGTCGCTCAGGGAGACGCGCACATCCGCGAAGTCCGCCGAATCCACCGCTGCCGTACCCATCAGCCTGCCGTCCGCCAGCACTTCGATAGTCCCGCGGCCCCTGGCATGCAGGGTCATCGTGCTGCCGGTGCGGATGTCGTACACATGGGGGTAGCTGACCTCCGCCGTGCCCGCCTCCTGGGCGATAGCGAAGCCCGCGTGGGTACCGTCGGCATGCTTCAGCTCGATCTTCTTCACCGTATCGGGGATGGCCATGTACCACTCCGCCTCGATGCGGTCCCAGCCGGCGAAGTAGCTGCCCACGCCGCAGCGGCGGATGGTCTCGTCGATCATCATCGTGCCGTCGTCGCAGAAATGCAGGTAAAGCAGCCAGCTCTGACGGTAGGACCAGCTCTCCGTGCCGTGGCTGACAGCGTAGAACCACTGGCCGCGCCACTCCAGGAAGGAGCCGTGATCGATGAAGCAGCGGCCATCCGGGTAATGGGGGATCTCCTTGCCCAGGTCGGAGTGGAAGATGTACGGGCCCAGGCGGTGCTTCGACGTGGAGTACCGGCCCGCCCAGTACATGTACCAGGTATCGCCATGGCGGAAGACCTCTGCCTGATCGCTGCGCAGCACGCCCAGCAGCTCCGTGGGGGTGCCGTCAGCGGGGTACACGGGCACCTTGCGGGCCGTGCCGGGCACCACCTCAGTCATGTTCTCCTTCAGCTGCATGGCCCAGTAGTGATCCGTCCAGTCGGAGCCGAAGAGGATGTAGGCATTGGGGTCGTCCTCGTCGGGGAGGATGATGTCCGGGTCGTAGGAGTTGGTGGGCGTGATGCCCTTGGGGAGGATGGGCGTCTTGCCGCGGGCATCCACAAAGGGGCCGTCGGGACGGTCGCTGACCGCAACGCCGGTGTCATCCCCTGCGTTGGAGTAGTACAGATAGTACTTGCCGTCCCAGGGGCTTTGGACGCAGTCGCAGGCCCAGCAGTTGACGGAATCATCCGGCAGGTAGGTGTCCTCCCGGCGGAGGGCGCGCCGCCAATGCCAGTGCACCAGATCCTCCGACCACATGACGAACCAGTCCTTCATCACGAAGCGATCCTTGCTTTCGTCATGGCCGACATAGACGTACATGGCCTCGTTGCCGGTATCGGGATTCACGAAAATCTTGATGTGCGGATCCGGGAAGCGGTTGTCCGGGCGTCCTACCGGGGCCAGCGGATTGTGCCGCCGCTCGTCAGGATGAGGGGCGTTCAGCATGGGGACCTCCTTACTTCACCGGCACGCCGGCCTTCTCTGCAGCCTGACGCATCACGGCGGCGGCCTTCATGTAGGCCGCATGATCGGGCAGATGCTCCACAAAGACGGGGGTGTCCTCACCCAGGCTATGAGCCAGCTTCGTCACCAGCGGCAGGTCAAGGCTGCCTTCGCCCGGCGCGACCTCGTTGATGTTCACCGGCAGCGCGCCCTGGGTGATCAGCGCGTCCTTGGCGTGGATGGACACGATGTGCTCGCCCAGCAGCGTGAAGCACTTCGTGATGAACTCCGACGAATGGCGGTAGCGGTCGATCGAGTTGATCATGTTGCAGTAGTCCAGATGCACCTTGAAGGCCGTGCGGTCCACGTCCTTCATCAGCTGGAGATACTGCTCCGGGGATTCGGGCACCATCCAGGGCATGGGCTCCAGGGAGTAGGCGGTATGGGTGGGCTTCACCGCGTCGATGATGCGCTGGGTGTTCTCCACCACCAGCTCCCAGGTCTCGCGGGTGTCCAAGTCGGGATGGTAGCCATCCCAGTAGTCCGCAAAGGAGCCGGAGATATTCACGCAGCAGTTCGCGCCGACGGTCTCGGCCAGTTCCAATTGACGGATGTTCCAGTCGAGGTTCGCGGCGCGCTCCTTTTCGTCACGGGCCATGACGTTGCGCCACGCGCCCACCTCGCCGATCAGCAGATCGTTATCGCGGCAGCACTGGGCATAGTCGCGGATGACAGACGCGGGCGCGGTAGACTCCACCGGGAAAATGACGCACGAATAGCCCAGCTCCTTCACATGCTGGAGCCACTCTTTGGGGCTGGAATAGGGCTTCATCACAGAACCGCCAAGGCGCATAATTCGTCCTCCTTATTCATTGCAGAGCAGCCTGACCTGCCGGTCAAAGGCTTCGTAGAACTTCGCGATGTGCAGGCCGTCCGCCAGCGCGTGGTGCACCAGCACGGACAGGGGCATCATCATCCGGCCAGCCGCATCGGGCTGATACTTGCCCCAGGTGATGCGGGGATTCGACTCCTCCCCGCAGGCCACGGGCTGCACCAGCTGCGTGTAATGCAGCCACGGCAGAGTCGAGATGAAGTACATGGACTGCACGTCGTCCTCTTCCTCGATGGTGCCGCTCTCCCGCACCGCCGCGCGGGCCGCCTCCGCCTTGGCGAGGTAGTCCGCCAGGGGCATGTGGTGGCGCAGCGTGCAGTAGGCGTAGGTGCCGTCGGGCTTGAGTTCGGTGTGGGAGGTGGGGCACTCGTCATATTCAACGATGCCTCCCTGATCGATGCGCCGCCGGAACTCGTCCACCTCATCCGCTGCCAGGGCGACGGCGTGCAGCACCAGCAGGTAGAAGGAATAGCCCTTCTCCCGGCACAGGGCCAGCAGATCGGTCACGTCCGCGTCCACGGTCACGCCGACATAGGGGTACGCCATGGCGCAGAAGTGGGCGAAATGATCGCGGCGGGGGTAGGTATTCATGTCGATTCTCTTCATGACGGTCACCAGGTGTGCTTCGCCAGGCGGATGATGGTGGGATCGACGCTCTTCACATCCGGAGAAGCAGTCATGGCCATGTTGTAGCGCAGGTCGGTGGTGATGCCCTCGATCACGCCGCGCACGCCTTCCGCGCCCTTTTCCCGCAGGGGCTGCATCAGCGGACGGCCCACGCAGGCGCCCGTCGCGCCCAGGGCCAGGCACTTGAGCACATCCAGGCCGGACTGAATGGCGCAGTCCACGAACAGCGCAGCCTCGCCGTTCACTTCCTCAGCGATTTCCGGCAGCACCATCAGCGGGGGCACGGCGGTGTCGATGCGGCCGTTGTGGTGGCTGACGACCATGCCCTTTACGCCGCAGTCCAGACACTTGCGGGCCTCCTTGCGGGACAGCACGCCCTTGATGAAGAAGGGCAGCTTGGTGGCCTTGACCATATCGGCCAGCTCCTTGGAGGACAGGGGGAACATGGGCATGCCCTCGATCACATCATAGCCGCCGCGGGAGAAGGCATGGTCGGTGTCGATGCCAACACCCAGGCAGCCGATCTCCTCCGCATGGCGGATCTTGTCGTACACGCTCTCGCGGTCGGCGTAGGGCTTGATGATCTTGATGACCTGCGCGCCGCTTTGCACCATGCGCTCCAGCTCATCCTTGGGGCCCATGCCGCTGAAGACCAGCGCGCCCGCCTGGTTGGCGCCGTCCGCCATGGCAACCATGCCGTCGGGGTACTGATTGTGCATGTGGCTGAGCGCCGCCGTCGCCACGGGGGTGGCGAAGGTCTTGCCAAAGAGCGTCATCTCCGTGGAGGGCATAACTGCGTCCAGATGGCGCACCTCCACCAGCAGGGAGTCGATATATGCCCGGGTGATCACGTCGGACGAAATGGATTTGCGTTCCATGGGGAAGGCCTCCTTCATGTATTAAGTGAAAGCATTGAAAAGGAGAATCACCGCGCCCAGCACCACCAGCACCACGCCGGTAGCCCGGTTGAGGGTCGCAGGCTTGGCCTTGTTGGCGAATTTCGCCGCAATACGGGCGAAGAGCAGCGTGGAAGCCACGCAGAGAATCAGCGTCCACCAATCCGGCGCGCCGCCGATGGCAAAGTGGCTCACCGAGCCGGTCAGGGCCGTGAAGGTCATGATGAACACGCTGGTACCTACGGCCGTTTTAAGCTCGTAGCCCATGACCGTGGTGAGGATAAGGAGCATCATCATGCCGCCGCCCGCGCCGATGAAGCCGCAGATAAAGCCGATCATCGCGCCGCAGCCGATGGACTGGATGGTACGCTTCCTGGCGTCCACCTGAGCCATGGCTTCCTTGGTGGTCATGACGGGCTTCAGGATGAACTTCACGCCCAGCATCATCGTCATGAACACGGAGAAACTGCCCATGGTCGTCGAGGGCACAAGGCTGGACACCCAGCTGCCAACCACGGTGAACAGCAGCACGGTGATCATCATCGTCAGGCCGTTTTTGATGTCCAGATTGCCGTTCTTGTGGTATGTCCACGCGGAGACGGCGCTGGCAAGCACATCGCTGGCAAGGGCGATGCCTACCGCGTCATAGGTCTCCATGCCCAGAAAGGTCACAAGCATCGGGGTGATGACCGCCGCGGCGCTCATGCCCGCAAAACCGGTACCCAGGCCTGCTCCCAGACCTGCAAACAGACAAACGATGAATTTGATCAACATCTCCATTTCAAACACTACCTTTATTCTATCATAGTTTCCATCACCTGTCCAGTGACGGAACGAACGCCGCCTCCCGTACAGAAGCGGCGCTGGCTTTACTGGTTGTTCCCCATGTTGTTGGCCAGATGGATCACGTGGATGCTGCTGCCCCGCAGGACCTCCATGGCAGCCTTGATGTCCGCCAGGTCGCTCTTGGTCATCTTGTCAGGCTTGGCGCGGGAGATCTGCTTACGCAGGGCTGCTTCGTCGTTGTTGACGCGTTTTTTCTCCTCCTTGTCCAGCTGCTTGCCGGCCTTGGCCATCGCAGCAGACACCTGGTTGCACAGCTGTTGACCCTCGTTGAGGGTCTGCATCAGATCGCGGCGGAAGCCATCCTGCTCGGCATACTGCTCCGCATCGCGGATGGCCTGCTGGATCTCCGCTTCGGACATCTTCTCATTCGCGGTAATGGTGATGGACTGGTTCGCGCCGGTGTCCTGATCGCGAGCGGACACGGTGAGAATGCCGTTGACGTCGATGTCGAAGGTGACCTCGATCTTGGGCACACCCGCCATGGCCTTGCGGATTCCCTTCAACTTGAACTTGCCGATGGTCTTGTTGTCCTTGGCCATGGGGCGCTCGCCCTGCAGCACATGAATTTCGACGCTGCCCTGAAACATGCCCGCCGTGGTGAACACCTGAGAATAATGCACGGGCAATGTGGAATTTCGCTCCACCACGCGGGTGGCAACACCGCCGACGGTCTCGATGGCCAGCGACAGGGGCGTCACGTCCAGCAGCAGGATACCGCTGTGCTGGGTGAGGGCGGTGTTCTCGCTGCCCAGAGTATCGCCCTGGATGGCCGCGCCCTGGGCGACGCACTCGTCAGGGTTGATGTTCTTGGAGGGAATCTTCCCGGTGATCTGCTGCACCTTCTGCTGCACGGCAGGAATGCGGGTGGAGCCGCCCACCAGGAGCACACGGCCCAGCTCGGAAGCTGCGATGCCCGCATCGCTCAGTGCCGTGCGGACGGGGCCCTCGGTGCGGTCCACCAGATCCCGGGTCAGCTCGTTGAACTTCGCGCGGGTCAGCGTCATGTCCAGATGGACGGGCTGGCCGCCCACCTGCATGATGAAGGGCAGGGAGATGCTGGCCATTTCGAAGGCGGACAGCTCCTTTTTGGCCTGTTCGGCGGCTTCCTTCACGCGCACCAGGGCGGCAGCGTCCTTCGTCAGATCGGCCCGGTTGGTCCGCTGGAACTCGCCGCACATCCACTGCACGATGCGCTCGTCGAAGTCGTCGCCGCCCAGATGATTGTCGCCGCAGGTGGCCAGCACCTCAATGACGCCGTCGCCAATTTCAATGATGGACACGTCAAAGGTACCGCCGCCCAGGTCGTAGACCATGATCTTCTGGGCCGCGCCGTTGTTCAGGCCGTACGCCAGGGCTGCGCTGGTAGGCTCGTTGATGATGCGGCGGACGTTAAGCCCCGCGATGCGGCCCGCGTCCTTGGTGGCCTGGCAGTTGC
>JAFXFR010000135.1 GCA_017513475.1 Clostridia bacterium
ACATGCTTCAGGATATGAAACTCTTTTTGGCGAATTCGATATGATAAATAATTCTAACTCAATGTTTCCTTCCATTGCCAAATCTATTTTCCAATCGTTACGCCCCTCGCGATAATTTTCACGAATAACCATTCTGTCAGTTTCAATATACATTGTGTTTACCTTGTCAAATTCAAGTTTATCGCTCTTATTCTATCACAGCAGTGCATAGCACCGCAATCCAGCAAAGGCTTGAGGTGCCATTGTTTGTATGATGGAACGTGAGGATAACTCCTTCCTTTACACTCTCCCCGCTGGAATGTGATTTGTCAAGGACGAATTTATCCCGTTTTCTGAAAATGAAAAAATTCTAAATTGCAATATCATATAGAACAAGCCGAAAGGGTGCAGTAGGGAAACGAACTTTTGATATTCCACTTGGTTATCTAATTCTTTGAATTCCGACAAGCAAGATCACTCACCGATAATAAGTGAAATTGTGGATGGCAAAATTACAAAGGCAACGGGTTCAAGCGCCATCACTTCGACACGCAAAACGACCGGTTTCAACTGAAATCCGGTCGCGATTTGTTGTGTTGAAGCAATCGATGTCCGCTTTCGATGAATGATCCTGATTTACCTGAATCCAAATCAGCATCTGGCAGAGCAATCGACAGTATTTTGTTGTTTCTGAGCCTGCAAGCCGAGTCTTTCATCCAGCGATGCAGCACGCCCCCACTGGATGGCTCAGCGCAAGGCACTTGTCTGCGCGAAGCAGCGCTGCATTGCCATACAATCAGAAATAGTTGTGCAGATGCTGCTTCCGTGCGCGGAACAATTCCGCCATGAAGTGCCCGTTCTCCGGCCGCAGCAGCTCCGCCAGCCGGGCGTCCAGGCACTCCCGGAAGTCCATGCTGTTCACAACCAGCGCGGACAGGCCGTTGATTGTACAGCGAAGATCAAGCTCGTCCTCCGTGCGGGTGAGCGTCAGCCTCTCTCCGTCGCCCACGATCAGGAAGCGCCCGTTGTTCGCCGGAATCTGCCCGTCGCTGATCTCGACGACGCACCGTCCGGCCAGCGCAGGCGCGGGCAGCATCCCCAGTACCTTTTCGGCGTTGACGATGCGCACCATGCCGCCGCAAGTGACGTCCTCCTCCATGTCGTAGGGATCGGCCATCAGGTGACGCAGGGGCATATCCTGGGGTACAGTCAGCTTGACCGTGCCGACCTCGTTCATCGACTGCAGCATGGCAAAGATGGCCTCCATGCCCTCGCGGCTGACATAGGCCAGGTCTTCCATGGACAGCACCGCGCCCTCGCTTCCCTTGGACATGCTGCCGATCCAGTAGGCAATCGGCTCGCCGTTTTCGCTATACAGCATATAGGCGTGTTTCTGGTTCTCCCAGGGGGTGCCGCTGCGCAGAGACTTCCACTGCTCCTCCGAACGCAGGATTCCCAGGTTCTTGTCAGCCATGTAGGTTTCGTACACCTGTTTCATGCCAGCGTCGTGCTCGTCCGGCAGAATGCGGCGGATGGACGCAGCCTGGCAGAGGCCCTTGCGCAGGCTGCCGGGAGAGAACTTTGCGTTGTGCCGGATGATGGCCAGCTCATAGCCGAATTTGCGGTAGAAGACATGGCTGAAGGGGTACAGCGCGCTGAAGGTGAAGCCCTCCTCATACATCCGGGGCAGGTCGGCTTCGAAGATCTGCCGGATTGCGCCGCGCCGGCGGTCAGCGGGATCAGTCACCACGCCGCCCACGCCAACAAAACGGCAGGTGTGCCCCTCAAAGCGGCAGTCCATCTCCAGCAGGATCATGCCGCCAAGGAGCCTGCTGTCCTCGTCAAAGCAGCCGCGGTACTGGCGCAGCTTCTCTGGGGGCATCTCCTTCGGGGCGAGGTTTTCAGTGTTGACGGTGTATGTGAAGCAGATGGAGGACAGCTTGTTGTAGGCTGCCAGCTCCTCCAGCTTCAGGCTGCGAACTTCAGACATGGCATTTCTCCTCTCGTCAGATTGCGTCAAGCGTCCCAGTGATGGCAGTCTGTCTCTGCCCTCTGCTTACGCGCGGCGAAGCAGACCGTTTTCCTCGACAATCTCAAAAAAGTGGGGACGTTCCTCCGGGGTACGGTTGGGACTGTGGAGCGACAGGAGAAGCTTGCCCTCTTTGGTGCGGAAGATCATGCCGTGGCCGCCGTCCTTGCGGAAGAGGGGCTCCACCTGCCGGAACTGACCGGTGATTTCGCCGTTGCTGCTCAGCGCCATACCCTGAGTGTAGCCTTGCGCGGAAAATGCTGCCCATAGCATCAGCAGTTCGCCGTTCTGGGTGCGCCACATGAAGGGGCCGTCGGTCACGAAGGATGGCTTGCCCATTACCGGAGATCCGGGAACAATCCACTCCGCCTCAGACGCAGTGAACAGCAGACGGGGCGGGCCTGCCGGTGCGGTCAGATCGTTCTTGAGCTCCACCGCCCAGATCTCGCCGTCCACCGCCTGAACCCACTCGTGGCAGAAAACCATGTAGGGTTTTCCATCCTTGTCCACGTAGAAGGTGCCGTCCAGGCACTCCCAGCCGGCGGGGGTAATGGGGCTGGTGTTGTGGGGGACGAAGGGTCCCAGAGGATTGTCTGCCTTCAGGATGCAGGTGCAGCGACAAACGCCTTCCGCCTTGAAGGACGCAAACATGTAGAACGCGCCGTTCCACTTGTGCACCTCGGGCGCCCAGTAGTGCATATCAGCCCAGAAGGAGCCATCGTTGTGAAAAACCTCATGGGGTTCGGACCAATTCTCCAGATCGTCCGAAACGAAGACGTCAAAGCCGTCAGCCGCGCCCCAGCAGGTTGCGCCGCGGGTTCCATAGAGATAATACTTATCCTCGTGCAAAAGGACAAAGGGATCCCGGATATGAATGTCGGAAAGCTTCATAATATGGCAAACCTCTTTGCGATGTTCTTGTGAATGCGATTGAATGGTAGGGGTCAAAAAGCATTCAGCAGCGTCAAAACCGTTTCCAGCTCGCCAGGCTTGATTTTGTCAGCGGGCATGCCCTGCTTCACGCAGTCGGCGAAATAGCGGATCTCGTTGCCGTAGGCGTCGGTGACGGGCAGATCCAGTCCGGCGCTCTCGCCATCCTGCGCGCCCGCGCGGATCACGCCGCCGTCCTTTTCGTACACCACCAGGCCGTCCGCGCCGCTCACCACCACCGCCTTCTCAAACTGGAAGCGGAAGCCGGCGTTGAATTTGAAACTTTGAGGGGCGTACCAGGCAGCCTCGCTGTGGATGGTGAAGCCGTCAAAATCGTACATGGCCATCAGGTGATCCTGATCCGCCTGGCGGGAGCGGCTGCGGACGGCGTTCTTCGGCGCACCGAAGGCATAGACCATGAAATCCAGATCGTGGATGTGCAGGTCGAAGGGCGTCAGGCCGCTGCGGTTTTCGTCGGCCATCCAGTTGTCCCAGCTCCAGGCGGGCATGTTGCCCAGGCGGGTCATGGTGCCGGACAGGAGCCGGCCGTACTTGCCGTTGTCATAGATTTCCTTGACAAACTCATATTCCGGCCAGAAACGCAGCACCTGCGCGACCATGAAGGTCACATGATTGCGCTCCGCCGCCTCGTAAATGCGGGCCACATCCTCTTTCTTGAGGGAAATGGGCTTCTCGGAAATGACGTGGACGCCCTTGTCCATCGCCTGAATGGCTGCATCCGCGTGCAGATAGGTAGGCAGGCAGATGTCGAGAATATCCAGTTCTTCCTTTTCCAGCATCTCCGTCAGGCTTGCGTAGTGACGCTTGCCGGGGTAGGGCTTCATCTGCTCCGGGCGGATGTCGCACAGGGAGACCAGCTCAGCGTCCTCCATCTGCTCCCAGCAGGGGATGTGGGCGCCGCTGATGCCGCCCACGCCAACCAGACCAACCTTCAGCATGGCTTTATCCTCCGTATACTTCGTTGATAACCGTTTCCAGGTAGACCTTGGCGTGGCGGATGTCCTCATCCTGCTGTTCGCCGGAGATCTCGCGCTCGATGGTCACATAAGAGTCGTAGCCCAGCTCCTTGAGCCTGCGGAACAGGGCGGGGAAGTCCACCTTGCCATCACCCAGGCGAACCTCTTCGCCCAGGTCGTGGCCGTTGACGGGGTAGAAGCCGTCCTTGGCGTGCAGGTTGCGTACGTATTTGCCGAACACGTCCAGCGCATCCACCGGGTTGGCCTTACCGTAGAGGATCAGGTTCGCGGTGTCGAGGTTCACGCCCAGGTTGTCCATACCGACCTGCTCGAAGCAGCGAAGCATGGTCACCGGCGTTTCCTGACCGGTCTCGAAGAGCAGGTACTGGCCGTTCTTTTTCAGGTGCTGCGCCACGGTGCGGATGGCGTCGCACAGGGGCTCGAAGTTGGGATCGAAGGGGCATTCCGGGATGAAGCCCATATGAGTGGCCACGTCCGTCAGGCCGATGCGATGGGCGAAATCCGCGCCATCGCACAGGTTCTTCACGCGCATTTCACGGTACTGCGGCGGCACCAGACCCAGCGTCCTTTGCCCCTCGTAGAAGTCCCAGACCTTCGGGCCCTCCCAGCCGCACCAGAAGGACGAGATCTCAATACCGTGCTTCTCCGCCAGCGCGCGGATGCCGTCCGCGTTCTCGTCCGTCCACTTTTCCGGTTCCCAGGAGCAAAGCTGGCAGGATGCAAACCCGAATGCCCGCAGCTTGATGAAGCTCTTTTCCATCTCCTCCAGGGAGTTGAAATACAGCATCGTTCCGATTTTCATGTTATTGACCTCCGTTCATATCGTCAGGGGGAATTAGCAGAAAACCACATGCCGGCCCGGCTGCAGCAGCTTCACTTCGCTGCCCAGCACCAGCTCAGCCTCGACCGGCGTTTCAATGGCGACGCGCCAGACTGCATCCGCCTGATCGGGCTCGAAGGTCTTGCTCCACTTGACCGAAATCAGGCCCTGTCGGGTCTCAATGGACGCCTCCAGCCAGTCCAGCTTGTCCGTGGGATGGGGCGCGATGCGCACGCGCTGATAGCCCGGCGCGTCCTCCATGACCTGGATGCCCGCCGCCACGCCGTACAGCCAGTCCGCCACGGAGCCGTAGGCGTAATGGTTGAAGGAGTTCATGTCCTTGCTCCAGAAGCCGCCGTCGGGCATGATGCCGTCCCAGTGCTCCCAGATGGTGGTCGCGCCCTTTGTGATGGGGTACAGCCAGGAGGGGTACGCCTTGCGCAGCATCAGCTCCCAGGCCAGGTCGGCGTGGCCGAAGTCGCTCAGCACATGCAGGATATAGGGCGTACCGACGAAGCCGGTTCGCAGATGGACGCCTGCCTCGCGCACCTTGTCGGCCAGGAGATCCGCCGCCTTTTGCGGATTCTCCGCCAGGTGGAAATGGGCGGCCAGGATGCATTCGGTCTGCGTCAGGTATTCGGGGAATTCCTTGCGGAACGCTGCAACAATGCGTGTGTACAGCGCCTCGTAGGCGGACACGTCCTCGCCCAGCACCTTGCCAGCCTTGATGACCAGCTCCGTGGAGCGGGCATAGAACGCGCTGGCGATGAAGGCCTCACGGCTGGAGCCCTTGTAGCTGCCGCTGGGCGCATCCAGGCCGAGCCAGTCAGCCCACTGCCAGCCGCCCACCCACAGCGAAGGCCGTTCCGTCACGCTGCCGATGTAGTCCACCCACTTCTTCATCGAAGGGAACTGTCGGCGCAGCATGTCGATATTGCCATAGGTGCAGTATACCTCCCAGGGAACGATGGTCGCCGCATCTCCCCAGGCGGCAGAGGCGTTGCTCCGGTTGTGTACATGGGTCCAAACATCCGGGATGACGGAGCCCACATAGCCATCCTCATGCTGGTCGGCGGCCAGGTCGTTCAGCCACTTGGAGAAGAACTGTTCCGCATCGAAATTCGTGCAGGCCGTGCGGGCAAAGACCTGCGCATCGCCCATCCAGCCCAGACGCTCGTCGCGCTGGGGACAGTCGGTGGGAACATCGACAAAGTTGCCCTTCTGGCCCCAGATGATGTTGGAGAACAGCTGGTTCAGCATCGGGTCAGAGGTCGCGATATGGCCGGTGCGCTTCATTTCGGAGTGCACCGCAATGCCGGTGAAGCTGTTCAGGTCAGCCGCTTCAACGCCGCCGGGGAATTCATTCACCCGGATGTAGCGGAAGCCGTAGTAGGTCAGCCGGGTCTTGTAAACCTGCTGTCCGTCCCGGCAGGTGTATGGTACTTGCACTTCGCGCCGCGGTAGTTCTCAGTGTAGAAGTTGCCTTCCTTGTCCATCACCTCGGCGAAGGATACGTCCACCACATCGCTGGCTTTCGCATCGACGGATACCTCCAGGAAGCCGGTCAGCTCCTGGCCGAAGTCGATTACCTTTTCCCCCTTGGGTGTGGCGAAGATACGCACGGGGCAGATACGCTCCTGCTCGCGGATGGGCGTGCCCTCCTGGGGGATCAGCGTCTCCGTTGGGCCGTCGAAGCAGACGGCTTGGGTCGCTTCCGCCCCCGCGAAGGTCGCGTCGACCACCTCGCCGTCATACAGCTCGGAGAAGCGCACCTGGCTCTGGCTGGCCGTCCAGCTTTCGTCGGTGAGGATCACGTCCTCCGTGCCGTCTAAGTAGGTCAGGGTCAGCTCAGCGGTGATGCCGGCGGGACGCTGCATCAGATCCATCTGGATCGTGCCTTCA
>JAFXFR010000136.1 GCA_017513475.1 Clostridia bacterium
GCGGCAAGGCCCAGTTCGGCGGCCAGCGCTTCGGCGAGATGGAAGTCTGGGCGCTGGAAGCCTACGGCGCCGCCAACACCCTGCAGGAGATCCTGACCGTCAAGTCCGACGACACCGTCGGCCGCGTCAAGACCTACGAGGCCATCATCAAGGGCGAGAACATCCCCGCCCCCGGCGTGCCCGAGTCCTTCCGCGTGCTGATCAAGGAACTGCAGGCCCTGTGCCTTGACATTAAGGTGCTGGACGCCGACCGCAATGTGGTCGAGATTCCCGAGCTGGATCCCGAGGACATGTCCTCCGGCGAGACCCGCCCGATGCGCGAGGAAGAGCCCGAAGAGACCGCCCAGACCCTCGAGGACGTGGAGACCATGCTCTCCGCGGACGACGAGGACATGGACGCCGACTTCGGCGACATGGACTTCACCATCGACGGCGACGACGGCATGGACGATATGTCCATCGACGCGCTGGGCGAGCTGGAGCTGGACGATCCGCTGAGCGATCCCCTGGACGATTTTGAGTAAGTGAGCTTCTCACTTTGACGATAAGGGTGCAGTAAGATGCAAATCCTCTGCTGCACCCCTCGCCAGAATCCTTCTGGCAAAGGGCCTCTCACGGCCCCCGACAGTGAAGGGAGTGTGTACCCTTTTGTTTGAACTGACGAATCTTGATGCTGTCCAGATCGGCATGGCCTCTCCTGAGCAGATCCGCGAATGGAGCCACGGCGAGGTCACCAAGCCGGAGACCATCAATTACCGTACGCTGAAGCCGGAACGTGACGGCCTGTACTGCGAGCGCATTTTCGGACCTACCAAGGACTGGGAGTGCAACTGCGGCCAGTACAAGCGTATCAAATATAAGGACAAGGAAAAGATCTGCAACAAGTGCGGCGTGCAGGTCACCCGTGCCAAGGTCCGCCGCGAGCGCATGGGCCACATTGAGCTGGCCGCGCCCGTGAGCCACATCTGGTACTACAAGGGCATCCCCAGCCGCATGGGCATGCTGCTGGAGCTCTCTCCCCGCATCCTGGATAAGGTTCTGTACTTCGCCAACTTCATCGTTCTGGATCCCGGCAACGAGGCCGTGACCGGCGTGCATCTGCATGACCTGATCAACGATGACAAGTACCGCGAGATCCAGGCCAAGAAGCGCCAGGGCGAGGACATCGGCTCCTTCCGCGCCATGATCGGCGCCGAGGCCGTGCAGACCATGCTGCGCGAGCTGGATCTGGACGCGCTGTCCTCCCAGCTGAAGGCCGAGATCGAGGCCCTGACCCTCAAGGAGCAGAACCGCGACACCGAAGGCCAGAAGCGCGCCCGCGCCATCAAGCGCCTGGAGGTCGTCGAGTCCTTCCGCGCCAGCGGCAACAAGCCCGAGTGGATGGTGCTGACCGTGCTGCCCGTTATTCCTCCGGATCTGCGCCCCATGGTGCAGCTGGACGGCGGCCGCTTCGCCACCTCCGACCTGAATGACCTGTACCGCCGCGTCATCAACCGCAACAACCGCTTGAAGCGCCTGCTGGAGCTGGGCGCGCCGGACATCATCGTCCGCAACGAGAAGCGCATGCTGCAGGAATCTGTGGACGCGCTGATCGACAACGGCCGTCGCGGCCGTCCTGTCACCGGCCCCGGTGGTCGTGCGCTGAAGAGCCTGAGCCACCTGCTGTCCGGTAAGCAGGGCCGTTTCCGTCAGAACCTGCTGGGCAAGCGCGTTGACTACTCCGGCCGCAGCGTTATCGTCGTCGGCCCCGAGCTCAAGCTGCACCAGTGCGGTCTGCCTAAGGAGATGGCGCTGGAGCTGTTCAAGCCCTTCGTCATGCAGCAGCTGCAGGAGCGCAAGCTGGCCCACAACGTCAAGTCCGCCAAGCGCGCGGTCGAGAAGATGAAGCCCGAGGTGTGGGACATCCTCGAGGACGTGATCAAGGACCACCCGGTTCTGCTGAACCGTGCTCCCACGCTGCACCGTCTGGGCATTCAGGCCTTCGAGCCCATCCTGGTGGACGGCAAGGCCGTGAAGCTGCATCCTCTGGCCTGTACCGCCTTCAACGCTGACTTCGACGGCGACCAGATGGCTGTGCACGTCCCGCTGTCCATGGAAGCTCAGGCTGAAGCCCGCTTCCTGATGCTGGGCCACAACAACATCCTGAAGCCTCAGGACGGCAAGCCCGTCATGTCCCCCTCTCAGGACATGGTCATCGGCTGCTACTACCTGACCATCGAGAATCCCAACGGCAAGGGCGCGGGCCGCGTGTTCCGCGATCCCGAAGAGGCCCATATGGCCTACGCCCTGGGTCAGATCACCCTGCAGAGCCCCATCAAGGTCCGCATTGAGCGCGAGTTCAACGGCGAGAAGGGCTCCAAGGTCATTGACTGTACCCTGGGCCGCCTGATCTTCAACGACGCACTGCCCCAGAACCTCGGCTTCAAGAAGCGCGAGTGCCTGGAGGACATGTTCGAGCTGGAAGTCAACCAGCTGTGCGGCAAGAAGCAGCTGGGCAACATCGTCGACATGTGCTTCCGCTCCCAGGGCGAGCACAAGTGTGCGCTGGTTCTGGACGCCATCAAGGCGCTGGGCTACAAGTACTCCACCGTCGGCGCGCTGACTGTTTCCGTTGCGGACATCAAGATCCCCCCGGAGAAGGAGCAGATGCTGGCCGAGACCGACGAGAAGGTCGCTCAGGTCAACGAGCTGTACCAGGAGGGTCTGCTGAGCGAGGACGAGCGCTACATGCGCGTTATCGACCTGTGGAACAGCTGCACCCACGCCCTGCGTGACCGCATTCTGCCCAACCTGGATCCCTTCAACCCCATCCGTATGTTCACCGATTCCGGCGCCCGTGGTTCTTCTGCGCAGGTTTCCCAGCTGGCTGGTATGCGCGGCCTGATGGCCTCCCCCACCGGCAAGACTGTGGAGCTGCCCATTCGCGCAAACTTCCGCGAGGGCCTGAACGTTCTGGAGTTCTTCCTGTCCTCTCACGGCTCCCGTAAGGCTCTGTCCGATACGGCCATGAAGACCGCTGACTCTGGCTACCTGACCCGCCGTCTGGTGGATATTTCCCAGGAAGTCATCGTCCGCGAGGAGGACTGCTTCGCTGCCCGCGGCACTCAGGTGCGCGGCGTGCAGGTCACCGCTCTCATGAGCGGCAAGCAGACCATCGAGGATCTGGAGGATCGTCTGCGCGGCCGTACCGCGGCTGAGGACATCGTTGATCCCGCCACGGGCGAGGTCATCGTGCACCTCAACGAGCCCATCGACTTCTACAAGGCCAAGGCCATCGTTGGCGCCGGCATCAAGAAGGCCATGGTTCGTTCCGTCCTGACCTGCCGCACCGAGAACGGCGTCTGCGCCCGCTGCTACGGCCAGAACATGGCTCACGGCGGCAAGGTGGACGTGGGCGAGGCCGTCGGCATCATCGCCGCTCAGGCCATCGGCGAGCCCGGCACCCAGCTGACCATGCGTACCTTCCATACCGGCGGTATCGCTTCCGGCGAAGATATCACCCAGGGTCTGCCCCGCGTCGAAGAACTCTTCGAGGCCCGCAAGCCCAAGCGTGAGGCTGTCCTGTCCGACATCGGCGGCAAGGTTTCCTTCCAGCAGGTCAAGGGCAAGAACGAGCTGGTCGTCACCGCTGAGGATCCCACCTTCGAGAAGCACGACTATGTGGCGACCCTGATCCTGCCCTGCGTGGAGGACGGCGCTCATGTCGAGGCCGGCGACGTGCTGTACAAGACCTTCGTCGCTCCCGGCGCCTCCAAGACGGTCACCGTCAAGGCGGAGAATGCCGGCGTGGTCTCCATCGTCCGCAATGAGGGCAAGTGCGAAATGACCCTCACCCCCGACGACGAGGCCCTCGCCGCCCAGACCTTCCACAGCCAGATCGGCACCCTGTGCGTGTCCGACGGCGCGGTGGTCAATCAGGGCGACGTGCTGGTGAAGGACATCCAGGTGCCCTCCACCCAGAAGAACATCAACATCAAGTCCGATCTGCACGGCAAGGTCAGCGTCATCCAGACCGAGACCGACCTGATCATCACCGTCGACTCCGTCGATCCCGTGTATGAGCAGAAGACCTACTCCATCACCTACGGCAGCCGCCTGAAGGTGCAGGAGGGCGACGTCATCAACGCCGGCGACGTGCTGATCGAGGGCTCCATCAATCCCCACGATCTGCTGCGCATCCTGGGCCCCAAGGCCGTGCAGGACTACCTGCTCAAGGAAGTTCTGTCCGTCTACCGCCTCCAGGGCGTTGCCGTGGCCGACAAGCACATCGAGATCATCGTCCGCCAGATGCTCCGCAAGGTCCGCGTCGAGGACAACGGCGATACCGATCTGCTGCCCGGCTCCCTGGTCGACCTCAGCCGCCTGGAGGAGGCAAACCAGAAGGCCCTGATGGAGGGCAAGCGTCCCGCGTTCGTCAAGCGCGTGCTGCTGGGCATCACCAAGGCTTCCCTGGCCACCGACTCCTTCCTGTCCGCCGCGTCCTTCCAGGAGACCAACCGTGTCCTGACCGAGGCCGCCATCAAGGGCAAGATCGATCCGCTGATCGGCCTGAAGGAGAACGTCATCCTGGGCAAGCTGATCCCCGCCGGTACCGGCATGCGCCGCTACAAGGGCATCGAGATCCGCGAGAACTATGGTTTCTAAGCCGTAAGGCATTTACGGGAGCTTCCGGCTGGAAGCTCCCGCTTCTGTTTGTGAGGTGACTGCCATGATCCGGCTGATCGAGCCCTGCGAGGGCTATTTGGCCTCCTACACCGAGGCCTTCGACGAATACGAGGGCTTCCACCGACGTGCCGGGAATCCCTTCAGCGACCCGCGGGAAGGTGATCTCCTCGCCCATCTGGACGACATGCGCCACGCCCGCAACCTCCCCAAGGGCTGGGTCGGTGCGACCACGCTGTGGCTGGTGGATGACGAAAAGCAGCGCTTCCTGGGGCAGATCGACATCCGCCATGAGCTGACGGAAAGCCTGCTGCGCTACGGCGGACACATCGGGTACGCCATCCGCCTGGGCGAATGGAACAAGGGCTATGGCACGCTGATGCTGCGTTTGGCCCTCCCTTGCGCCAAGGAGTTGGGCATCACCCGATGCCTGATCACCTGCGACGATGACAACCCCGGTTCCGCCCGTGTGATGGAGAAGAACGGCTTCGTCCTGGGTGACAAGGTGCCCAATGTCATCGACGGGCAGGCCATCGTCACAAGGCGGTACTGGAAATCGTTATAAAGCTTCGGGCATGCCCCGAAGGTTTCCAAAGGGCGACCGCCCACTTCGTGGGTTTTCATCGCCCCTGACCGCCTCTGCAGAGGCGGAACCCTACGCAACTTCCGAGACTATACCAAGGAGTGCCTCTCCTATGCACAATATCATCCTCATCGGCATGCCGGGCTGCGGCAAATCCACCGTTGGCGTGGTGCTGGCCAAGGCCCTCGGCATGGACTTTATTGACTCCGACCTGGTTATCCAGAAGGAGATGGGCGCGAAGCTTTCCCAGCTCATTGACCAGCACGGCGACGCTGGCTTCCGCGAGATCGAGAACCGCATCAATGCGGCGCTGAACGCCGAAAACAGTATCATCGCCACCGGCGGCAGCGTCGTGTACGGCGAGGACGCCATGCGCCACCTCAAGGGCATCGGCACCGTCGTCTACCTCAAGCTCAGCTATGAGGCCATCGAGGACCGCCTGGGCGACCTCCATGCCCGCGGCGTGACCATACAGCCCGGCTGGACCCTGCGCGACCTGTACAACGAACGTGTCCCCCTGTATGAAAAGTGGGCCGACGTCACCGTGGACTGCGAACAGCTCCGGCTGCGCGAGGTGGTGGCGTACATCAGCCGCCATATCGGAGCCTGATCATCAACCGCCCTCACCGGCGGTTTTTTTCTTGCATATTCCCACGAAATTGGGCGAACATCTATTCTTTCCCTTGCCATCTACCACAAAATGTGGTATAATAAGGTGTTGTAGTATGCATATTTTACGTCCGCCTGCAAAGACGGACTGATCCTCCGTGAAAAGGGGTTTTATACATGGCGAAGCAATACGACGCCGGTCAACTGACGGTACTGGAGGGCCTGGAGGCCGTCCGCATGCGCCCCGGCATGTACATTGGCACCACCTCCTCCCGCGGCCTGCACCACCTGCTGTGGGAGATCGTGGACAATGCCATCGACGAGGCCAGCAACGGCCACGCCACCGAGATCAAGGTGACGTTGCACACCGACGGCTCGGCCTCCGTGTTCGACAATGGCCGCGGCATGCCCGTGGACGAGCATCCCACCATGCACGTTTCCGGCGTGGAGGTCATTTTCACCAAGCTGCACGCCGGCGGCAAGTTCAACAACGACAACTATGCCTACTCCGGCGGTCTGCACGGTGTGGGCGCGGCAATCGTGAACGCCCTGTCGAAGTGGGTGACGGTGGACGTTTTCCGCGATTTCACCCATTATCAGATCAAGTTCACCTCCACCACCGAGGGAGATCGCTGCCATGCCGGCGTTCCGGAGGCGCCCCTGGCCAAGGTGGGCAACACCCGCAAGAAGGGCTCCCTCATCCGCTTCATGCCCGATGACGCCATCTTCGAGGACGTGAAGTTCAACGGCGATACCGTCTCCCGCCGCCTGCAGGAACTGGCTTACCTCAACCGCGGCCTCAAGATCATCTTCGTGGACGAACGCGTCAAGGGCGAGAACAAGGAGAAGGTCTTCCAGTACGACGGCGGCATCATCGACTACGTCAAGTACTTGAACGACGGCAAGAACGCCATGCACGAGGAGCCCATCTACCTGGAGGGCCAGAAGGACAGCGTCATCTGCCGCGTGGCCATCCAGTACACCGACGGCTACACCGAGTCGATGTTCTCCTACGTCAACAACATTCCCACCGGCGAGGGCGGAAGCCATGAAACCGGCTTCAAGGCCGCCTTCACCAAGATGTTCAACGACTACGCCCGCCGCATCGGGGCGCTGAAGGAGAAGGACAATAACCTTTCCGGCGAGGACTTCCGCGAGGGCCTCTCCTGCGTGCTGACCACGATGGTCAAGAACCCCCAGTTCGAAGGCCAGACCAAGGGCAGGCTCGGCAACAGCGAGGTGCGTCCGGCGGTGGAAGGCATCATCATTCAGCAGCTGACCGACTGGCTGGAGAACCTCAAGAATCAGGACATCGCCCAGGCCATCGTGGCCAAGGCCGTCAAGGCGGCCCAGGTGCGCGAGGCTGCCCGCAAGACCCGCGACAACGCCCGCAAGGCCAATCAGCTGGATGCGGCGCCCCTGGTGGGCAAGCTCTCCGCCTGCCGCGGCAAGAAGGCCGAGGACAACGAGCTGTTCATCGTGGAGGGCGACTCCGCAGGCGGCAGCGCCAAGCAGGGCCGCGACAGCCGCTATCAGGCGATCCTCCCCCTGCGCGGCAAGCCCCTCAACGCGGAGAAAAAGCGCCTCGACCAGGTGCTTTCCAACGAGGAGTTCCGCAGCCTGATCACCGCACTGGGCACTTCCATCGATGAGAGCTTCAACCTCAATAACCTCAAGTACCACAAGGTCATCATCCTCTCCGATGCCGACCAGGACGGCGCGCACATCCGCGCGATCCTGCTGACCTTCTTCTTCCGCTACATGAAGGAGCTGGTTACCAACGGCCACGTTTACATCGGCATGCCGCCGCTGTACAAGGTACAAAAGGGCTCCAAGGTCATGTACGCCTACGACGACAAGGAGCTTCAAAAGTGCATCAAGGCCGCCGGCAAGGGCTACACCCTGCAGCGCTACAAGGGTCTTGGCGAAATGAACCCCGAGCAGCTCTGGGCCACCACCATGGACCCCGAGCAGCGCAAGCTCATGCAGGTCACCATCGAGGACGCGGCCCTGGCTGACCGCCGCATCACCATCCTCATGGGTGACAAGGTCGAGCCGAGACGCGATTACATCACCGAGCATGCGGACTTCAACAAGCCCGACAACTTTGAAGTGCCCACCAATCAGCAGGAAGGAGGCGTGTAATCCATGGCGAAGAAGAAGACCAGCGACAACCGCCCCATCCCCAAGGCTGACCCTTCCCGCATCCTGCAAACCTCCGTTGAGGACGTGATGCACCAGTCGATGATCCCCTACGCGGAGCACGTCATCCTGGAGCGCGCCCTTCCCCGCGTGGAGGACGGCCTGAAGCCCGTGCAGCGCCGCATCCTCTACACCATGATGGAGCTGGGCACCACCCCCGACAAGCCCCACCGCAAGTGCGCCCGTATCGTCGGCGACTGCCTGGGTAAGTACCACCCCCACGGCGACTCCTCCGTCTACGACGCGATGGTCCGTATGGCGCAGGACTTCTCCATGCGCGCCACCATGGTGGACGGTCACGGCAACTTCGGCTCCATCGACGGCGACAGCGCCGCCGCCATGCGATACACCGAGGCCCGCATGACC
>JAFXFR010000137.1 GCA_017513475.1 Clostridia bacterium
CTGGTACTCGGTGACGGGGTTCTTGCCGGAGTAGGCGCGGAAGCCGATGCCGTCGCGCAGCTGATCCATCGCGTCGATGTGATCCATCCAGCGCACGTCCACCGCGCGCAGCAGCATCACGCGCTCGAATTCGCGCATGTCAACGCCCAGCTCGGCCAGCAGGGTCTCGCGCTCCTCGTAGAGGCTGCGGGCGTCGGCCTTGAGGGCCTCGACCAGCGCATCGCGATCCTCGTCGTGGATCAGCTGCTTCAGCTCGGCGATCTTGCCGGGGCGGATGCACAGGTTTTCGAGGTACTTGGTCAGCTCGGAGATATCCCATTCCTTGCTGTCCTCGGCGTTGCAGTGGCGATCCATGGCCGCGTCGATCAGGTGGCAGGCCATGCCGATGATGTTCTCGCGGACGTTCTCGCCCATGAGGACGCGGCGGCGCTGGCCGTAGATGGTTTCGCGGTGGCGGGACATGACGTTGTCGTATTCGAGGACGTGCTTGCGGATCTCGTAGTTGCGGCCCTCGATCTTCTTCTGGGCAGATTCGATCTGCTTGGTGAGGAGGCCCGCCGTGAGGGGCTCGTCGTCCTTCAGGCCCAGGCGCTCGACCATCGGGCCGATGCGGTCGGAGCCGAACAGGCGCATCAGGTCGTCCTCCAGGGAGATGAAGAACTGGGTGGAGCCGGGGTCGCCCTGACGGCCGGCGCGGCCGCGCAGCTGGTTGTCGATGCGGCGGGACTCATGGCGCTCGGTGCCGATGATGTGCAGACCGCCGGTGGCGAGGACGCGCTCGTGCTCCTTGTCGGTCTCAGCCAGAAGGAGGCATGGAGCTGACGGTACTTTTCGCGGGCAGCGAGGACTTCCTCGCTCACGTTCTCCGCGTGGCCCACGGCAGCCTCGATCATCTCGTCCTCGTAGCCCTCCTGACGCATGGCGCGGCGGGCGAGGAACTCGGGGTTGCCGCCCAGCAGGATGTCCGTGCCGCGGCCTGCCATGTTGGTGGCGATGGTGACCGCGCCGTAGTGGCCGGCCTGGGCGACGATCTCTGCCTCGCGGGCATGATTCTTGGCGTTCAGCACGTCGTGGGGGATGCCCCGGCGGCGCAGCATCGCGGAGAGCATCTCGCTGGTCTCCACGGTGACGGTGCCCACCAGCACGGGCTGGCCCTTCTCGTGGGCGGCCTGGATGGCGTTCACGGCGGCGTTGTACTTGGCGGCGCGGTTCTTGTAGACCACGTCGTCCAGATCCTTGCGGATATTGGGCTTGTTGGTGGGGACTTCCACCACGTCCAGGGAGTAGATGCCCTGGAACTCCTCCTCCTCGGTGCGGGCGGTACCCGTCATACCGGAGAGCTTCTTGTACATGCGGAAGTAGTTCTGGAAGGTGATGGTGGCCAGCGTCCGGCTTTCGCGCTCGACCTTGACGTGTTCCTTGGCTTCGATGGCCTGGTGCAGGCCCTCGGAGTAGCGGCGGCCGATCATCAGGCGGCCGGTGAACTCGTCCACGATGACGACCTGGCCGTTCTGCACGACATAGTCCACATCGCGCTTCATCATGAAGTTGGCGCGCAGGGCGCTCTGGATGTGGTGGTTCAGCTCGGCGTTCTCCGCGTCGTTGATGTTGCTGATGCCGAAGGACTTTTCGACCTGCTGGGCGCCCTCGTCGGTCAGGACGATGGTCTTGCGCTTCTCGTCCACGGTGAAGTGCTCGTCCCGGCGCAGGCGCTTGGCGATCGCGTCCGCCTTCTCGTACAGGTCGGTGGACTTTTCGCCCTGGCCGGAGATGATCAGGGGCGTGCGGGCCTCGTCGATGAGGATGGAGTCCACCTCGTCCACGATGGCGAAGTGATGACCGCGCTGCACCAGCTCGGCCTTGCGGACGCACATATTGTCGCGCAGGTAGTCAAAGCCCAGCTCGTTGTTGGTGGCGTAGGTGATGTCGCAGGCGTAGGCGGCGCGGCGCTGGGCGGGATCCAGGTCATGCACGATCAGGCCGACGGAAAGGCCGAGGAAGCGGTGCACCTTGCCCATCCACTCGGAGTCGCGGCGGGCCAGATAATCGTTGACGGTAACCACGTGCACGCCCTTGCCGGACAGCGCGTTGAGGTACGCGGGCAGGGTCGAAACCAGGGTCTTGCCCTCGCCGGTCTTCATCTCAGCGATACGGCCCTGATGCAGGACCAGACCGCCCATCACCTGCACGCGATATGGACGCATGCCCACGGCGCGCCAGGCGGCCTCGCGCACGGCGGCGAAGGCCTCGGGGAGGATGTCGTCCTCGGTTTCGCCGTTCTGCAGGCGGGCGCGGAATTCGTCGGTCTTTGCGCGGAGCTGCTCGTCGGTCAGCTGCTTGTAGCTGTCCTCCAGCGCCTCCACCTTGTCAACAATTTTCGAGAGCTTCTTGACTTCAGCTTCATTGCTGTTGCCAAGCAGCTTCTTGAGCCATTCAAGCATGGGATTCTCCTCCTGGTTGTCTGCCAACGGATGGTTTGGCTGTCTGAAACTGCGCGCGCACAGGCGGCGCAGATGATTCCTTCAATATAAATAAGGTAAACCAATTTATTATATCATACAATGCCGGGGCTTGCAAGGAAAAACTGTGTTTCTGCTGCGGGGGACGGCATGTGCGGCAGACGAAGCTTCATTGTCCGGTCTGCGCAGGCTGCAGGATGATGCACATCTGCGCATCGGAGTACACGACGGTGTATGCGCCGTAGAAGGGTGCGTCCGGGCAGCGCAGGTTGTAGCCGTCCAGGAAAGCGGAGGTGTCATGGGCCAGGCTCCTGTACAGCGCGGCGTCGGTGATGCGCAGGTTGAGGGACTCCCCTGCAGCCAGGCGGCGGAGAGCGGCGTCTGCCTCTGCGCGGGTGGAGACCACGCAGCTGTTCAGGACATGCCAGTTGTCCTGGACGCCGCAAACGGGGATGCGCTGGGCGGCGTCCGGAAAGTGATCCGCCGCCATCTGGGCGGTGGAAAGGCCGGAGTACCAGCGGGTGTTCAGGCCCAGGTGATCCTGATCGTTCCAGGTCAGATCGATGAGGGTATATCCGCGGAAGCAGGCGATGTTCCAGGCATGGCGCTCCGTCGTGCCGGAGGAATCCCTTGCGTCGCCGGTGATCATGCCGCAGGGAACGCCCATCATCCGCAGCACCAGGGTTGTGGCCTGGGCATAGCCCTCGCAGGTGGCCTGTCCCTGGAGCAGCGCTCCGACGGCGCTGTGGCACATGGGCTCCGTACCGCCGTAGACGACGGTCTGGCAGAGCATGTCCAGCGCGTCGTGGGGATCGGCGGCTGTCCGGGCGATGTGCCGGGCCCGGTCATACAGCTGCGTTCGGAGGGACTGTGCGGCGGAAGCGTCCATGTGGTAGCTGGGTTCCACCCAGGCGGCATAATCCGGCTCGTTCCTGTAGTAGCCCAGGGAGTAGCTGGGCGCCAGGTGGAACAGCTCCGGATAGTCCTGCATGAGGGCCTGCATGGCTGCGTTGGCGTCGTCGTAGAGGGTGCCCTTGGGCAGGGTGATGTACGTCTCCCCTGCCATGATGGGCTGGTAGAGATAATCCGCCAGGGCGCTCTGCGCCGGCGTGAGAGGCAGGACGGACAGCACGGTGGAGGCGGCATACGGCAATCCCTCCGCGTGAGCGGCGGGCAGAAGCAGCAGGGCCAGCAGCAGGGCGATCAGCTTTGGCACGGGATCATCTCCTTCGGGCAGGATTCGGGCCGGCAGTCAGCAAAGGGGAGCAGCCATGGTACAGGCTGCTCCCCTGGGGTATCGGTTGTAATTACCAGGCGGGCTTGGCGCTGCCGGAGTAGAGGACGCGCTGCGTCTCATTATCGGCCTTGCCGGTGGCGCTCAGGCCGTTGCGGCGCTGGAAGTTCTTCACAGCCTCCACGGTGGCGTTGTCGTACTCGCCGGTCACTTCGCTCAGGTAGCCCAGGTTGTACAGGGACTCCTGCAGCTCAACCACAGCGGTGCCCTTGCTGCCCTTGCTCAGCGTATCGTGGGAGGAAGAGGAAGCTGCAGAGGCAGGCACTGCATTGCCGGAGTACAGCACGCGCAGGGTCTTGGGGCCTGCCACGCCGTCCACAGGGGTCAGCCCGTTGCTGCTCTGGAAGGAACGGACCGCGTTGACCGTGGCGGTATCGTACTGGCCGGAGATGGGGCCGTCATAATAGCCCAGCTCGTAGAGCACATACTGCAGGTTGCGCACCTTGGTGCCGGAGGAACCCTTCTGGAGGGAGGTGTTGGTATCGGAGGAAGGCGCGCTGGAGTTATACAGCAGCATCTGGGTGGCAGGGCCGGCGATGCCGTCGACCTTCAGGCCGTACTGCTTCTGGAAGGCCTTTACGCCTGCGTACACGCCGCTGCCGAAGGTGGAGTCCAGCTTGCCGGAGTAGTAGCCGCGGTTCTTCAGGGCCTGCTGCAGCTTCTTGACTTCGGGACCGGTATCACCCCAGCGGAGGGTGGTGTAGCCGCCCACGGTCACATCGCCGGAGTCTTCGGGCGCGACGGGATCGTCGTTGTCGTAATCGGTGTCCTCTTCGTCGCGGGCGTTGGCGTCATCCTCGTAGTAGCTGGCGTCGCGGGCGTCGGCAGAGTAGAGCTTGTTGAGGGTAGCGGTGGTCGCGCGGCCGTCGGCGGTGAGGCCATTGGCCTTCTGGAAGGCGATCACAGCGGACTTGGTGACATTGCCGAAGTCGCCGTCCGCGCTGGACTTGTAGTAGCCCAGCTCCTTCAAACGCTTCTGCATGGCGGTAACGGCGGGGCCGTTGTCGCCGGGCTCCAGGGTCATGCCCAGGGAGGAAGCGGGGGTCTTGGCGGAGGCAGCGCCTGCGCCGTAGAGCAGCTTGAGGGTGTCGGGACCGGCGATGCCGTCCTTCCACAGGCTGGAGTAACGGTCCTGGAAGGCCTTCACCGCGTATTCGGTGGCGGGGCCGTACTTGCCGTCAGCGGTACCTTCCAGCCAGCCCAGTTGGATCAGACGATTCTGAAGCGTGCGGACCCTGGTGCCGGAGGAGCCCAGCTGCAGGTAATAATCCAGGCTTTCGGCCCTGGGGGTTGCGGTGGCCCTGGGCGTAGGCGTTGCGGTAGGCTTGGGCGTCCTGGTGGGATCGGAGGGCGCACGCTTGGCGGAGGAGGAGTATAGCTTGTTCAGGGTTGCGGAGCCGGCCTTGCCGTCCACGGTCAGGCCGTTGTTGGCCTGGAAGGCGCGCACGGCCGCCTCGGTAGCGTCGCCGAAGTCGCCGTCAGCGCTGCCCTTGAGGTAGCCCAGATCCTTCAGACGCTGCTGCATCCGCTTGATCTCCGGGCCGGAATCGCCCTTCTTGTAGGAGGTGAAGGGGGTGCTGGTGGCGCGGGGCGTGTTGGTGACGACGGTGGTGGGGGCGCGGCGGGCGGAGGAGGAGTACAGCTTGGCCAGGGTCGCAGGACCGGCCTTGCCGTCCACGGTCAGGCCGTTCTGGGCCTGGAATGCCTCCACGGCTGCCTCAGTGGCGTCGCCAAAGTCGCCGTCAACGCTGCCCTTGAGATAGCCCAGCTCCTTCAGACGCTGCTGCATCCGTTCAACCTCCTTGCCGGAGGAGCCCTTCTTCAGGGTGGTGGTGGCATCGGCCTGGGGGGTAGGCGTGGAAATGCCGATGATGATCTGGGGGGTGGACTGCACAGGCGTGACGCCCGGGAGGGGGGAGCTCGTCGGCGTGGCAGTGGCGTACACCGGAGGATACTGGGTGGGCGTGCTGGTGGGCACGGGGGTGCTGGTAGGCGGCGTATAGGGGGTGCCGGTGATCGTCGGGTTCAGGGACTGGAAGGGCAGATCCCCGTCGGTGACCACATAGCCGCCGTTGGCGTTAACGTCCTCCGGCGGCACGACGCAGCCGGTGAGCAGCAGGCAAAGCGCCAGCATGCCAATGAGGCTGAGAATCTTGATCAGGCGCATCTTGCTGTTCTTCATGGTGTGCATATCCTCCTTGAAATAGCTATCTCAGCGGGGAAGCCCGCGTGCATGTGTATCATGATGGCCCGCCGCCTTTGGGACGGCTGACAGATATATGTACAAATACTATTGTACACGCTTACAGGCAAACGTGCAAGCGCTAAATTTCACCGAAGCTGGCATCAGATGGAGAAAAATGGCTGCCTGCACCCATAATAACGAATCAGGGGAGGCTTTTCATCCCTGCGGACGGAGAGAATATTGCGCAAATGTAAAAAACCTCCCCCGAGGGGGAGGCGTGAGAATCGGATGCCAGGTGATTACTTGGCGGCCTTTTCCAGCAGCTTGACGAAGTCGCCGGTGCTGATGGTGCAGGAGGAGATCACGTCGTACTCAGCGGGAGTGGTAGCGATCGCGATGGCCTCGGGCAGGGTCTTGCCGGTGATGAAGGCGCAGAAGGCAGCGGTCTGCTCGTACCACTCCTTGCCGATGGGGGAAACGCCCTTCATGTTGTAGCCTTCCTTGAGCTCGTTCTTGGTCTTGACGGGGGCGGTCAGATCAGAGGTGATCTTGCCCTGGGCGTTGAACTTCACGTTGGCCTGCACAGCGTCGATGTAGCAGGAGGTGATCACTTCGCCGTTCAGGGAGATGGCGGCGACGTGAGCGTAAACCTGAGTCTGGCCGTCAGCGGTCTCGGTGGCGTTCTTGGACTTGGACATGGTGGAGTACTGCACCAGCTTCAGGGTGTCGCCCTTCTGGGCGCCCATGTGGGTAGCCTTGCCCACAGCGTCGATGACACCGGGCAGGAACTCAGCGGCCTTCAGGGTGCAGGAGGAGACGATGTCAGCGGGCTGCTGAGACTCGGTCAGGGGCATGGCGACCAGCTCGCCAACGGTCTTGCCCACGCAGTAGGCGGCGAAAGCGTCAGCCTGCTCGTTCCACTCGGCGGAGATGGAAGAGGCCTTGCGCATGCCATAGCCGTCGCCCAGCTCCTGCTTGGACTGGAACTCGGTGGCCATGTCGGTGGTGATCACGCCGGTCTCGTCGAACTTGATCTTGCCCTGGACGAAGTCGATCTCGCAGGCAACGATCACGCCGTTGTCGTCAACCAGCACGGCAACCAGCGCCAGATCAGCCTGGGACTGGCCGTCCTTGGAGCTGGTCAGGGTGGTGATGAAGGACAGGCCGGTCTTGACGGGAGTGGCTTCCTCAGCCAGCACGCCGAAGGGCAGGGCCATGCAGAGAATCAGGAGAAGAGAAATGAGCTTCTTCATGGTTGAGACTCCTTTTTGTGAGTAATTTTGTGGTGTTTACCACTATGTACTATTTTAGTCATTTTGGCGCAGATGTCAACCATTATTTTCGTATACAGTCAATAAGAAAAGGCTAACACATCAATAAATAAAACTAACTATGTGGGCAATAAAAGAGCTCCCCCGGGGGGGAGCGAAGACTGGAAGGACAGGAAATCAGTAATTTTCAGCCTTGATGGCGAAGTAGCTCTGGGGATGATCGCACACGGGGCAGATTTCGGGGGCCTTCTTGCCGACCACGATGTGGCCGCAGTTGCCGCATTCCCAGATCATGTCGCCGTCGCGGGAGAAGACCACGCCGGTCTCCACGTTGCTCAGCAGCTTGCGGTAGCGCTCCTCATGAGCCTTCTCGATCTGGCCGACCATGCGGAACTTGGCGGCGATCTCCGGGAAGCCCTCGGCGTCGGCCTCGTCGGCCATGCGGGCGTACATGTCGGTCCACTCGGCGTTCTCGCCCTCGGCGGCATGCAGCAGGTTGGTGGCGGTATCCTGGATCTTGCCGCCCTCCAGGAGCTTGAACCAGATCTTGGCATGCTCCTTCTCGTTGTTGGCGGTGGCTTCGAACAGCTCGGCGATCTGCACATAGCCGTCCTTCTTGGCCTTGGAGGCGAAGTAGGTGTACTTGTTGCGGGCCATGGATTCGCCTGCGAAGGCCTCCATCAGGTTCAGCTCGGTCTTGGTGCCCTTGATGCTCTTCATGGTAATATCCTCCTTGAACAATAACACTTGCATCCGGTGATGCTTTTCGTATACCAACTATTCGCCGGTTTGAAACGCAAATCCTGCACGGGGAAGAAAAAAAGTAAGAAGCGCTCTGGGAAATCAATGTCTTTGGTTGACTGTGAGAGCGGGACGTGCTATAATTTATTCTGTATCCTTGTGCCGCCGGGAAGCGGCAGAAAGGAGTCCCATGGACAAGAAGAATTTCCTGGTGATCGGGATCATCGTGCTGCTGGCGGGTGTGCTGCTGGCGGTGACGCTCCTCAACCGCCCCATGACGGCGGTGAACGAGGACATGGTCATCATCACCATTGACGGCAAGGAATACGCCCGCGTTCCCCTGTCGCAGCCGCAGACGGTGACCGTCTCTCAGGAAAACGGCTGCGTCAATGTGGTTGAAGTGAGCGACCACGGCGCCCTGATGCTCTCCTCCACCTGCGATAACCAGCTGTGCGTCAGGATGGGCGAGGTCACCGTGGATAACTGGGAATTCCGGCCCAATCAGCAGTTTATTATCTGTCTGCCCAACCGGGTAAGCATAGAACTGGCGGTGGTGGAATGATGAAAAAGCAAGTAAACAAATGGCTGCGGGTGATCGCCCTGGCGCTGGCATGCCTGATGCTGGCGTCCTGCGGAGGAAAGCCGCAGGACGACGCGCCGGCGGGAATCCTTCCCACAGCTGTCGCGGAGGAGCGGCCCGATCCCAATGTGAAGACCTCGGGCGTGGGCTTCTACTTTGATACGGTGGTTACCGTGACGCTCTGGGGCGCGCCGGAAGGCCTGATGGATCAGATATGGGCGGAATGCACCCGCTACGAGCAGATGCTGAGCAAAACCATCGTGGGCAGCGATGTGAGCCGCATCAATGCAGCGGGCGGTCAGCCCGTGACCGTCCACCCCGAAACCTGGACGATCCTGTATAAGGCGAAGGAGATCAGCGCCCTGAGCGGCGGTGCATTCTCCATTACCATTGCTCCGGCGGCGTCGCTGTGGTCCTTCACCGGCATGGCGACCAACACCGTGCCCACCGATGCAGCGCGCCTGGCGGCTGTTGCCCTGGTGGATGACCAGCAGATCATCCTGGGGGACAACTACACGGTGACCCTTCCTGCCGGCATGCAGATCGACCTGGGCGGCATCGCCAAGGGCTATATCGCCGACCGGGTGGCGGAGCTGATCCGCGGCCAGGCATATGCAGGCATCGTGTCCCTGGGCGGCAATGTCTACACCGTCGGACAAAAGCCCAACGGCGATCCCTTCAGCGTGGGCATCGCGGATCCCAACAATTCCAGCCAGTACATGGCCATCATCTACACCGGCGACGGTACGGTGGTGACCAGCGGCACCTATGAGCGCGGCTTCAGCTTCGGCGGTGTGCGGCTGCACCATATCCTGGACCCGAAAACCGGCTGGCCCGCCCAGACCGATCTGGTCAGCGCCACCTTCGTGATGCAGTCCTCCATGGAGGCGGACGCCATGGCGACCGCCTGCATCGTCCTGGGCAGCGAGAAGGCGCTCGAGCTGGCCAACAGCCAGGAGCTGGACGCCATGTTCATCACCAAGGACGGAACCGTCCTGTTTACCGACGGGTTTGCCGAAAAGTACAAGTACCGTACCCCGTAACGATTGGTTCCATCGACCATCATGATATTAGATCCTTGATTTAGGAGGAAACTACCATGACCAATGAAGTTGCAAAGAAGAAGCAGCTGCCGGCATTCCTCGTGCTGACGATCATCTGTGTGATCGCTGCGCTGGCGCTGGCTGCAACCAATGCTGTCACCAAGGGCCCCATCGAGCAGCATGCGGCGGACGCCCGTGCGGCTGCCTTCGGTGCGGTGCTGGAGGCAACTGCCTATGAGCCTGTGGCCCTGGAAGGCGTGGACAAGAGCGTTGTGCTGGTCGAGGCCTGGAACAAGGGTGAAAAGGTCGATGCTCTGGCCGGCGCGACTGTGACCTCCGACGCCGTGATCGCTGCGGTGAACAAGGCCGCCAAGGCGGAGAACCTGACCGCGACGGCTGCAGGCTTCCAGTCCGATGTGACCGTTACCCTGACGGTGGACGAGGCAGGTCTGATCACCGGCGTGACGGTGGATTCCTCCAACGAGACCCAGGGCTTTGGCACCCGCTGCGCCGGGGACGAGGCCTTCCTGAACCAGTTTATCGGCAAGACCGCTCCCTTTGCGCGCGTTGAGGGCCTGGTCGGCTACTGCGTGACCGCCTCCGCCAAGGGCTATGCCGGTCCCGTGGCCGTCACCCTGGGCGTTGACAAGGACGGCAAGATCGTCGGCGTGAAGATCGGCGACAATGCCTTCCTGGAGAGCCCCGGCATCGGCTCCAAGTGGCTGGATCCTGCTCAGGCGGAGCAGTTCATTGGCGTTGATCTGAAGACCGGCGGCGCGATCGATACCATCGCCGGTGCGACGGTGACCTCCAAGGCCGTCAAGAACGCTGCCAACCTGGGCGCCGGCGCGCTGCGCGGCTACCTGAACATGGCAAATGATGAGCCCGTCTTCGGCGAGCCCAAGCCCATCGTGTACGCCGACGGCGTTGCTGCCGGTGAGTACAGCGTGACCGGCAAGGGCTTCCAGTCCGATCTGAAGGTTACCTTCACGGTGGACGAGAACAGCACCATTACCGCGCTGACCATGGATACCTCCGGTGAGACCCAGGGCTACGGCACCCGCTGCGGCGAGGACGAAGGCTTTGTGAACCAGTTCATCGGCAAGAAGGTTCCCGTGCTGGAGGGCGACTACGATGTACTCGCCGGCGCGACGATCACCTCTACCGCTGTGGTCAAGGCCATCAACAGCGTGGCGATCCCCGGCGCCGAGCAGCCTGCCGTGGAAACTGCGGCCGACGCCTCCGGCGACAACGCCTACGAGGCAAGCAGCCAGGGCTTCCAGTCCGACGTGAAGGTGACCGTGTATACGGATGACGCAGGCGTGATCACCGGCATCAAGGTGGATGCTTCCGGCGAGACCCAGGGCTTCGGTACCCGCTGCGGCGAGGACGAGGCGTTCCTGAACCAGTTCATCGGCAAGACCGCCCCCGTTGAGGCGGATGTTCTGACCGGTGCGACCGTGACCTCCAATGCTGTGATTGCCGCCGTGAATGCTGCGCTGCCGGCTCCTGCGGCTGGTGAAGAAAAGATCGGCAAGGCACAGGGCTTCCAGAGCGAAGTGACAGTGATCCTGACCGTGGACGCAGGCGTGATCACCGGCATCAAGGTGGATGCTTCCGGCGAGACCCAGGGCCTTGGCACCCGCTGCGGCGAGGACGAGGCGTTCCTGAACCAGTTCATCGGCAAGAAGGCCACGCCCGACCTGGGTGAAGGCATTGACGCTCTGGCTGGTGCGACCGTGACTTCCAATGCTGTGATTGAGGCTGCCAATGCCGCGATTGGTGTTGCTGTGGATGAGGTGGAGATTCCCGCCGCCAACGCCCTGACCGCAACTGTCCCCGCCTATGACGGCCAGAACATCACCGTGACCGTGACGGTTGACGAGAACGGCAACGTTGCGACTCTGGCAGTGGACGCATCCACCCAGACCCCGGGCCTGGGCCAGAAGTGCGCAGAAGCCGAGTTCGTGAACCAGTTTATCGGCCAGGCGGGCCCCTTCGTGCTGGGCGAGAACGTGGACGCCGTGTCCTACGCGACCATCACCTCCCAGGCAGTCGTTGACGCTGTGAACAGCGTGCTGCCTGCTCAGGAGTCTGCCGACGCTCCCGCGGCCAACGAGCTGACCGCAACTGTCCCCGCTTATGACGGCCAGAACATCACCGTGACCGTGACGGTTGACGAGAACGGCAACGTCGCGACCCTGGCAGTGGACGCATCCACCCAGACCCCCGGCCTGGGCCAGA
>JAFXFR010000138.1 GCA_017513475.1 Clostridia bacterium
GCGGGAAAATGCCCCGTGCGCGTTCGAAAGCGGATATTCGCCACCATTCCCGGAACCCGGACGGCACTCCCCTCATAGGATAAATCCGGGAGGGGATGGCATGAGCTTCTCGGAGATCCGCCGAAAGGACGTCGTCAACATCTGCGATGGCAGGAAGCTGGGCAAGCCGATCGACCTGATCCTGAACGACTCCGCCTGCGTCCAGGCGTTGGTGGTGCCGGGGCGCACCGGCGGGGTGCTGGGTTTTTTGAAGCAGGACCGGGAGGGCTGCGTCATCGACTGGTCAAGGGTGCGCCGCATCGGCGACGATGTGATCCTGGTGGAGCTGGACTGCAAGGGGGGAGAGGACGGATAATCCGCCCCGGGGCAAATCTTGCTCTTGACCGGTACAAACGCAATCTGATATAATAGGAACATAGCATGCGCGATCATGTGCAGCATATGGCTTGAACAAAGTGGAGGTACGTTATGGAACAGAAGAGGAGATTGGTGACCCGCAGCGATTTTGACGGCCTGGCCTGCGCGATGATGCTTCGCGAGCTGGACCTGGTGGATGAGATCAAGTTTGTGCATCCCAAGGATGTGCAGGATGGCAAGGTCGAGCTGACAGCCAACGACATTACCACCAATCTGCCCTATGATCCCCGTGTGGGCATCGCCTTTGACCATCATGAATCCGAGATGGACCGGCTGAAGGCCCAGGAGACCGGCGGCAAGCTGATCATCGACCCCAATGCCCGCAGCGCGGCGCGGGTAGTCTACGACTACTACGGCGGCAAGGCCGCCTTCCCCAACGTCAGCGACGAGCTGATGGAGGCGGTGGACAAGGGCGACAGCGCCGATTTCACCGTGGATGAGATCCTCCATCCCACCGGATGGGTGCTGCTGCATTACCTGATGGACCCGCGCACGGGCCTGGGCCGCTTCCGCCAGTTTCGCATCTCCAACTACGACCTGATGATGCAGCTGATCAGCTACTGCATGGAGCACAACATCGACGAGATCCTGGCCCTGCCCGACGTCAAGGAGCGCGTGGACCTGTACAACGAGCAGGCGGAGATGTTCGTGGAGCAGCTCAAGCGCATCGCCGTGCTCCACGACAAGGTCATCGTGCTGGACCTGCGCAACGAGGAGATCATCCACGCGGGCAACCGCTTCATGATCTACGCGCTGTACCCCGAGGCCCAGATCTCGGTCCACGTGGCCTGGGGCTTCCGCAAGCAGAACACCGCCGTGATGATCGGCAAGTCCATCGTGAACAAGGCGTCCAAGGTGGATATCGGCGAGCTGTGCCTGAAGTATGGCGGCGGCGGCCACCACAACGCCGGCACCTGCCAGCTGGAGAACGACGTGGTGGACAGCCAGCTGCCCGATATCATCGCCGCCCTGAACGGCTGAGTCAAGGAGTGCTGAGCCATGAAGAAGCTTGTATCGATTTTAATGGCGCTGATGGTCCTGCTTTGCGGGACCGCGCTGGCCGAGGCGGGACTCGCCAACCCCTGGTCCCAGACCACGGCCCAGGGGCTGATGGACGCGCTGGGGCTGCAGCTGGGCCTGCCCGACGGCGCGACGAATGTGTCCTGGCAGATGATGGAGGAGGCCCAGATGGGCCAGGTGCAGTTCACCTGGCAGGGCATGGACTACACCGCCCGCATTGCCCCCACCGAGGCCTTCGAGGACATCTCCGGCCTGTATTATACCTGGGAGGCCGAGGATGAATGCGAGGTGGGCCGTTGCAAGGGCGTCGTCCGCCGCGCCCATGACGGCGATAACACCGTGGACGTATGCCTCTGGTACGACGACCTCACCGGCCTGATGTATTCCGTCAGCGCCGCCGCCGCCGACCTGGACGGGTTCGACATCACGGCCGTCGCCCAGAAGCTGTACATTCCCATGCAGACCGAGTAGAGAACGGAAGCATCCCCCAACGACGGAACAAATACCAACATAAAAAGACCCTTCGCTCCCCCCGGGATGATGGCAAAAGCCGTGTCATCCCGAGGGAAGCGAAGGGTTTTATATTGACAGAGCGGCCCGCGGAACGGCGTCCGCCGGCCAAGCCCCGTGCTGCTACTTGTCCAGCCTTTCGATGATATCCAGCGTCTCCAGCTCCTCCAGCATCTGGGCGGGGTTGTCGGCGGCCTTGACCTTGTCGTAGGCGCGCACGATGATGCCGTTTTCGTCGATCAGGTAGGTGGTGCGCACCACGCCCATGGACACCTTGCCGTAGTTCTTCTTCTCCTTCCACACGTCGTAGGCCTGGATCACCGTCTTTTCCTCGTCGGAGAGCAGCGTGAAGGGCAGTCCGTGCTGTTCCTCAAAGCGCTTGTGGGAGGCCACGGAGTCCTTGCTGACGCCCAGGATCACCGCGCCCTTTTCGCTGAACTGGGGCATCAGCGCCTTGAAGTTGCAGGCCTGCTTCGTGCAGCCGGCGGTGTTGTCCCTGGGGTAGAAGTAGAGGATGACCTTGCGGCCGTGATAATCCGAAAGGGTGTGCAAGACGCCGTTCTGATCCGGCAGGGTGAAATCCGGCGCGACTTTTCCGATGCTGAGCATGTGCTGTACCTCCTGTGACATTGTTCATTTCCCATGATACCACACTTTTCGCCGCTTGACAATCGGCCCCGGGGTATTTACAATAGGAGGGGGTGATGGCGGCATGGCGTCCGGGCTTCGGGCAAAGCTGAACATGATGCGCTCGTCGGCTCCCGTCGCGGCGACGCCGCGCAGGGGCGGCGTGGTTTGCCATGTCAGCCGGGAGCCGCTGGACCCGGCGATCTTCGACCTGCCCTCCACCGGACTGCGGCGCATCGGCTGGTGCGGGCCGCGCTTTGACATCCGCCGCTGCCTGTTTCTGGACACCGAGACCACCGGCCTGTCCGGCGGCGCGGGCACGGTGGCGTTCCTGGTGGGCGTGGGCTGGGTCGAGGACGATGCGCTGGTGATCGAGCAGCTGATGCTGCGGGAATACGCCGACGAGCCGGCGCTGCTGGACCGCCTGGGTCGGCGCATGGCGGACTTCGACAACGTTTGTACCTTCAACGGCCGCAACTTTGACATGCCCCTGCTGGAAACCCGCTTCACGATGAACCGGATGCGGGACCGGTGGCGGCCGCTGGAAAACCTGGACCTGCTGTATCCCTCGCGACGGGCCTGGAAGCTGCGGATCGGCAGCTGCCGGCTCTGCAACATCGAATCGGAGATCCTGGGCATGCCCCGGGAGGACGACCTGCCGGGCAGCGAGGTGCCTGCCCGGTTCTTTCAGTTTCTGAAGACCGGGGAGGAGGCGCTGTTGGACGACATCGTGCGCCACAACCGCCAGGACATCGCCACGC
>JAFXFR010000139.1 GCA_017513475.1 Clostridia bacterium
TCCATGCGCTTGGGGGAGCGGGCGCTCCACAGGCGCAGGCTGTTCACGGTGGCGGTGTCGTAGCCGACCAGTGGCATATCGTAGGGGACAGCCTCGACGGTGTTGTAATCCACATGCTTGAAGACCAGGCGGCCCTGCTCCTCGGTCATCTCTACGCGGCCGTTGAAGTGCACCTCACAGGCATCCTCCATCACAGGCATTTCCCACACGTTGCCGTTGCCCAGCCAGTAGTCGGGCAGCTCAACCTGCTGGCCATCCACGATCTTCTGACGGAACAGGCCGTACTCATAGCGGATGGAGCAGCCCATGGCGGGCAGATCCAGGGAAGCCAGGGAGTCCATGAAGCAGGCAGCCAGACGGCCCAGGCCGCCGTTGCCCAGCGCGGGTTCCGGCTCTTCCTTGAGCACGGCGTCGATGTCGATGCCCAGCTCGTCGATCGCGGCCTTGTATGCGTCGGTGGACACCAGGTTCAGGATGTTGGTGTACAGGCTGCGGCCCATGAGGAATTCCACGGAGAGATAGTACAGGCGCTTGTTGTTGTGGCTCTTGCGCTCCTCGCGGGAGATCATCCACTTCTGCATGATCTGGTCGCGGACGGTGGAGGCCAGGGCGCGGTAGATCTGCGCATTGGAGGCCTCGGCGATGGTGCGGCCGTTGTAGCGCTGAAGCTTGCCGATAATCGAAGCCTTGATGGACTCCTTGTCAAAAGACTTGGTAGGCATGGGGGTTCCTCCTCTATCTGCAGGGCAAATTGCTGCAATCATGTGCGTCCGGGCAATCAGCACAACGGTACGCGGAAAAAACGTTATCGCTAACGTTCAATATTATACATGGTTTTTATGCATTTAGCAAGTTTTTTTGCGTAATCTTCCCAGTTTTCCCGGTGAATGCGGGATTTGGTTTGTTTTTGCTGCAACATATATAAATATTGCAGGAGGGGTAGACTTTAGCAGGTTAAATATGCTATAATTCATAAGATGATGTTTGCCGCGCTGATGAGAACATGCCGAGCAAAGAAGGGTGAAGAATGTCTGAAGAAAAAAAGGTGATTCAGGAAACGATTCTGGGTACCAACCCAAGGATCCATATTCTTCATACCGATATTGACGTGCTGGATATGGTGCAGACGGTAGAACTGGTGGATCAGTATATTCAGACCAAAACGCCGCTGCATCTGATGGGCGTCAACGCAGACAAGATCAACGAGGTTGCCTGCAATGAACGGATGCGGCAGATTGTCAACAGCTGCGGCGTGATCAATGCAGACGGCGCATCGGTGGTGCTGGCAGCCAGGCTGCTGGGCAAGCCCCTGCCGGAGCGGGTCGCAGGCGTGGATTTGATGCAGCAGCTCATTGTGCTGAGCGAGAAAAAGGCATACCGTGTATATCTGCTGGGCGCAAAGCAGGAGGTCGTGGAAAAAACGGCCCAGGTGCTGCAGGAACGGTTCCCGGCGATGCAGCTGGCGGGCTTCCGCAATGGTTACTTCCGGGAGGACGAGTGGTCCTCCGTATCTGCAGAGGTGCGGGCAGCTCAGCCGGACATCGTGTTTGTGGGCATCACGTCTCCCATGAAGGAATACCTGATCGAGTTTATGCAAAACGATGGGCACGATGCGGTGTTCATGGGCGTGGGCGGCAGCTTTGATGTGCTGTCCGGCAATCTGGCCCGTGCGCCCCGGTGGATGCAGAAGGCCAACCTGGAGTGGCTCTTCCGTATGCTGCAGGAGCCCCGGCGGCTGTTTAAAAGATACCTGGTGGGCAACAGCCGATTCATTTTTGCCGTGCTGAAAGAAAAATTGGGATTGGGAAAACGATGAAAAAGGTAATGCTTGTGTTCGGCACCAGGCCGGAGGCCATCAAGATGTGCCCGCTGGTGAACGAGCTGAAGGCCCGCCCGGAGCTGAAGGTCATCGTCTGCGTGACAGGGCAGCACCGGCAGATGCTGGACCAGGTGCTCAGCGTCTTTGGGGTGGAGCCGGAATATGACCTGTCGATCATGAAGACACAACAGACGCTCTTCGATGTGACAACGGGCATCCTGGAAGGGATCCGCCCGGTGCTGCAGGCAGAAAAGCCGGATATCGTCCTCGTCCACGGGGATACATCCACCACCTTTGCGGCGGCGCTGGCCTGCTTCTATCTGCAGATTCCCGTAGGCCATGTGGAGGCGGGGCTGCGTACTTACAATGTGTACAGTCCTTACCCGGAGGAATTCAACCGGCAGGCGGTGTCCATCCTCAGCAAGCTGGACTTTGCGCCGACGGAACTTGCACGGGAGAATCTGCTCAAATCCGGAAAAGCGCCGGAGGGGATCCATGTGACGGGAAATACGGCCATCGATGCGCTCAAAACCACCGTCCGCACGGATTACACCCACCCGGAACTGGAGTGGGCTGCGGGCAGCCGGCTGATCCTGATCACCACTCACCGCCGGGAAAACCTCGGCGAGCCGATGCAGCGCATGTTCCGTGCCATTCGCCGGGTCATGGACGAGCATCCCGACGTCAAGGCGATTTACCCCATCCATATGAATCCTGTGGTACGGGCTATGGCCAATGCAGAGCTGGGCAGCGATGACCGCATCCGCATCATTGAGCCGCTGGATGTGCTGGACTTCCATAACTTCCTGTCCCGCAGCTATCTTGTGCTGACGGACAGCGGCGGCATCCAGGAGGAAGCCCCCAGCTTGGGCAAGCCTGTGCTGGTGATGCGGGATACCACGGAGCGTCCCGAGGGAGTTGCTGCAGGCACTTTGAAGCTGGTCGGCACGGAGGAAGATGCGATCTACCGCGAGTTTACCAGATTGCTGTCCGATCGTGCTGAATATGAGCGGATGAGCCGAGCCAGCAATCCCTATGGCGATGGCTTTGCCTGCAAGAGGATTGCGGATATTCTGGTAAGGACGATATAAAAAGAAGCCCCCTGGGGGAAGGGTTCTTAAGGAACAATTTATACTGCAACGAACAAACGAGCATCCGTGTTTGGATGCTCGTTTGTTTATGTAGTCCTCAAACGCAATGCACAGGAACGGTGCGTATAATTACGCCCTCCTGTGATCTGCGGCTGCTCGATAAATTGGAATTTGTCAAACAATTAAGTGTCAAATTCAAAATAGTATAATATGTTCGTATCTAAATCATATACGGCAATGGAAAAATTATAAGAGTGTCTTTCAAAAAGGCTTGCATCATCTGACTTGTCA
>JAFXFR010000140.1 GCA_017513475.1 Clostridia bacterium
CCAGGCCCACGGAAACGGTGGTCTTGCCCTCTCCCGCGGGGGTGGGGTTGATGGCGGTCACGAGGATCAGCTTAGCCTTCTGCTCGCCCTGAATCTTGAGGGGATCCACCTTGGCAACATAACGGCCATAGGGGAACAGAGCCTCCTCGGGGATGTTCGCAGCAGCGGCGATTTCATCAATGCGGCGGGGTGTGGCCGCCTATGCGATCTGAATATCAGTAGGCATCGGTATCTCTCCTTTGCATCATTTTCGTTCATTTTTTCGTGAGCAGACGCCCACGCATACATTATAGCCGAACGCAATCCCAAAATCAAGAGGAAATGTACGTCTATCCGTCCATTAACCCACCGATGATGACGAAATTGTAAAAGATGCGTTCTCCCCCTTGCGGCAATGGTTCCGGGGTGGTATAATTGATGCTGGTATATTATGGCCGGATTTGTCGGCTTTTTCAAACAGGAGGATGCCTATGTTCTTCAAGCGGATGCTCGCTTTCATCTGCATGGTCGTGATGCTGGCAGCGACGGCAGCGTGCCCGGCTTATGCCGCTGCTCCCACGCCCAGCCCTACGCCCCGGCCCACAGCCACGCCCGCGCCGACCATCCCTGTTTTTGAACCCAGCGACGCAGAGCCTACGCCCCTGCCCCGGAAAGCCAACGGCATGGAAATGACCCTGGACGAGTGGTACGTCTGGTATTATACGGAGGTCAATCCCATTCCCAACGGCAATTACAAGCGTCCTATTTATATTGTCGAGGACCGGGTGCAGTTCAACGAGTACAACCTGCCCGAGCCCAAGGGGCCGCAGTACGCCCTCAAAACGGTGGATGACTTTGACAAGAATTCCCCCGCGCTGTACACCTGCACCCTGAAGGCCGGAACCTCCGCCTATGATGTGCGCTCCATTTATGTGGAAAGGATCTTCCGCGTGGGCGGCAAGACCAAGGTGGATGTGCTCTACCTGGATCCCCTGTGGGCCATCGTTCGCTTCCGCGGCAAAATCGGATATGTCAAGCGTCACCGCATTCTGGACGTAAAACCCGTGGATCCTGTGAACACACCGCCCTACGGCGTGCAGAAGCATCAGTACGTGGCCGTGACCCAGGACGTTGCCGAGGTGCGCATCAGCATGAGTCACGATGATTACTGCTGGGCCATCCTCAAGCCCGGCACTACCCTGAGCATCTGGCAGTTTGACGGCGAATGGGCCGTGGTGAACTACTGGCGCACCTACGGCTATATCCACATCAGCGATCTGACCGACATCCGCACCGTCTCCCCCACCGATCAGGCCCTGAATGACGATACCCCCATTGCAGCGTATACTTCCTACTATAAGGTCAACAGCTCCGAAACCATCCAGAACCGTATGCACAACATTGATAAGGGCATACAGTATATGTCCATTGTGCTTCAGCCCGGTCAGGAGGCCAACGCCAACGCCCTGATGGGCCCCTACTCCCTCGAGAACGGTTATCTGGAAGCCGGCGCCCTTGCTGAAGGCACCACCATCCAATCCCCCGGTGGCGGCACCTGCCAGGTGTCCTCGACGCTGTACAATGTGCTCCTGCAGCTGCCGAAGATCACCGTTACCTATCGTCGCGCTCATGGCGATAACGGCGCGCCCTACCTGCCCATGGGCCAGGATGCAGCCGTCGGCAATCAGGATCTGAACCTGATCTTCCGCAACGATTATGACTTCCCCATCCGCCTGGAGGGCCACACCAACTACGACGGCGCCCTGTGCTGGCTGGTCTACCGCGTCTTTGAGGATTAACCCGTGAAACTTTATCATGCCTTGACCCAGTGCAGCTTTCTGTGCCGGGTCAATCGCTTTATAGCAAAATGCCTGGTGGACGGCCGGGAAACCACCGTTCACGTAAAAAACACCGGCAGGCTGCGGGAGCTTCTCGTTCCCGGCGCAGCATGCTGGCTGGAGAAATCCGCCAATCCCCACCGCAAAACCGCCTATGATCTGGTTGCCGCGGAGAAGGACGGCAGCATTGTCAACATAGACAGCCATGCCCCCAATCTCATTGCAAAGGAATGGGTTATGAACGGCGGCTGGGGCAATGTCACCGATGTGCGCAGTGAAGTCACCTGGGGCGATTCCAGGTTTGACCTGAGCTGCATGCAGGGCGACACCCGTGTACTGATCGAAGTCAAGGGCGTAACGCTCTTCGACGATCAGGGCATGGCCATTTTTCCGGATGCGCCTACCTCCCGCGGCGCCAAGCACCTCTACGGACTGATCAACGCCCGCCGGGCCGGGATGAAAAGCGGCATCATCTTCGTTATTATGAAAGAGGACGCTACCGGTCTCATACCCAACGATGCAACCGATCCCGGCTTTGCCGAGGCGCTTCGCCAGGCCCGTGATGCACGCGTACGCATCACAGCCGCATGCTGCCGCGTCACCGCTGAAGGCGCGCAGATCGTCCGGACCGTACCGGTGATCCTCTGAAAACACCAACAAGGAGTATATCCATGAAGCGATTGATCGCCTTTGCCCTGTTATTGTGCCTGCTGGCAGGCGCCGCCCTGGCTGCCGACAAGAAGGAGCCCATTCGGCCTCAGTGGCCCGTGCCGGAATACGTCACCTGGCTGCTGGAAACCGCCGGAAACGAGGTCGGCTACAAGGAGGGCGCTCACGGGTACTCCAAATACGGCGACTACTGGGGCGACGGCTACGCGCAGTGGTGCGCCGAGTTCCTCTGCTGGTGCGTCGATCAGGTAGACAAGACCCACGGCACCCAGCTGCTCAAAAATACGTATCCGCTCTACTCCGGCCAAAACACCGGCATGCGCTGGTTCATCAAGGAAGGCCGCTGGATCGCACGCAACGGCAATCTGACCGACTGGGGCTACCAGTGGTTCAAGGGCGAAGATCACTTCATCTCCGCCGGGGAGTATGTCCCCCAGCCCGGCGACTGGGTGTTCTTTACCTGGACGGCAGACGAGAACACCTCCCATGTAGCCATGGTGGAATACAGCGTCCTGAACAAGGACGGCAGCATCACCATCCACTGCATCGAGGGCAACAATCCCGATCGTGTGGCCCGTGTCACCTACCTGACCTCGGACAAGAAGATCCTGGGATATGGCACCGTCCACGATGTGGCGGACTGGACCATGCGCTTTGGCAACACCGGCAAAAAGGTCACAGAACTGCAGGAAAAGCTGGTCTACCTGGGCTGGCTGAGCGCGGACAATATCACCGGCCATTTCGGCGTCAATACCCAGGATGCCATCACCCGCTTCCAACACGCCAACGGCCTCAAGGAACTGGGCATCGCCAACATTGAAACCCAGGCGCTGATCAACCGCATGTACGCCGAAAAGCGTGCCGCCGACCCCGACGCCTGGAGCGTTGCTGAAGAGGATGACGATTTCTTCGATTAACCGTACAAAAGGAGGGCGCCCATGGACCCCATCTATGTTTGCGGTCACCGTAACCCCGATACGGATTCCATCGTATCCGCCATGGCTTATGCTGCCTTGAACAACGCCCTGGGTGATCACGACTATGTGGCAGCCCGCCTGGGCCAGCTCAATGACGAAAGTCGTTTCCTGCTGGATCGCTTCGGTTTCGAGCCCCCGCTGCTGCTAACCACCGTACGCACTCAGGTGAGGGACATCGAGTATGACGATCCGCCTACCATCGGCAAGCAGGTTCCTGTCAGCCATGCCTGGCAGATCCTCCATGATCACAAGTCTCTCTCTGCCGTGCCCGTCACCAACGAGGACGGCAGCCTGTACGGAATGATCACCGCCGGCGGTGTTGCCGAGAGCGATATGGAGTCCATCTCCAATCCCTGTGTTCAGGATGTGCCGGTATTCAACCTGCTTTCCGCTCTGGAAGGCCACATCGTCAACAGCGAGGAAGACGCCTTTGACCTGGTCTCCGGTGAAGTCGTGATCGAGCTGTCCCGGCGCGGCGATCCCCTGCACGGCATGAAGGAAGGCGCCATCGTGCTATGCGGCGAGAATGCGGACGTTATCGACACTGCCATCGCCAAGGGCGCCAGCTGTGTGATCATCTGTCAGGGCGCTGCACCTGAAAAATATCTGGGCATCCGCAGCAGCACCTGCATCATGGTCACCCCCTGCGACGCCTATCGCGCCGCCCGCATGATCTATCAGGCCATTCCCGTCAGCCGCATCGCGCAGACGGAGGATCTGGTCTACTTCCACCTGAATGACTTCATCGACGACGTGCGCGAAACCGTCCTCCAGAGCCGCTACCGTTCCTACCCCATCATCGACCACCGGGAGCATGTCGTCGGTACGCTGAGCCGCTATCACCTGCTCCGCCCCCGCCGCAAGCGCGTGGTGCTGGTGGATCACAACGAAAAGAGCCAGTCCATCCCCGGGCTGGAGCAGGCGGAGATCGTTGCCATCATCGACCATCACCGCCTGGCCGACGTGCAGACCGGCTATCCGGTTTTTATGCGCAATGAACCGGTAGGCTCCACCACGACCATTGTGGCCACCATGTTCCAGGAACGCGGATTGCAGCCCTCGGAGAAGCTGGCCGGCCTGATGGCAGCCGCCATCCTTTCGGATACGGTGCTGTTCAAATCCCCCACCTGTACCCAGCGCGACAAGCGCATGGCCGAGCGCCTGGCCCGCATCGCCGGGATCGATCTGGACAAGCTGGGCCGGGACATGTTCTCTGCTTCCGTCAGCGCAGACAAGCCGGTCGAGGCCCTCATCAATACCGATTTCAAGGAGTTCCATATCGCCGGGCATGCCCTGGGCATCAGCCAGGTCACCTGCCTGGAAACCGACAGCGTCCTTGCCCGCATGGATGAGCTGCTGCCCGCCATGAACAAGCTGCGCCAGCTGCGCGGCTACGACATGATGCTGCTGATGGTCACCGATGTGCTGCGCTGCGGCACGGAACTGGTCTTCCTTGGTGACGAGGAGGTCATCGAGCAGGCTTTCGATACCGGTCGAATCAGCGGTCAGAACGTGTTCCTGCCCGGCGTGGTCAGCCGGAAAAAGCAGATCGTTCCTGCCTTGGCCGGGCTGTGGGGCTGATCCTTCACCTGTCAAAGCCGTCCTTCGGGACGGTTTTTTTCTTGGATTGTGAACTTGATGTTAAATCAATCGCAAGCTATTGACACCATGCGATGATTATATTAGAATATCGATCGTACGATTGTGGAAGGAGGTATATCATGGATAAGCCCATCGCAGGCTACGGCTGGTTCATCAAGCGCATCGACAACGCACTTGAGAAGGAAGCCAACCAGAACCTGCAGGCCCTCAACCTGACCATGCAGCAGAACCGCGTGCTGATCCTGCTTGCCCACGCGGAGGAACACACCCTGTCCCTCAAGGCGCTGGAGGAGCATTTCGGCGCGGCCCAGTCCACCGTGGCAGGCCTGGTATCCCGGCTGGAGAAAAAAGGGCTGATCGAGCCCGTTTCCTCCCCTGCCGACCGCCGTATCAAGCTGGTCAGGCTCACGGAGGAAGGCGCGCGCGTCCACGCCCAAAGCCGGCAGGACATCGTGAACTCCGAGTCCCGGCTGACCGCAAACCTCTCCCCGGAGGAGCGCGAGGTTTTTCTGAGCTGCCTGAAAAAGGTATACGAAGCCGTCAAATAAGCGATCGCAATCGCAAGAAAGGATTATGCAACCTATGATCAAGAAGCTTGCTTCCCATGTGAAGCAGTACAAACGGTCAGCGCTGCTCACTCCCGTCTGCGCGGCAGGCGAAGTGGTGATGGAAGTGCTGATCCCGCTGGTGATGGCCCAGCTGATCAACAAGGGCATCGAGGCGGGCGATATGTCCGCGCTGATCAAGTATGGCCTGATCATGATGGGCCTGGCGCTGGTGAGCCTTTTCTTCGGCGTGGCCTGTGTGCATCTGGCCAGCCATGCCTCCACCGGCTTTGGCGCGAACCTGCGTCGCGCGATGTATGAGAACATCCAGCGCTTCTCCTTCGCCAACATCGACAAGTTCTCCACCGCAGGCCTTGTCACCCGCCTGACCACCGACGTCACCAACATCCAAAACTCCTTCCAGATGATCACCCGCATCGCCGTGCGCTCCCCGCTGACGCTGATCTTCTCGCTGGTGGCGGCGCTGTCCATCTCCGGCAAGCTGTCGGTGATCTTCCTGGTGGCGCTGGTTTTCCTGGGCGTGTCCCTGTCGCTGATCATCGGCACGGTGTCGAAGGTCTTCAGCCAGGTGTTCAAGAAGTACGACGCACTGAACGCCTCCGTGCAGGAGAACGTCAAGGGCATCCGCGTGGTGAAGGCCTTCGTCCGCGAGGAGCATGAGGGCCAGAAGTTCCGCGAAGCCTCCGGCGGAGTGTACAAGCTCTTTGTGAAGGCGGAGAACATCATTGCGCTGAACGGCCCGGTCATGATGGGCACGGTATACACCGTGATCCTGCTGCTGTCCTGGTTCGGCGCCAAGCTGGTGTGCACGCCCGAATCCGGCATGCTGGTGGGCGACCTGAGTGCGCTGTTCTCCTACGTCATGTCCATCCTGATGAACCTGATGATGCTGTCGATGATCTTCGTCAACCTGTCCATGTCCGCAGCGGCAGGCAAGCGCATCGTCGAGGTGCTGGACGAGGAACCCTCCATCACCAATCCTGACGAGC
>JAFXFR010000141.1 GCA_017513475.1 Clostridia bacterium
GTCTTGATGGCCACGCCGCCCTCGGGGAAGATCTCCTCATAGGCCTTGCGCACGCCCTCGCCCACGGCGAAGATGTCCGTCTTCTGCGCATCGGGGCGGTAGGGGATGCCCACGCCGCCGGAGAGGTTGATGAACGCCAGCTCCAGGCCAACTTCCTCCGCCAGATCGCGGCCTGCCTTGAACAGCAGCTTGGCGAGGGTGGGGTAGTAGGCCGTGTCGGTGTTGTTGGAGGACAGGAAGGAGTGCAGGCCGAACTTCTTCGCGCCCTTCGCCTTGAGGATGCGCAGGCCCTCCTGCAGCTGGGCGTAGGTGAAGCCGTACTTGGCGTCGCCGGGATTGCCCATGATCTCCGTGCCGATGCGGAAGTCTCCGCCGGGGTTGTAGCGGCAGCAGATGGTCTCCGGGATGCCGCCGTTCTCTTCCAGCACGCCGATGTGGGTGATGTCGTCCAGGTTGACGAAGGCGCCCATCTCCCGGGCCATGGCGAACTCGTGGTAGGGCATGGCGTTGGCGGAGAACATGATCTCCTCGCCCCGGAAGCCGCAGGCGCGGGCCAGCATCAGCTCGGTTTCGGAGGAGCAGTCCACGCCGCAGCCCTCCTCCTTGAGGATGCGCAGGATGGCCGGGTTGGGCAGGGCCTTCACGGCGAAGTACTCCTTGAAATCCTTGCACCAGGAAAAGGCCGCGTTCAGGTCGCGGGCGTTCTGGCGCAGACCGGCTTCATCATAAAGGTGAAAGGGCGTGGGGAACTTGTCCGCCGCCGCCTCGAAAATGCTGTCGGAAAGGCTGAAATTAGGCAAGGTCGTGAGCCTCTTTTCTTCAGAAAATGTCCCGACCAATATACCATATCATCCGGGGAAACGCAAGTCTTTCCGGTGTTTTCCGGGTTTGGATGACCAATGCTTGCCATTCTGCGCTATCGGTGGTATCATATAGGCAAGACAAATGGAGGAAAATGTGCCGATGAAGCTTCTGCAAGTGGTGCCTGCGATTCATGAATACGCTGATATTGCTGCTTTTGCGGCAGATTTCCGCCTGGGCAGGCATGACCTGATCCTGACCAATGCCCGCTACGGCAAGTACCTCGCCGGTCTGGACTGCCCTGTCATCTGCCGGGAGAAGTACGGCACTGCCGAGCCCACCGACGATATGGTCAACGCCATCCTCCGGGAGCGCGACTGCATCCATGCTGAAACGGGTGTGGAACGCATCATCGCCATCGGCGGCGGCGCCATCATGGACATGGCAAAGGTGCTTTCCGTCGCCCCCCACGGCACCCGGGACTGCAACGAGCTCTATCGCAATATGGGCAGCCTTGCCCGCGTACATGAGCTGATCGCGCTGCCTACCACCTGCGGTACCGGCAGCGAGGTGACGAATATTTCCGTCATTTTCCGCGCGCCTCTGGGCACCAAGCATGGTCTGGTGGGCGATGCGCTCTATCCGGCTCATGCCGTGCTGATCCCACAGCTGATGGAGACGCTGCCCTACCATGTTTTCGCCTGCAGCGCCATCGATGCGCTGATCCACGCCGTGGAGAGCTACCTGTCCCCATTGGCTACGCCTATGACGGACGTCTTCGGTGAAGCGGCCATGCGGGAGATCCTGACCGGCTTTGCAGCGATTGCGGAGGATCCCTCCTGCCGCAGCGCCCTGAACGGGCAGTTCCTCCGTGCGGCGACGAACGCGGGCGTGGCCTTTGGCAATGCCGGCTGCGGCCCGGTGCATGCGCTGAGCTTTGCCATCGGCGGCAAGTATCATGTCCCGCACGGCGAGAGCTGCTACCAGTATTTCCTGCCGGTGCTGCGGTATTACAAGGTAAATAGCGAAGGTGGCGGCAAGCTGACGAAGCTGGAGGCGTTGCTTTGTGATATCCTCCATGCTGACGACGGCCTGAATGCCCTGGCGGATCTGCTGGAACGCATTCTGCCCCGCAAGCCCATGTCTGCCTACGGCGCGACCCAGGCCGACGTGGAGGCTTTTGCGGTCAGCACCATCGGGAATCAGCAGCGTCTGCTGGCCCGCGCCTACGTGCCCGTCACGCTGGATGTGGCCCGCGCCATCGAACAAGAATGCCTGTGAGGTAAAGCCATGCGCATTACTGCCCGAATAGACCGCCCCCTTGGCTCCGCCCATCCCAAACACCCTGATCTGATCTACCGGGTCAATTACGGCGAGGTAGTGGGGGTTCCTGCGCCCGACGGCGACTGGCAGGATGCCTACGTCCTCGGCGTGGACGTGCCCGTGGAAGCCTTCACCGGGCGGCGCATCGCGGTCATTCACCGCCGGGACGACATTGAAACCAAGTGGGTGCTGGCGCCCGACGGCATGGTCTTCACGGAAGATGAGATCATGGGCGCAGTGCACTTCCAGGAGCAGTACTTTGATTCGTACTGCGTCATGGAGGAAGTGGGCGGGATCGCCATCGTCCGGGCGGACTCTTCCAATGAGGAGGAGACCATCCGCATCCGTCTGGACTGCCTGCGTACGGTGAATCATCTGCCGAGATCCCATGTGTTCCCGACGGAATTTGTTGACCAGACGTGCGACTTCCTCCGTCATGCCGACCAGACCACGCTGCTGGCCTGTGACGGAGATATCACCATTGGCTGTGCGACGCTGTGCTACAAGCGGTGCATCCCCACGCCGGGACATCCCACGGGCCGCCGCGCGCACCTCATGAATGTCTACGTTGCCGAGGGCTATCGCCGGCAGGGCGTGGCGAAGCAGCTGATCCTCGCCCTGCACGCCGAGGCAGAAGCCCGCGGTGTGACGGAGATCACCCTGGATGCTACCGACCTGGGCCGAAAGCTCTACGAGGTCCTTGGCTACCGGGCAAGCGACGAATGTATGTACTTTGATATCGGCCGTTCCCAGGCGTAAAGTCAGGCGCGGACCATACTTGCTCATTGCCTGCAACGAGCATTGGTTGGGCCGGGCGCGACCTCAGATCGGAAGGAAAAACGCAATGGATATGCCCCTGTGGATGCTGGCCGTACTGGTCGGCTACTTTGTCAAGGGTGTGGCGGGCATCGGCAATACGCTGGTGGTGACCTCAGCCATGTCCTATACCCGTACAAATGCGGAGATCACTCCGGTGGAGCTGCTGCTGTGCATTCCCACCAACCTGGTGGTGACCTGGGTTTACCGCAAGCACATCAACTGGAAGCTGGCCGTTGCGCCCCTGTGTATGGTGCTCATCGGCGACATCCTGGGGGTGCTGCTGCTGAAAAATGTGGACGTGACCGCAATGAAGATGGTCTTCGGTGTGGTGCTGATCCTGCTCTCGGTGGAGCAGCTGTGGCGCGAGCTTCGGGGAAAGCCGGGCAAGGCGGCCCACCCTGCATTGATGCTTGCGCTGGGTATTTCCGCAGGCGTGCTGTGCGGCATGTTCGGCGTGGGCGCGCTGCTGGCAGCCTACCTTTCCCGCGTCACCACGGACGATATGACCTACAAGGGCACCATGTCCGTCATTTTCACGGTGGAGAATGCATTCCGCATCGTGGCATACAGCGTGACCGGACTGCTGACTACTGCCAGCCTCATCAACGCGGCGATGCTGCTGCCCTTCATGGGGGCGGGATTGTTCCTGGGCATCCGCCTGAGCAGCCGCATGAATGCCCGCACCATGCGCATCATCATCGGCGCAATGCTGCTGATCTCGGGTGTGCCGCTGCTGCTGGCAGGGCTGTAAGTCCTGTTTGCCGGGAAAAAGGTGTTCTGCACCGGCACGGCGAATCTATCCTGTGGCCCTCCCTCCTTCACGACACGAACAAGAGGTTTGATATATGAGAAACACCAAAACCATCGGCATTCTGGGCGCCGGCACCTGGGGCGTGGCTCTGGCGCGGCTGCTGCAGCGCAACGGACACCGCGTCACTGTGTGGTCGAAGTTCCAGCAGGAGGTCGACTCCCTGAACAGCAACCGCGTGCATCCCAATCTGCCGGGCCTGGCTATCAGTGAGGACATCCTCTTTACCAGCGATATTCAGGCTGTCTGCATGGACAAGGACATTCTGCTCTTTGCAGTGCCGTCGGTGTTCGTGCGCTCCACGGCGGAGCTGGCGGCAGCGTACATCCCCGACGGGCAGATCATCGTTGACGTGGCCAAGGGCATCGAGCCGGACAGCCTCCTCACCATGACCGAGGTCATCCGGGACGAGCTGTGCAAGGACGGAAAGCACGAGCATGTGAAGCTGGTGGCGCTTTCCGGCCCCACCCATGCCGAGGAGGTCGCACTGGATATGCCCACCGCCATCGTTTCCGCCTGCACGGACATGGATGTGGCGGAGGCAGTGCAGGACACATTCATGGATACCTGCATGCGTACCTACACCAATGCCGACGTGCTGGGCGTGGAGCTCTGCGGCGCACTGAAGAACATCATGGCGCTGGCAGCGGGCATCTCCGCGGGCCTGGGCAACGGCGACAACGCCAAGGCGCTGCTGATCACCCGCGGCATGGCGGAGATCGTCCGTCTGGGCCTGGCCATGGGTTGCTCCGAGCAGACCTTCTATGGCCTGGCCGGCATTGGTGACCTGATCGTTACCGCCACCTCCGTGCACAGCCGCAATAACCGCTGCGGCATGCTGATCGGTCAGGGCAAGTCCCCGGAGGAGGCCATCCGTGAGGTCGGCATGGTGGTGGAGGGCATCCATGCCCTGCCTGCCGCGATGCAGCTGGCCGAACGCTATCAGGTGGAAATGCCCATCGTGGCCGGCGTCAACGCTGTGGTGACGGGGAAGATCACCCCCGCTGAGCTGGGTGTGGCCCTCATGACCCGCGACAAGACCAGCGAGGTCAAGCAGAGCGAAATGAACGTGCGTTTCGAGAGCGCCCTTCAGCGCCGGCGCATGCACGGCGAGAGCCGCCGCGTGCTGGTGGGAGGCACCTTCCCCATGCTGACGGCGGAGGAGATCTCCTGGCTGAAGGCTGCCAAGGAGCAAGGCACCTGGCTGGCCGTTGCCCTGGTGGATGACGGCGACGCCGCAAAATTCGAAGCGCGCCGGGAATCCCTGCGGGCCCTGCGCTGCGTGGATCGGGTGCTGCCGGTGACCGATTGGGCCGATCTCAAGGACGCGGTGCAGAACCTGCGCATTGATGTGGTGGTTGCAAGGCCCTGGCAAGTACAGCAATTCCGCGATCAGGAGGGACTGGGCGTGGAGGTCGTGACCGCATGATGCGGTGAGAATCTGCCCGCGATAATCAAAAACGGCTGCCGCACTCAGGATGCGGCAGCCGTTTTGTGTTGAAGGATCAGCGATCGTAGATCTGGGCGATCACGTACAGGGCTTCAAAGGTGCGGTAGGTACCGTTGGCGATCTGTTGGTTCACATTATCCGCGCGGGTATTGCCGCTGCGGTAGCTGGAATAGATGCTGTCCAGGGTGCTGGAGTAAGCGCCGGACTTATCCAGGATCTTCGCGATCACATAGGCCGCCTCAAAGGAACGGTAAGTACCGTTGGCGATCTGCTGGTAGACATTGTCCGCACGGGTGTTGCCGCTGCGGTAGCTGGAGTAGATGCTGTCCAGGGTGCTGGAGTAAGCGCCGGTGGTGTCCAGGATCTGCGCGATGACGTACAGCACCTCAAAGGTGCGGTAGGTACCGTTGGCGATCTGCTGGTTCACATTGTCCGCACGGGTGTTGCCGCTGCGGTAGCTGGAGTAGATGCTGTCCAGGGTGCTGGAGTAAGCGCCGGA
>JAFXFR010000142.1 GCA_017513475.1 Clostridia bacterium
CGGTCTCGTTCTGATCCTCCTCGCGGGTTTCCAGCGCCGCGTCAACGCCCATGGCGATATCGGGGCTCTGAGCGTGCACGGCGGTCAGCACCGCGCAGGTGTTGCCGTCGAAGCACAGTTCGGAAGAATTGTAGCCGATGTCCAGCACGACCTCGCGGACGATGGCGGGGATGTCCACCTTCGCGGTGGTGGTGATCTCGCCCATAACCATCACCATGCCGGTGGTGGCGCAGGTTTCGCAGGCAACGCGGGACATGGGATCCTGAGCGAGCATCGCGTCCAGAACAGCGTCGGACACCTGGTCGCAGAGTTTATCGGGATGGCCTTCGGTGACGGATTCGGAAGTGAAGAGCTTGCGCATGGTAATTCTCCTTTCGCAGGTCGAAACGAGGCGTGTGCCTCAAAAAGAAAACCGACTGTCTTGCACACAAAACAGCCGGGTAGATCACGTTTGATCGTCCTTATCTGCCAGGGGACTTCGTCCCTTCTTTGAAAGGGGCGAGGTGTGCGTCCTCTGTGGGATTTGGCACCTTCGCTTTCGCGGGCTGCCGTGGCTTCATCGGGCCCTTCCCTCTGCCACTCGTGATAAGGTATTCAGTTTGCGGGACATATACTATCATATCCGACAGCGTTCGTCAAGGGGGAAATAATGCCTTTTCATGATTTTTGCAATATTTGCTGCATTATTTTTCAAACGAGGCATTCTTGCAGGAAATCAGGATGTGCGACGGGGCAAACAGCAGGGCGGACAAGCCGAGCAGTACGGAACGGCTCATGATGGCGCTGAACAAAAACACCAGCGACGGCAGAACCGACAGCACCACAGCCCGAAGCATCGGCTGTTTGCCGAAGCCGATGACCCATGCCAGGACATAAAGGAGTACCAGCACCGTGTTGACGATGAGGTATCCGGCAAAGGCCTCGTCGGACCACCACCCGAACCAAGTGCCGGGGATGTTGAAAATCATCAGCGCAAAGCAGCAGTAACGACCGATCTGCTCAATGAGTTCAGCGGCTTTGCAGTTCCATTTGTTGACAAAGCCTTCGGGATGCCGAGCGGCATAGATGATGTTGGGGATCATGATCGCCAGCATGAAAACCAGCCCAAAGGGGTTGAACCATTCCATAGAAAACTCCTGTATCTGTCAAATGCGGATGATTTCCTCCGCATTGACCGTCCTGAAGGCCGCAGCCCGTCCAAGACGGTTCATGACCGCCAGGCCAACACCCTCCGGCGGTACGACCTCGGAGAAGATCACGTCCATCTTCTCGTCATCCAGGTCGCGCAGGGTCGCGAAGAGCCGGTGAGCTACCTCGGACGGGTCGCCCTTGGGGCCAATGTCGTGGGGATGGCAGTCTGCGAGTGCCTCCACATGCTCGGTGAAGCACATCACGCAGGCGCGGTGGCCTTCGCTGTCCGCGTGGGCGTAGAGGCGGCGCAGGGCTTCCACCACGGCGGATTCCTCACCCTCAATGAGCGTCACCTGGCCGTCGGGGGAGTAGTGCTTGTACATCATGCCGGGGGAGAGGGCCTTTTCGCCCTTTTCCAGCGGGCGGAGGATGCTGCCGGCCAGGTCGACCGGGCCGATGACTTCCTCCAGCATGGCCTTGGTGACCCCGCCGGGCCGCAGGATGCAGGGCTTCTCGCCCACGAGGGAAATCACGGTGGATTCCAGGCCAACGTCGCTTTCGCCGCCGTCGATGATCAGCGGAATGCGGCCGTCCATGTCGTCAAAGACATGCTTTGCGCTGGTCGGACTGGGCTTGCCGGAGCGATTCGCACTGGGGGCCGCGATGGGCAGATTGCAGGCTTTCAGCAGGGCCATCGCCACCGGATGGGAGGGCATGCGTACCGCCACGGTGTCCAGCTTTGCAGTGACCTCGTCGGGCACGGCGGCCTTGCGGGGCAGGATGATCGTCAGCGGGCCGGGCCAAAAGGCGTCCATCAGGCGCAGGGCGAGGTCATTCACCTCGCAGATGCCCTCCAGCTGGCTGCGGTCGTGGATGTGCACGATCAGCGGATTATCCGCCGGACGGCCCTTCGCCGCAAAAATGCCCAGCACGGCCTTCCGGTCAAGGGCATGGGCGCCCAGGCCGTACACCGTCTCGGTGGGGAAGGCCACCAGCTGGCCTTCTTCGAAAAGGCGGGCCGCCAGGGCCAGGGATTCATCCGTTGCAGGGAGAAGTTGGGTTTTCATAAGTATACCTTCTTTATGTGAGGCTGCGCAGCTTGGCGGCCTGTTCCTCGGCCTTGAGCGCGTCGATGATCTCGTCCAGGTCGCCGTCCATGATGTCATTGATGGCGTAGAGGGTCAGGCCGATGCGGTGATCGGTCACGCGTCCCTCGTGGAAATTGTAGGTGCGGATGCGCTCGGAGCGGTCGCCGGTTCCCACCTGAACGCGGCGGTTCTCGGCGTAGGCAGCGTCGGCGGCCTCGCGCTTTTGCGCCATCAGCTGGGCGCGCAGCACCTGCATGGCCCGGGCGCGGTTCTGGATCTGGCTGCGCTCGCTCTGGCAGGCGGCAACGGTGCCTGTGGGCAGGTGGGTGATGCGCACGGCGCTGTCGGTCTTGTTGATGTGCTGACCGCCGTGGCCGCTGGCGCGGTAGGTATCGATGCGCAGATCCTTGGGGTCGATGTCGATGTCCACCTCGTCGGCTTCGGGGAGCACCGCCACCGTGCAGGTGGAGGTCTGCCGCTTGCCGTTGGCCTCGGTGACGGGGATGCGCTGCACCCGGTGAACGCCGCTTTCGAACTTCATGCGGGCGAAGGCGCCGCTGCCCACGATGGAGAACACGCACTCCTTCACGCCGCCCAGCTCGGTGTCCTGGGTGTAGACCGGCTCCACGCGGAAGCCGTGCCGCTCGGCGTAGCGGCTGTACATGCGTACCAGATCCGCCGCGAACAGGCAGCTTTCCTCGCCGCCCGCGCCGCCGCGGACTTCGATGATGACGTTGTGGTCATCGTCCGGGTCGCGGGGGAGAAGGAGAATGCGCAGCTCCTGCTCCAGAAGGGGCTTCTGGGGAAGCAGCGCGTCCAGCTCCTCCCGGGCCATGCCGGCCAGATCGGGATCGGCGAGCATCTCCTGCGCCTGGGCGATGCCGTCCAGCAGGGACTGATACCGCCGCCATGCGTCCAGCTGCGGCTCCAGGTTGGCCCGTTCCTTCAGGTACGCCTGATACTTTGCCGTGTCCGCGATGACCTCCGGCTGCACGATGGCTTCGGAGAGCTCCTCGTACCGGGAGGCGATCCACTCAAACTTGTCAAACATTACAGCCTCGCTTCGACCATGCGGTCAATGTGCTGATAATCCTCATGGGCCATGACCTCGCGGAATCCGGCTTCGCGGCACAGGGCCATCACGCCCTGAGCCTGATCAAAGCCGACTTCCAGCAGCAGCACGCCGCCGTCCTTGAGGAAACGGGGGGCCTCCGCTGCAATGCGCCGGTAGAAATCGTAGCCGTCCGCGCCGCCGTCCAGCGCCATGAGGGGCTCGCGGCGGACTTCCTCCTGCAATTCCAGGCAGTCTGCCGCCGGAATGTAGGGCGGGTTGGAGACGATCACGTCGAACCGCATGCTCTCCGGGATGCTGCCGAACAGGTCGCCCTGATGGAGCGTCATCTTTGCGTGCAGCCGCTCAGCGTTGAGCTTTGTGACCGCCAGCGCGCCTTCGGAGAGATCCGCCGCATGCACGTCAGCCTTCGGCACGCCCAGCGCCATCGACACCGCCAGACAGCCGCTGCCACAGCACATGTCCAGCGCAGCGGGAGAGGGCTGCATCCGCAGGGCGGCGATAGCCCGCTCGGCCAGCAGCTCTGTCTCCGGGCGGGGGATAAGCACCCGCTCATCCACATAAAAGTCGCGGCCAAGGAAGCTCTGCATGCCGGTCAAATACTGCAGCGGCGTGCGGGTCTTGCGCTTTTCGCACAGGGCCCGCAGTTTTTCCTCGTCAGCCAAAGAAACCTGCGACCAGCTGTCCAGCCGCAGGTTCATGGGGTTTTGTCCGGTGATATGGCTCAGCAGCAGCGAGGCGTCGACCTCCGCGTCGGGAACGCCGGCGTCGCGCAGCTCTGCAGCCATCAGCCGCAGCAGCTCGCGGGGAGTCACTCGGCGGCCTCCGCAGTCTCTTCCACGGGGAATTCATAGCCTGCCTCGGACTGCTTGTAGTCCGTCAGGATAGCCCAGCCCTCCTCGGTGAGGGGGGCGTTCTTGGGCATGCCGTGGAGCGCCACGTTCATGGACACGATGGCGACCTCCAGCATCTCCATGGTGGGCTCCTTGGTGGTCAGGCGCTGCATCTGCAATCCGGGCCAGCGGGCGATGCGGGTAAACTTGTTGTCCTTGTGGGCCAGGCCCTTGAGGACCTCGTAGCTGACGCCCGCCACCACAGGCAGCAGCGCCAGATGCAGCAGGAAACGCGGCAGGAACGCGGAAATATCGCGGCCCACAAACAGGAACAGCACCATGCTGATGACCATGACGATCAACATGAACGCTGTACCGCAGCGGGGATGCAGCGTGGTGAAGGGGGCTGCGTTCTCGGGGGTCAAGGGAAGATCGTTTTCGTTGCAGTAGACGGTCTTGTGCTCTGCGCCGTGGTACTGGAAGGTACGGCGAACGTCCGGCACCTTGCCGCACAGGGCCATGTACGCGATCAGGATGGCGACCTTCGTCAAACCGCCCACGACGGTGACGAGGACGCCCTTCCAGGAATCAGCAGACTGTGCGGCAGCCTCTGCGCCTTCGACAACTTCTGCGACCTGGGCTGCGTTGAAGCCGATCAGCTTGCCGGTGATCCATTCCACACCGGCGGGGATGCCGAAGAACAGGCCCACTGCCATGACGACTGCCAGCACGATGGCCACCGCCATGACGACCTTGTCAATGTTCTTGCCCAGCTTCTCAGCCAGCCACTTCTCGAACTTGCTGGGTTCTTCCTCGTATTCCTCGCCCAGCATCTTCATGGATTCTTCCAGGGTGGACATACCCTGGGACAGCATGGTGCCCATATTGACCACGCCGCGGATAATGGGCCAGCCCATCCACTTGTGCTTCTTGGAGGCGGGGGTGTACTCCTGGCGCTGGACGACCATGGTGCCGTCGGGACGGCGGACGGTGATGGCGATAGCGTCGGGGGCCTTCATCATCACGCCCTCCATAACCGCCTGACCGCCGATATCCACGCGGGGGCAGCTCTTCACTTCAGACATAACAGGTACCTTCTTTCTGCACCGGAGTGCGTATCATGCATATGCGATGGCGGAGGATACACTCCACCAACTATCTATTATTCTATATAACACCCTGAATCCCTGCTGAAACGGGGCAAAAACCTTGATTCTGGTACAAAAAAGCAGGGCGCGATGAACGCCCTGTCAATTGGTCATTGCTGTGCTGGGAGGAGAAAAAATATTCCGGCATCGTCAGTGGCGAAGGTAAGGACGCCGTTTTCCAGTGTGAAGGGAACGTCCGCCGGGGAATCGCCTGTGTGCTGGAGGGTAAAGCCTTCGGCTGTCACGGGCAGGGAGACAACAGTGCCAGTGGGGAAGGGCATTGTCCTGCCGCCAACCTCCCAGGCCACGGTGAAGGCGTACAGCGCGCCGTCAACCGGCGCCTCAAGCCCACGGATGACCACCTCGCCCAAGATTGGCAGGGCGTTCGTTGCCGCAGATGCTCCGGCGATGGTGTCAAAGCCCTTCTCACCAGCGTCGCCGCAGACGGGGCAGATGGCGAGGCTGGCATCATCCTGCTGCAAAATGAAGGATTCGCAGGGCACGGTTCGCTCATAGCCGCAGCTGGTGCGGCGGCAGCGGGCAGAGTGAGTGCCGTCTCCGTTGGAGGCCCAGTCGAGATACCAGTGCACCGTGGCAGTACTGATGCCGTATGTCTCGCCGCAGATATCGCAGGTCGGCAATGTTCCACAGACAGTCGTGCTGCTGGTGTGGTTGGCGTACTCCTCATATATCCTGCAGTCTTTGCAGTAGCGGCTGTGCTGCGTGCTATCGTAGAGGCGCCAATCCGACATATTGCTGTGCTCGCTCAGAGCCTTGCCGTAGAACGAATGACAGACCGTACAGATAGCGGGCTGGGCACAGGTAGCGGTGCCGCCGGAGCAACTCTCGGTTTCTGCAAGGCCGCAGCCCTGGCGACAGATACGGGTGTGCGTGCCATCGGCATTGGAGTACCACAAGTCCATATTGTGCGCATTCGGATCTTTTTCGCTGCTGGAATACATATACTTGCCGCAGATGGAGCAACGTGCAGGCGTAGTGCAGGTGGCTGAGTTCTCCAAAGGGGTGCATTCGACGAAAAGGCTGGGGTTATTCACAATGGCATTGCAGTTGGTGCAGTAGGGCGCATGTACATCTTTACCGCCGGACAAGAGGCCAAACCGCCCTGTTGCAGGCTCGCCGCAGAGTGGACACAGCGGCTCGGCCAGCGCACTTGATGCAAGAAAAACGAAAACGAGGGCGAAGAAACCGGTGAGAAGCATTTTCTTCATGACTGCTGACATCCTTTCTATGTAGTTTTGCGATAGGGGCAGAATGACTGCTTTCTATATTTATATTATACAACGATCAAAGGAAGTGTCAATAAAAGAAAACAGACCGCCGATGACGGTCTGTTAACTGCAATCTCATCTGATCGGAAGCGATGAGCCTTCGTAATGACTTTATGATAAGCCTTACTGGAGGCCGAAACGCTTCTTGAAACGATCGACGCGTCCGCCGGTATC
>JAFXFR010000143.1 GCA_017513475.1 Clostridia bacterium
CAGGATCGCGAGATGCGGCAGCATGGGCGTCCTCCCTTCATGGCAGATGGCGAAAAGGGCTCCGCAGTCCATAGACGGCGGAGCCCCGGGAATTCATGCTCAGCGAGCGGTGTAGGTGGTGTGCAGCAGGTCGTGAGCCTTGTGGCTGCCGGGCTTGCCCAGGTACTCCTCGTACACCTTGATGATGTCGGGGTTCTCGTGGGACTTGCGGATGGTCTTCGCCTCGTCCTCGGCGTACAGGCCAGCAGCGCGGGCCACGCGGGGATCGACGTCCATACGGGTGGAAGCATCCACGATGGGCTGGCCGCCGCCGTTGACACAGCCGCCGGGGCAGGCCATGACCTCAACGAAGTGGTAGGTGGCCTCGCCAGCCTGGATCTTCTTGATCAGCTTCTTGGCCGCGCCGGTGGAGTTGGCGATGGCAACCTTCAGGTTCAGGCCGCCGACGGTGACCTCGGCTTCCTTCACGCCCTCGATGCCGCGCAGAGCCTTGTACTCCACGTTCTCGACCTTGCGGCCCTCCAGCCAGTCAGCAGCGGTACGCAGGGCAGCTTCCATCACGCCGCCGGTGGCGCCGAAGATGGGAGCAGCACCGGTGGACTCCGCCACCAGCTCGTCGAAGCACTCTTCGTCGGGCAGCTGGGCGAACTGGATGCCGGCAGACTTGATCATGCGGGCCAGCTCACGGGTGGTGATGGAGATATCCACAGTGCGCATGCCGTTCAGGGCCATCTCGGGACGGGAGGCCTCGAACTTCTTGGAGGTGCAGGGCATCACAGCCACGACCACGATCTTCTCGGGATCCACGCCGGCCTTCTCAGCCCAGTAGGACTTGATGATGGCGCCTTCCATCTGCATGGGAGACTTGCAGGAGGACAGGTTGGGGATCAGCTCGGGGAAGTTGTGCTCGCAGTACTTGATCCATCCGGGAGAGCAGGAGGTGAACATGGGCAGGGCGCCGCCGTTCTTGATGCGGTCGACCAGCTCGGTGGCCTCTTCCATGATGGTCAGGTCAGCAGCGAAGTCGGTATCGAAGATCTTGTCGAAGCCCAGGCGCTTCAGAGCCTGAGTCATCTTGCCGGTCACGCGGGTGCCGATGGGCATGCCGAACTCTTCGCCCAGAGCAACGCGGACGGCGGGAGCGGGCTGCACGACCACGATCTTCTCCGGATCGTTGATGGCAGCCCAAACCTTGTCGGTGTCGTCCTTTTCCTTCAGGGCGCCGACGGGGCAGGCGTTGATGCACTGACCGCAGAAGATGCAGTTGGTCTCCAGGATGTTCTTGTTGAAGGCGGGAGCGATCTGGGTCTTGAAGCCGCGCTCAACCGCACCGATGGCGCCGATCTGCTGCACCTGACGGCAGGCAGCCAGGCAGCGGCGGCACAGGATGCACTTGTTGGGATCGCGCACGATGGAGGGAGAGAAGGTGTCCAGGGGGTACTCGATGTTGGAGCCCTCGAAGCGCTTCTCATCCGCGCCCAGCTCGACGGCCAGCTTCTGCAGCTCGCAGTTCTGGCTGCGGACGCAGGACAGGCACTCACGCTTGTGGTTGGACAGGATCAGCTCCAGCACGGACTTGCGGGCCGCGCGGACAGCGGGGGTGTTGGTCTTGACGACCATGCCCTCGGAAACGGGCATCACGCAGGCAGCGGCCAGGGCGCGGGCACCCACGTCCACCACACACATACGGCAGGCGCCGATCTGGTTGATGTCCTTGAGGTAGCACAGGGTGGGAATATGGATGTTGGCCTTACGGGCAGCTTCCAGGACGGTGGTACCGGCAGGAACGCTGACCTTCACGCCATCAATCGTAACGTTAAGCATATCCATGTCAATTTATCTCCTTCCGGTATGATCAGCCCTTGGTGATGGCGCCGAACTTACACTTCTCCATACAGGCGCCGCACTTGAGGCACTTGGAGTTGTCGATCACGTGGGCCTCGCGCACCTTGCCGCTGATGCAGTTGGCGGGGCAGTTACGGGCACACAGGGTGCAGCCCTTACACTTGTTGGGATCGATCTTGTAGTTCAGCAGCGCCTTGCACTGACCGGCGGGGCAGCGATGCTCGTAGATGTGAGCCTCGTACTCGTGGCGGTAGTACTTCAGCGTGGACAGAACGGGGTTGGGAGCAGTCTGGCCCAGGCCGCACAGAGCGGTGGTCTTGATGGACTGCGCCAGCTCTTCCAGCTTCTCGATGTCGCCGTCCTGGCCCTTGCCTTCCACAATGCGCTCCAGGATCTCCAGCATGCGCTTGGTGCCGATACGGCAGGGCGCGCACTTGCCGCAGCTCTCGTCCACGGTGAAGTCCAGGAAGAAACGGGCGATGTCAACCATACAGTTGTCTTCGTCCATAACGATCATGCCGCCGGAGCCCATCATGGAGCCGATGGCCGTCAGGTTGTCGTAGTCGATTTCGATGTCCAGCTCGGAAGCGGGGATGCAGCCGCCGGAAGGACCGCCGGTCTGGGCCGCCTTGAACTTCTTGCCGTTGGGGCAGCCGCCGCCGATGTCATAGATGACCTCGCGCAGGGTGGTACCCATGGGAACTTCCACCAGGCCGGTGTTGTTGATCTTGCCGCCCAGCGCGAAGACCTTGGTGCCCTTGGACTTCTCGGTGCCCATGGTGCAGAACCAGTCAGCGCCCTTGTTGATGATCTGGGGCACGTTGGCGTAGGTCTCAACGTTGTTCAGGATGGTGGGCTGGCCGAACAGACCCTTCACCGCGGGGAACGGAGGACGGGGACGGGGCTCGCCGCGCATGCCCTCAATGGAGTTCATCAGAGCGGTTTCCTCGCCGCAGACGAAAGCGCCGGCGCCCAGACGGACGTCCATATCGAAGGAGAAGTCGGTGCCGAAGATGTTCTTGCCCAGCAGACCGTACTCACGGGCCTGCTTGATGGCAATCTGCAGACGCTTGACGGCGATGGGGTACTCAGCGCGGCAGTAGACATAGCCCTGATCAGCGCCGATGGCGTAGGCAGCGATGGCCATGGCCTCGATGACGGCGTGGGGATCGCCTTCCAGGATGGAGCGGTCCATGAACGCGCCGGGGTCGCCCTCGTCAGCGTTGCAGCAGACGTACTTCTTGTCGGACACGGAGTTCTTGGCGAACTTCCACTTCTGACCGGTGGGGAAGCCGCCGCCGCTACGGCCGCGCAGACCGGAATCCAGAATGGTCTGGATCACGTCATCACGGCTCATCTCGGTCAGCACCTTGCCCAGGGCGGCATAGCCGTCAAAGGCGATGTACTCCTCGATGTTCTCGGGGTCGATGACGCCGCAGTTGCGCAGGGCAACGCGCTTCTGCTTCTTGTAGAAGTCCACCTTGTCCAGGGACTTGACGGTCTTCTGGTCCTCCTCCATGGAGCCCTTGTACAGCAGCTCCTTGACGATGCGGCCCTTGATCAGGTGCTCGTCCACGATCTTGGTGACGTTTTCAGGAGTCACATGGGCATAGAAGGAACCTTCGGGGTACACGATACAGACGGGGCCAGCCTCACACAGGCCGAAGCA
>JAFXFR010000144.1 GCA_017513475.1 Clostridia bacterium
GGCCAGAAGCAGCGCATTTCCATCGCCCGCGTGTTCCTGAAGAACCCGCCCATCCTCATCCTGGACGAAGCTACCTCCGCCCTGGACAACGAGAGCGAGCACATCGTCCAGCAGAGCCTCGAAATGCTCGCCAAGGGCCGCACTGTCTTCACCATCGCCCACCGCCTGACCACCATCAAGGGCGCGGACGTGATCTGGGTGCTGACCGAGAACGGCGTAGAGGAAATGGGCGACCACAAGACCCTGATCGAAAAGGGCGGCATCTACGCCGGGCTGTATGCCATGTATACCAGCGACCGATAAGGAGGACTCTCCATCATGCTGATCAAAGCCACTCAGGCTGATTTCACCCCCATCTGCGCCCTGTACCAGTCCGTCTGCGCGGCGATGAACGCTGCCGGCAACGACCAGTGGGTCTGGGGCGATTATCCCACCGAGGCCTTCCTGCAGAAGAGCCTTGAAGCAGGCACGCTCTACGTCGCCAGGGAGGGCGATGCGCTCCTGTGCGCCGTGACTGTCGACACCAACTTCGACCCCGAATATGCGGACGTGAACTGGCTCTTCGGCGTGAAGCCCGGTGCGTTCCACCGCCTGGCCATCGCGCCCGATCAGCAGGGCAAGGGCCTGGGCAAAAAGATCATCGCCGATGTGTGCGACATACTGCGTTCACATGGCTGTGATACCCTGCGTATCGACACCTACGCCCCCAACGCCAACGCCCAGAAGCTCTACGGGGCCCTCGGCATGCGCAAGGCGGGAGAGGTGCGCTTCTTCCACCGGGAGCAGCCCTTCTACTGCTACGAGCTGCCCCTGACGGCGGAGTGCCCCCTGCTCCCCCTGACGATGCACCCCGCCTTCCGCGGCGGCAAGCTGACCCCCTGGGGCGGCGAAAAGCTGCGTACGGTGTACGGCAAGCCCATCGCGGAGGTGCCCACCGGCGAGAGCCTGGAGGTGAGCTGCATCCCCGGGCTGGAATCCACCGACGATACCGGCGTGAAGCTCCCTGAGCTGATCGCGAAGTACGGCGCGCCCTTCGCGGGCAAGTACGCCGGGGAGACCTTCCCCCTGCTGCTGAAGTTCATCGATGCGGCGGAATCCCTTTCCGTGCAGGTGCACCCGGACGATTCCTACGCGGGCCGTGTGGAAAACGGCAAGCTGGGCAAAACTGAAGCATGGCTCATCCTGGACGCGCCGGAGGGCAGCCAGCTGGTGTACGGCATCAAGAACGGCACCACCCTGGCGGAGCTGCGTACAGCCTGTGAGGCCGGCGCTGCCGTCGAAAAGCTCCTGCGCAAGGTGGACGTAAAGCCCGGCGACGTGTGCTTCATTCCCGCGGGCTGCGTGCACGCCATCGGCGCGGGCATCATGCTGTATGAGATCCAGCAGTCCTCCGACGTGACTTATCGCTTCTACGACTGGGATCGTGTGGACAAGAACGGCAACCGCCGCGAGCTGCACATCGACAAGGCCATCGACGTGACCGACCTGGACTTCACCCTGGATCCCATCCCTGCCGGGAACGCCCCCGTCGCCCGCGTGCTGGACGAGACCTACTTCACCCTGGATCTGATCAATGTGGCCGGGTCGCAGGCGGTCCCTGCCATCAACCACTTTGGCCTGCTGACGGTGCTGGAGGGCGAATTGACCCTCGCCTGGCAGGGCGGCTGCCGCAAGCTGGCAAAGGGCGAGAGTTTGTACGTCCCCGCCGCTTCTCCCGCACTGACCCTCACGGGCAATGGCCGCGCGGCCCTTTCGATGCCCCGGTAATGTGAAATGAAAGAATTGCTTGCCAAACTCAAGGACAACCTGACCGGCGAAAAGCTGAAGCACAACCTCAAAAAGACCTGGCAGTTCATCGCCAATCCGCGGCTGCTGGTATGCTTGCTCATCGGCTGGATGATCACCAACGGCTGGTCGTATGTGATGTTCGCGGTGGGTACGATCTGCGAGATCAACTGGATGGTAGCCGTTTCGGGTGCGTATCTGGCGTTCCTGTGGCTGCCTGTATCCCCGGAGAAGCTCGTCACCTTCGCCATCGCCATTGCGCTGCTGCGCTGGCTGTTCCCGGGCGACCAGAAGACCCTCGCGGTGCTGAAGGGCTGGTACGCCAAAGCGAAGAATGCCATCCGGAAACGCAAGGAGCGAAAGGCTGCCGAAAAGGCAGAGCATTCCGCGCAGGAGTAAATGCCCGTCTGTGAAAGGAAGATGACCATGAATACGCTTGTTCCCTCCTTTGAATTCCGCCGCCGCGCCCGCATGGCGATGAAGCCCATGATGTCGGTGCTGATCGTGGTGGCGCTGATCGCTGCGCTGCCTACCCTGATCAGCTCCACGACCATCACGCTGACCGGCGCGACCACGGACGCCATCATTGAAACCTACAGCAACCGCTTCATGCAGATCGCCGAGAAGTACGGCATCACCGAGACCTCGCCGGTGGTCCAGAAGGATTTCAATCCCCTGGCGCTGGCTGCGGATCTGACTGCCTGGAACGATGATTTCAACAAGGATATGCTGACCTTCGTCCGGGAAAAGGGCCCGATCCTTCTGGGCCTGACGGTGATGGAGATCCTCATCGTGCCGGTGCTGACCCTGGGGCTGATCAACGCGGCGCTGCATGCGCTGCGCAAGCAGGAATTCACGGCTGCCATCGCGCTGAGCCGGTTCGGGTACATCCTGCGCATCCTGGGGCTGGAACTGCTGCAGGGGCTGCTGCTCTTCCTGTGGCTGCTGCCCGGCCTGGCGGTGATTCTTCTGAGCCGTGTGGTGCCGGAATCGATCGCCTCCTTTACGATGATTACCGGTATGGTGCTGATGCTGGTGCTGGGTATCCGCGCGTGGTACCGCTACGCCATGTCGGAGTGCATCATGGCGGATGATCCGACCACGCCCATCCGCGCCTGCATCCGCCGCTCCTGCGAGGTGATGAAGACCCGCAAGCTGGAGCTGTTCTCGCTGGAGCTGTCCTTTATCGGCTGGGAGCTGCTGCTGATGTACGCCCGCGGCCTGCTGGAGGGACTTCTGGGTCCCGTGCTGGGCATGGCGCTGGGCCTGTTTGCGGCCCTGTTCCTGACCCTGTACACGACCTGCGCCAAGGCCGCCTTCTACCAGGAGTACGCCGTAGGCCCGATCCCTGCCCCTGAGCAGGAAGCAACTGCCTGAAATGACGGATAATGTCTGACAAGATGCATATATACCCGGGCGGAAAAGGGTTTCGTGCCGATTCCGTCCGGGTATTTTTGCAGGATTATCACGGTAGAATTGCATTTTTTCTGCATTTGCTATTGATTTTGAGGGCGATGGACGGTATAATGTGGAATGTTCATGTGACGATGCTGCACAGGTTTATCCGGCATGCTGCGCCGGATTATGCAGGAATGATCAAGTGTTTATGCAGGAGGAATCCGATATGTCTCTCGCAGTTTCCCATCGCTGTCAGGCCATTGCTCCCTCTCCCACGCTGGCGATCGACGCGCGCGCCAAGGAAATGAAGGCCCGCGGCGTGGATGTGATCGGCTTTGGTGCGGGCGAGCCGGATTTCCCCACCCCCCAGCACATCGCTGATGCGGCCAAGGAGGCCCTTGACCTGGGCCTGACCCGCTACACCCCCGCCTCCGGCACCTTCGAGCTGCGCAAGGCCATCTGCGACAAGCTGGAGCGCGACAACGACCTGTATTACAAGCCCCAGGACATCGTCGTGTCCTCCGGCGCCAAGCACAGCCTGTACAACATCTTCCAGGCCATTATCGATCCCGGCGATGAGGTGCTCATTCCCACGCCCTGCTGGGTCTCCTACCCGGAGATGGTGCGCATGGCCGGCGGCGTGCCCGTATATATTCCCACCGACGAAGCCACCAATTTCATCCCGACCAAGAAGGACATCGCTTCCCGCGTCACCCGCCGCACCAAGGCGATGGTGATCACCAGCCCCTCCAACCCCAACGGCAGTATCTGGCCCAAGGAGATGCTGGAGTTCGTGGCGGATCTGGCGGTGAGCCACCCCTTCTACGTCGTGTCCGATGAGATCTACGAGAAGCTGATCTACGACGGCGAGAAGCATTTCTCCATCGCCAACATCTCCGAGGACATCAAGAATCAGACCTTCGTGGTCAACGGCATGTCCAAGGCCTACGCGATGACCGGCTGGCGCATCGGCTATGTGGCCGGCCCTCTGCAGGAGATCAAGGCCATGACCTCCTTCCAGTCCCACGCGACCTCCAATGCCAACGCCATCGCCCAGTACGCCGCCATGAAGGCTCTGGAGAGCGGCGACGAGTGCATCAAGCCCATGGTGGCCGAATTCCAGGCCCGCCGCGACGCCATGGTGGAGCGCATCAACAAGATCCCCGGCCTTTCCTGCCGTAAGCCCAAGGGTGCGTTCTACATCATGATGAACATCAAGAACATCTTCGGCAAGAGCTACAACGGCCGCGTGATCGAAACGTCCAACACTTTTGCCCAGCTGCTGCTGGCGGAAAAGCATGTGGCTGTCGTGCCCGGCATCGCCTTTGAGGCCGAGGGCTTCTGCCGACTGAGCTACGCCTGCTCCATGGAGCACTGCATGGAGGGCCTCAACCGCATCGAGGCCTTCATCAACGAGCTGACCGACGCGCCCTGGTAAGGGGTCTTCGACCCCGTTTTCCCGCGATTGAGTCAGCTGTTTCAGCATAGACCTGCCGCGTGCTGCTTGGGTCTTTGCCTGGCGTTTACCGTCCGCGCGCTCATCGCGCGGGCTACGACTTGCCTTTATCGATAGAAGAGGGCAAGGCACTTTGCCCGCCCATGCAGCGGAATCTTATCCGAAAGGAGGCCCCTTTCCCATGCTCGAGTTCAACAGCAATAAAAACCTTCTCATGCAGGCGCGCTACCAGTACGAGCTACAGGACGTGGAGGAACCCAACCTTTATCGCGATATCTTTGATTATCAGTCCATCCCGAAGGTGCCCTTCAACATGCGTACCGTGCCGATGGATATGCCCGAGGAAATCTGGATGACCGACACCACCTTCCGTGACGGTCAGCAGTCCGTCAGCCCCTTCACGGTGGATCAGATCGTGCATCTGTTCAAGCTGATCAACCGCCTGGGCGGCCCCAAGGGCCTGGTGCGCCAGTCGGAGTTCTTCGTCTATACCGAGAAGGACAAGGCGGCGCTGCATGCCTGTCAGGATCTGGGCCTGAAGTTCCCCGAGATCACCACCTGGATCCGCGCCAACGAGAAGGACTTCGAACTGGTCAAGAACGAGGGCATCGCCGAGACCGGCATCCTCGTGTCCTGCTCGGACTACCACATTTTCAAGAAGATGCACCTGACCCGCCGCCAGGCGATGGATAAGTACCTGGGCATCGTAAAGGCGGCGCTGTCCCGCGGCATCAAGCCCCGCTGCCACTTCGAGGACATCACCCGTGCGGATTTCTACGGCTTCGTGCTGCCCTTCGCCGAGGAGCTGATGAAGCTCTCCAACGAATCCGGCATCCCGATCAAGATCCGCGCCTGTGACACCATGGGCTACGGCGTGCCCTTCGGCGGCGCCGCCACACCCCGCAGCGTACCCGGCATCATCTACGGTCTGCACCACTACGCCCGCATCCCCTCCGCGCAGCTGGAGTGGCACGGTCACAACGACTTCCACAAGGTCGTGGCCAATGCGGATGCAGCCTGGCTCTACGGCTGCTCCTCCATCAACTGCTCCATCCTCGGCATCGGCGAGCGCACCGGCAACTGCCCCCTGGAGGCCATGGCGATCGAGTACGCGTCCCTTCGCGGTACCACCGACGGCATGGATCTGACCGCCATTACCGAAATGGCGGACTACATGGAGCGGGAGATCGGCCTGGAGATCAGCCCCCGTCAGCCCTTCGTGGGCCGTCACTTCAACGTCACCCGCGCCGGCATCCACGCCGACGGCCTCCTCAAGGACGAGGAGATCTACAACATCTTCGACACCAAGACGATCCTCAACCGTCCCGCGCTGGTGGCGGTGGACGCCACCTCCGGCCTGGCCGGCGTGGCCCACTGGCTCAACAGCTACTTCCGCCTCAAGGATCATCACGTCATCGCCAAGACCGATCCGCTGGTGGTGGCCGTCCGCGAGCAGGTGGCCGAGCTTTACGCCCAGGGCCGCAACACCGTCATGGGCGATGAGGAGCTGGAGATCATGGTTCGCAACTGCGATGTGGAGCGTTACGAGCGCCTGATTTTCCACAAGTCCCGCTGATGAAAAAGGCTCCCCCTGGCGGGAGGTTTCATAAGGATCAATTTATCCAGCAACGAACAAACGAGCATCCGTGTTTGGATGCTCGTTTGCTTATGTGGCCCAATAAACGCAATGCACAGGAACGGTGCGTATAATTGCGCCCTCCTGTGATCTGTGGCTGCTCGATAAATTGGAATTTGTCAAACAATTAAGTGTCAAATTCAAAATAGTATAATATGTTCGTATCTAAATCATATACGGCAATGGAAAAATTATAAGAGTGTCTTTCAAAAAGGCTTGCATCATCTGACTTGTCA
>JAFXFR010000145.1 GCA_017513475.1 Clostridia bacterium
CATGCGCCGCAACCACATCCACCACTGCACCATGGGCATCTGGTGCGACTGGCAGGCCCAGGGCACCCGCATCAGCCAGAACCTGCTGCACGACAACCAGCGCCCCGATGACTGCACCTGGGCCGAGGGCGGCATGGAAAGCCAGGACATCTTCGTCGAGGTCTCCCACGGCCCCACGCTCATCGACAACAACATCCTGCTTCCCGCGTGAGCCTTCGCATCGCGACCCAGGGCGTGGCCATGGTGCATAACCTGATGATGGGCACCTTCACCTTCGTGGGCGGCGGCACCGGCAGGCGCTACACGCCCTACCACATCCGTCACCGCACCGAGGTCGCCGGCTTCATGCACTTCCTCCACGGCGACGACCGCTTCTACAACAACATTTTCGTGCAGGGCATCGACACGAATCCCGATCCCCGCAAGGGCGAGCCCGGCGCGCACGAGCGCATCTGCGGCACCTGGCAGTTCGACGAGTACCCCACCTACGACGAGTGGATCAGCTGGTTCGACCTGGACGTGGCTCGTCCCGACATGCGCAAGCTGGAGCAGTATCATGAGAGCCACCTGCCCGTGTGGAGCAAGGGCAATGTGTACCTGGGCGGCGCAAAGCCCTGGAAGCATGAGAACGACTGCCTCGTCCTGGACGACATGCCCACCGTGGAACTCACCGAACAGGACGGCGCGCCTGTGCTGAAGACCAATGTGTACGAGCTGATCGCAGCCTACCGTGCCGGCATGGTGAACAGCGACATCCTCGGCAGGGCCTTCGAGCCGGAGCAGCGCTTCGAGAGCCCCGACGGCAGTGAGATCGTCTTTGACCGCGACTATCTGGGCAATACCCGCGGCGTGGGCGTCCTGCCCGGCCCCTTCGCTTCGGCTGAGGCGGCGGAAAAGCCCCTGTGGTAATCCTTCATCGGGAGAGCGCCAAGACGCTTTCCCGACTCTTTCTTTGCAGCGGAGGTGCCAGTCATGTCCATCCTTCTTACCGGCTTTGAACCCTTCGACGGGGCCGGCGTGAATCCGTCCTGGGAGGCCGTCTGCCGTGTGCCTGACCGGATCGCCGGGCATGAGGTTCACCGCTTGCTGCTGCCCGTGGTGTACGGGGAAGCGGCCGGATTGCTGCGCGAAGCCATCGAGCGGCTCCGCCCGGAGATCGTCATCTGCTGCGGCGTGGCCGGAGATCGCAAGGCTGTCACGCCCGAGCTGGCGGCGATCAATTATCGCTGCGCCCGCATCCCGGACAACGCAGGACGGGTCTGCCGCGGCGAACCCATCGACCCTGACGGCCCTGCAGCCTTCATGACCCGTCTGCCCATCCATGCCATGATTGACGCGGTGCAGACGGCGGAGATCCCCTGCGCCCTGAGCCTCTCTGCCGGGGCGTATGTGTGCAACGATGTGTACTTTGCGCTGCTGTCCGCGGAGGAGGAATACGGCCACAGAGGGCTGTTTGTGCATGTGCCGGGCGCCGGGACGGTCAGCTCGGAGGAGGCGGCGCGCGCCATTGCGCTGTGCGCGGAGACGGCGGTCAATTCATAATTTCTTATTTCGCGGGGCATCCTGTGCCTGAGGTCGGGGAAAGCCCGACTGGCGGTGATCGGCGTTTGCGCTGACGCCGTACAGCCAATTCCCGGTTTTGCCGGGCAATGGCCGGGTGCGAGGTGATGGTATGCGTTCCCACCCCTTGTGGCGTGGATTCTGGCTTGCTGCGGTGATCGCGGCAGGCCTTGTTTTGATGGGCTTCACCGATTGTCTGGCGGCATTCCGGTTTGATCGGCGGGCGGTGGCCTTTGCGGGTGCGGTGACGGCAGGAGCCTTCCTGGGGGCGCTGCCTGCCCGGCTCCGCAAGGGGGCAAAGCCAGCCCAGGCGACCACCTGGCAGCGCTGCCTGCGGGCGTTCCTCGGGGGATGCGGATTGTCTCTGGCCGTTGCGCTGGCAGGGGAGGGAAGGCTGTTCAGTGCCTTTCTGACCGGCTCTGCCGGAGCCTGGGGCTTCGCCCTGACGGCGCTTGCCGGCGGCTTCGCGGCGGTACGTATCATGGGGAGGCGCGTATGAGCACATATCTGATTCCGGGCCTGCTGGGACTCCTCGCGGGCCTGATCCTGCACTGGGGGAGGCTGACCCGATCTGCCGGTCTGCGCGACGCCCTGGGGCTGCGGCGGTCGCTGCCACTCCGGACCTGCCTGACTGCTCTGGGCTGGGGCGTCCTGATGACGGCGCTGCTGATGTGGCTGGCGGTCATCGATGTGGATACGGTGTCGGTGCTGCCCCTGTCTCCGGGAGTGCTGCTGGGCGGGCTGGTTTTCGGAATATCGGCGGGGGTGTGCGGCTTTACGCCGACCACGGCCTTCGCCGGGCTTGGCGCAGGCAATGCGCCGGAGGCCCTCTGTACCCTGGTGGGCTGCGCCCTGGTGGCGTGGCTGCCGGTGGAGGAACTCTTCCGCCCCCTGCGGGAGCCCTGGCTGCAATCCACCCTGTTTGAGGTCACGCTGGATGAGCCCTGGCTCTTCAAGGGCGGATTCCTGGGGATGCTGTGTCTGGGTGCACTGCCGGTCGTGTGGGCGATCTGTGTCCCCTCGCCCAGGACGAAGGTGACGATCCTCTCGGATGAGGCAGTTGCTGAGCGCGCAGCCCGAACGCCGATCCCTCCAGCAGAGGAGCCGGCCCCTGCGCCGGAATCCGCGGCGGAAGAAACCGTCGTGGCCGCGCTGGAGGGCGAGGAGCCGCTGGTGATCGATATGGGGCTGGATGCGGAGGCTGACGCTGCCGGCCAGACTGAGGAAGCGGCCCCTGACGACGACTCGCCCGCAGAAGATGAGGACGAAAGTCCTGCTTGAAGATTCCCCGGACTTATGCTACAATCCCCTTGACTACCAAAGCGGGAGGTTTCCCCCATGATTTCGCTGCTGCTTGCGGTGATCTACGCCGCCTTTATCAGCCTGGGTCTGCCGGACGCCCTGCTGGGCTCCGCCTGGCCGGTGATGCATGCCCAGATGAACGTCCCCCTGTCCTGGGCGGGCGTCGTGACCTTTGTGATCGCGATGGGGACGGTGGTATCCGCGCTGCTGTCCGACCGGCTGACGCTGAAGCTGGGTGCGGGCAGGGTGACGGCGCTCTCCGTATCCCTGACGGCCCTGGCATTGCTGGGCTTCTCCATTTCCAACCGGTACTGGATGCTCCTCCTCTTTGCCATCCCCTACGGCCTGGGCGCCGGCAGCGTGGATGCGGCCCTGAACAACTATGTTGCCCTGCACTACTCCAACCGGCACATGAGCTGGCTGCACTGCATGTGGGGCGTGGGATGCTCCATCGGGCCCTCCATCATGGGCTGGGCGTTGACGGGCAATTCCGCCAACTGGCCCCTGGGCTACCGGGTGGTGGGCGTCATGCAGCTGGTGCTGACGGCGGTGATCGTGCTTTCCCTGCCGATGTGGAGGGGGCGCTCCGGAACCTCCCAGGCGGAAGAAAAACAGGAAGACGTCCGCCCGATGCCCATCTCCGAGCTGATCCGTCTCAAGGGAGCCAGGGAGATCATGGTCACGTTCTTCTGCTACTGCGCCCTGGAGTCCACTGCCGGCATCTGGGCTTCCTCCTACCTGGTGTTCCACCACGGCCTGGACAAGGAGACTGCCGCTGCCTGCGCGAGCCTGTTCTACATCGGCATCACTGCCGGACGCGCCCTGAACGGCTTCATTGCCGAGCGCTTCTCCGATACCGCACTGACCCGGGCAGGCTTCGTGATCATGGGCGTGGGCGTGCTGACGCTGCTGATCCCCCTGGGGAAGATCGCTGCCATGGCAGGTCTGATCATCCTGGGGATGGGCTGTGCACCGACCTATCCCTGCATCATCCATGCGACGCCCATCCGCTTTGGCCGGGAGAAATCCCAGGCGTTCATCGGGGTGCAGATGGCCAGCGCCTACCTGGGTACGACCCTGATGCCGCCGCTCTTTGGTCTGCTGGCCGATCACATCTCCGTGGGGCTCTACCCCGCATACATGACGGCCATCCTGCTGCTGATGGTCATCATGCACGAGCGGGTGGTCAGGGCCACTGAGGGCAGATGATCTGCAACTGGCATTGCCGGGCTGCCCCGGCGGGCGGCTCGCGATGGAGTTGAGCGCCTTCGGTTTGGCTATACCCGCGTGGGGCTGGGGCTGTTGTCCGCGCTCGCTATCGCGCGGGCTGTAGACTTGTCATGACTCAAACAAGGTTCTTTGTACCGTTCTCCCTGGAGGAGGGCGGTTTTTGTTTTGGCGTTTGCAGTTGTCAAGGTGCGGGCCCGGCGCTCTTGATGCGATGGGCAGATCTGTTCAGGTCTTATCAGGTCTTTAGCAGATCGGAGGAAGGATGTGCTTTGATCCAACCTTCGATTTGATCTGTCAAATATGCAGATCTGTGATTTGCCCCCCTTACCCCCCATCCGCGGGGGATCATGATGCTATTATAGCACATATGTTCGCATTTGTCAAGGGGTTTTGCGAAATTATGCGAACAAAAGTTTGCGTTCGCTATTGACATTCATGGAAAAGTGTGGTATAATAATTGCGATGTCCCCTCTGGAAAGGAGTCCTGCCCATGCTGAAGATCGCCCAGGAGGCCGTTGCGGCCCTCAAGGAGCGCCGCTGGACCGTCGGCACCTGCGAGAGCCTCACCGGCGGCATGATTTGTGCCGCATTGGTGGATGTGCCCGGTGCGTCGAAGGTGGTGCGGGGCGGCCTGATTACCTATCAGACGGATACCAAGCCCCTCCTGGCCGGCGTAGATGCTTCCCTCATCGAGCGATACGGCGTGGTCAGCGCTCCGGTGGCCGAAGCAATGGCGGCAGGAGCACGTGCCCGTCTGGGCGTGGACATAGCCGTCAGCGCGACGGGCATGGCCTCCCCGGGTGGGGAGAGTGATCCTCCCGCCGGAACGGTGTATGTGGGCGTGGCCTCCCAAATGGGCGTGCGGCACATTCCCCTTCAATTGTCAGGTAACCGGGCGGAAGTCCGGAGAGGTACGGTGGAACAGGCCATCCGTGCCGTGATCGCAGAAGCAAAGGAGTTGCAGACATGAATTACAAGTGGCTCTTCCTCATTCTCTTTACCCTGACGCACCTCTATACCATGATCCTGAATCTGGTGCAATACCGCAGTGCGTCCAACCCCACGCCTGCCAATGTGGCTGACGTCTACGACAACGAGACCTACCAGAAGTGGCGCGCTTACCACGGCGAGAAGTCCCGCCTGACCATCCTGCGCACGGTGGTATCCTGGGCGCTGACGATGGCGCTGCTGGCCTGCAATTTCCATGCGGCCGCGGCAAGCATCTTCCCCCAGGGCGTGTTCATGCAGATGCTGGGCGTGGTGCTCGCGCAGACGCTGGTGGAAACGCTGGTGTTCCTGGGCTTCAGCTGGGTTGACACCATGGTCATCGAGCAGAAGTACGGCTTCAACAAGACCACCGTCAAAACCTTCGTGATCGACCAGATCCGCGGCTTCATCATCGAAATGGTGTTGAGCGTGCTGCTGCTGAGCCTGCTGGCCTGGCTGCATACCGCCATGGGCGATTGGGTCATCCTGCTCTTTGCCGGCGCCGTGTTCCTGCTGACGCTGGGCATCTCCTTCCTGTACGGGCCGGTGTTCAGCCGCCTGGGCAACAAGTTTGTCCCCCTGGAGGACGGCGAGCTGAAGGACAAATTGATGGCCCTGCTGGAAAAGCACGGCTACCAGGTCAAGGCCATCGAGGTCATGGACGCCTCCCGCCGTACCACCAAGCTGAACGCTTACTTCACCGGCTTTGGCAAGCTGAAGAGCATCGTGCTGTTTGACAACCTGATCAACGCCATGTCCACGGACGAGATCGTCGCGGTGTTCGCCCACGAGCTGGGCCATGGCCTGCACAAGGACGTGCTCAAGCAGCAGATCATGAATCTGGGCAACCTGCTGCTGATGGCCGTCGCCGTGTGGCTGACGGTCCGCGAGCCCGCCATGCACGAGGCCTTCGGGTTTGCAGCAGTGAACTACGGCTTCGCGTTTGTGCTGCTGGGCGGTCTGCTGGGCCTGATCCAGCCGCTGACGGGCATGGCGATGAACGCTTACTCCCGCCACGCCGAGTACCGCGCCGACGCCCAGGCCGTCAAGGAAGGCTACGGCGAAGCGCTGATCGGCGGCCTGAAGCAGCTGGCCAAGGAGAATTTCTCCAACCTGGCGCCCTCCAGGGCGTTGGTGGTGCTGGAGTACAGCCATCCCCCGCTGTCTGAGCGGATCGCTGCGATCGAAAAGAAGTAAGCGCGCCGGGACAAGCCGAAAACAACAAAAAATAGCAACATACCTCCCGCCAAGTCCGGCCAAACTACCGGGCAGAACGGGAGGTTTTTTGTATGAAGAAGCCCTCAACATTGCGTAAGTCGGCCTGCCTGGTAGCGGTGTTCCTGCTGGGAATGAGCTGGTTCTCGCCCATGCAGACGGCGCTGCGGCAGCTGCCGGATACCCTGGCGCTCACCCAGGGACAGATGCTCTCCCTCGATCTGGGCGGGCTGACGCTGGAAGGCGATGCGGTATCGGTCACATCCTCGGCAGATGAAAGGCTCAGCGAGGTCACCGGGCAAAGCTGCGGCGCATCGGAGATGTGCGTGAGCCTGCTGGGAATCCCGCTGAAAAAAGTGCAGGTGAAGGTCAGCGAGGAAAAGCGGCTCATTCCCGGCGGACAGGCCCTGGGGATCGCCATGCGCACGGAGGGCGTGCTGATCGTTGGCATCGGAGAGGCCGCGGAGGGCGTCAGTCCGGCGAAAGCGGCGGGCCTCCAGGCTGGGGATGTGATCACCGCCGTCGGGGGCGAAGCCGTCACCACTGCGGAAGGCCTGACGCTTCTGCTGAACAAGTCCGGCAGGAAGCCCGTACCCATTACCTACAGCCGCGGCGGCGAGAAGCGCACCTGCCTCCTTACGCCCCATCAGGATGAAGGTACGGGAACCGTCCGCCTGGGCGCATGGGTGCGGGATTCCACCGCTGGGGTGGGCACGCTGTCCTTCTACGATCCGGATACAGGGCGCTATGCCGCTCTGGGACATGCCATCACCGACGGAGACACTGGTGCGGTGCTGACTGTCTCGGAGGGGCAGGTGCTGCGGGCGGAGATCGTCGCGGTACAGAAGGGGCAAAGAGGGACTCCGGGGGAGCTGAAGGGCAGCTTCCTTCGGGAGGGCGAGGTGCTGGGAGATATCCGCCGCAACAGTGTGCTGGGCATCTACGGCGCATTGGACGCGCCCGCGGCGAATCCGCTGTATCCCCAGGGCCTGCCCATCGGCCTGCGTTCCGGGGTGCACACGGGCCCGGCGAGCATCCTGTCCTCTGTGGACGGCACGGGCGTTCATGAGTACGCCATTGAAATCACCCGCGTGAACCAGCAGAATGCCCCGGCCCCCAAGAGCATGGTGATCCGCATCACGGACGAGCGCCTCCTGGACGCCACCGGCGGCATCGTGCAGGGGATGAGCGGCAGCCCCATCATCCAGGACGGCCGGATCGTTGGCGCGGTGACGCATGTGTTTGTGTCAGACCCCACGCAGGGGTATGGGCTGTTTGTGGATTGGATGCTGCAGGAGGCGGGGACAGTTTGATGCTGTTCCCGCCGTTTTCGCTTGACGGGAAAACTGCTTTTGACTATACTCCAATTAGAACATCCCAGATGACGGAAGAATAATTGCTGAAAGAGAGGTATTGCAAGTGGCACTGACGCATCACTTTATCACGCAGCATTTTCTGTATTGCTGCCTTTCGCAAGAGCAGAAGGCGCAACTCGAGAAAGACCTGGACAACGGCAAGAATCAGACGGCATATCTGTTGCAGCGAAATCTGGTCAGAGAGAAAGAAGGCTTCCGCTGCAGCATATGCGGTAAATTCTATCCTTCGGAACAGATCTGGTATCGGGATGAGATCATTGAGCCGAAGTCTGCTGCCAAGATTGCTCTGAAACCCGAAAAATTCAAGAAGGCGGCAGTGGCTTTCTTCGGCGACCATTATTATGCGCTGAACGGAAAGAAGCTGCTGAGGTTTGGAATTGACGCTGACAGGGTAGCGATCCAAACGGACGAGATTCCGATCATGGGTGGAGTTTACCACACAATCCTGTCAATGGACGAGAAATACGTAGCGACAGAAACCTTCAGGCATACGGTTGCGATTATCGATGCGTCCACGAAGCAGACCGTTGCCAGAAAACGCCAGTGTGATATGAACGGAGCTTTTGCTTTTACGCTGCACAACCAGTTGCTTTACTTTTTCCAGGATGCGATCCGCTGCTGGGACTTCCTTGAAAGCAGGGAAGAAATGATATGGCAGGTTCCGGCAGAATGGAGGGATTCATCACACCCGGTACATGTTGTCTGCAGTAGCGTGGTCTACAACGGCAAAGATAACTCGCATTGGTTCCAATGCAAAGCCGGACAGGCAGATTATGCTGTGGTCATCAAAGACCAGACGGTCGAAAAAGTGGTGCGATTACCGAATGTGCCGACGCTCCATGACTTGGTGTATACGCAGGAGCAGGACTTGTACACCCTCACGACCGAAGACAGTATTTTGCTGCTGGATGGAAATGGGCAGATCAGAGAAACCTGCGTCTGTCCGCAGATACAATCAACATCAGATGGCGGCGGCATGTTCTGCATTGTCCAATTTCCTCCGAAGGGGCCTCATAGGGCCTTTCTGTCACCGGATGGCGCCTGGATGCTGTTGGATTTCTTTACGTCCATCATGCTGATGAGGCGGGAGGATGGTGTGATTTGCCATTGTATTTATTCCCATACGGGGAGATCTACATCACAAATGGGATTTGTCGATAATCAGCATTTTTGGTATGTATGGGGCGATACAACCTATATTCAGGAGATTCCTGAAGCCACATAATAAATTGGTATCATCGACACACCCATGTGTTTGTGTCAGACCCCACGCAGGGGTATGGATTGTATGTGGATTGGATGCTGCAGGAGAGCGAGGAGATTTGAGCAAAGGGGCGAAAGCCTCTTTTTTCTTGCTCCGCAGCGCCTGGAAATGTTGTGTTGAATCTGGTTGGGGAAATAGCTAAAAACCACAAGCGGTTTTGACGCATAGTGACGGTATTTGCACGAGATATGGACAGCCGCTGAGGGATATGGTACAATATGTAAGTTAGAGTAGGTTGACTACGCCTTCAGCGATATTCCCCCCCCTTCGTTCCGCCCGATGGACGATGAAAGGATCCATGATATGATTCACAAGATGAAAGACGCTCTGCTCCGGATGACGCGGCTGCTGGTTGTACTGGCAGTGCTGTTTGCGTGCGCGGCGCCCTGCCTGCATGCACAGGCGGCGACGGAGGCCGAACTGGATGACTATGCCAGGCTGACTGTCCAGCTGGCTGCGGACGCCAGCGGTACGCCGCTGCCGGGCTATGTGGAGAACGGGCAGAATGTCTTCTTCCGGCTGCGGATGTCCGAGTTCAATTCCCAGGCGCTGGTTGCCTTCCTGAAGACCAACAGCCCGGTGGATCTGATCGTGGACCTGGACTTCACCGGTCATATCGAGGGCGCATATCCCACGGAGATCTATCCGGAGGACTTCGATAACGTGGCGGAATACGACGGCAAGCCGCTGTTCCGCTGGTGGATCGAGGACGGAAAGGTGCATCTGCGCTTTGACGACGAATGGGTTGCCGGCGCAGGGAACAACACGGTGGTGGAGGCGGCGGAGCTGGGCTTCGCGGGCGTTCTGAGCGTGCAGAACAAGCCCGATGACGGCCGGGTGACCTTCCGTGCTGCGGGCCAGGACTTCCCCCTGCAGTTCAGAACCGGGTATGACCTGACCAAGGCGGCCTCTGCCCCCATGTACCGCGACGGTCGGTATGAGGTGGACTACACCGTCACTTTCACTCTGGACCAGGACATGAACATCACCGGCGCGGCGGATGCGGAGCGCTATTCCGCCAAGCTGACCCTGCGGGATGTGATCGCTGCCAGCAACAGCGCCCTGACCGGCGACATCATCGGCACGCCCGTGCTGACCGGCCCCGTGACTGGCCTGACAGCTTCCGTGCAGAACTACGATACGGCGAATCTCTTCACCGTTGGCGGCGCATCCGTGCTCAAGAAGGGCACCTACACCCTCACCTATACCATGCAGGTGGATGCTGACGCAGCCCAGGCCAAGCTTTCCGGGTATGATAAGTACAACACCGTCGAGCTGCTGGAAAACGACGCCTCCCTGAAGGTGAACGGCGTTGAATCCCCCCTGACCGCCCAGGCTGCCATTGCCTGGAACAATGAGATCTCCAACCGCTTCAAGGTGGACAAGTGCATCGTCAACCAGCATCAGCACTCCATCGTTTACCGCAGCGGCAGCGACTATTTTGTGGATTACTACGTCGTGGTCTACACCCGCGAGGAGTTCACCACCTTCACCGTGGTGGATCAGATCATCGCCAACGCCGTGCATACGGACAAGCTGCCCGTGACGCTGATGGGCGTGAACACCGCCGAGGGCTTCTGGAGCAAGGCGGCGGCCAATGGTCTGCCGGAGCTGTCTCCGGTGAAGGCCACCGTGATCGCCCCCATCAGCGGCGTGAACCGCAGCATCACCCTGTCTGCCGAGGACGGCGAAATCCTCCCTCCCGGCGCGTATTACTTCAAGGTGCCCGTCAAGGTGACGGACACGGTGACGTCCCTGACCGAGGCGGCGCAGCTGAAGGTGGGCACCAACACCACCGCCGGCGCCACCGCGCAGATCAAGAACAAGGCTGTCCTGGATGCGGTGGACGGGGATACCCATGTCAACGAGAGCACCAAGGAGATCACCGGCACCATTTACGGCCCGGATTCCTTTATCAAGCGCGGCGCCATCGAGATGGACAGCTCCGGCAACTACATCATCTATGACAAGGAAGGCGTACGGGGCAAGCTCATCCGCTGGGATGTGACCTTCGGCTGGGGTGTGCCCAATGTCGATACCGTCATCACCGACACCATGAAGGGCGGCCAGGTGCTGCTGGCCAATGGCTCCACCTCCTTTGATATCTGGGATGTGACCACCGGTACGCCGGTTTCCCTGGCCAAGCTGTGGAACAAGGACGGCACGGATTACATCCAATTCAGCACCGACGCAAACGGCAACGAGACCTTCACCTTCTACCCGGGCCGCATGTCCTCCGATCCCCAGGCCAGCACCCGCAAGTTCAAGCTGACCTATTACACCCTCGTGCCCGAGGAAACGTATGATTTCACGCCCATGGGCAATGCCTGGACGATCAAGTATCAGGATACCGTCCCCGGGACCGGCGTGGGCCCCATTCCCGGCGAGGAGTGGCCTCAGCTGGGCGAAAGCGTCAAGCTGGATCTGGTCAAGAAGTGGAAGTACATCGTCAACGACTTTGTGACCCAGTGGCTGATCGAGATCAAGAATCCCTCCAAGATTCCCTTTGACAGCCTGACCAAGATGGTCATCGTGGACAAGCCCCGATCCTCCGGCGGCACCAGCGCCTTTGCCGACGGCGAGGTGTGGATCGATCATGACCGCATGCTGACGGATCTGCCCCTGGAGATCGACGTGTACGCCCAAAACGGCAAGCATGAGCGGCTGATCCTCGGCACCCACTTTACCATCAAGAAGACCCATCCGGATTACGATCTGGGCACGGACGGCAGGGGCGGCTTTGTGATTGAATTCAACGTACCTGCCATCAAGGAGCTGATGAAGCCCCACAATGCCAAGTACTTCACCAGCATCGGCATCACCTGCTATGTCCACAATGCGGAAAGATCGACCTCCAACACCAAGCGCTGGAACGTCAACAACGACGCCTGGCTGGACTACAGCGTGGCGGGCATGGAGCTGCCGGATGAAGATGCCACGGCGCTTGTCACCCGTGAGTTCAGCACCATCAGCAAGACCGTGGGCTCCACCGTCAACGGCCAGAAGGTCATGTACCATGACTATGACGGCGACGGCGAAAAGGAAGTCCTGTGGGAGCTGGGTATAGGCGCCAATGAGTTCAAGACGCATCCCGATCCCATCACCATCACCATCACGGATACCCTGCCGGCCGAAATGACCCTCAAGGGCATGGAGGGCGATGGCTGGAAGACTGCCTTCTACCTTTGGGCGAAGAATGACTCCACCAAGTCCGTGGTGATCGACCTGACCGATCCCCAGTTCAATGCCTCCTTCTCCTTTGACGAGACGACGAATACCTTCACCCTGAGCTTCGTCAAGCCCGGCGGCGACTGGGCCGTCAAGATGGGCGGCAAGGGTACCTGGGCCAGCACGGATATCGGCGTCCGCTACTATACCGTGTTCAAGGACGCTGCGCTGCAGAGGGCGCTGGATAAGGCCAGCAGCACGGCGGTGACCGTCACCGTCCCCCTGACCAACAGCGCCTCTGTGTCCTGGAACGGCAACTCCAACGGCGCGCCTTTCGCCAGCGGCGATGCGGTCGTCAGCGACATTGTGCTGGACAAGCGGGCCAAGTGGATGGCTTCTGCCGGCAACAAGGTGTCCTACACCATCGATATCAACCCCTACGGCCTGACCATGAGCGACGACGGCGTGCTCCGCCTGCAGGACATGATGGGCGAGGGAAAGAATGTCTTCCTGTACCTGCAGGATACCTTCCGCCTCTACAATGCCGAAACCGGCGTCCGCCTGGCTCCGGGCAGCAGCGTGTCCGCCAACACCTATGTCCTGAGCTTTGCCGAGGACGGCAAGAGCTTCACCCTGGATGTGCCGGACAATGTGCCGCTGCGCCTGACCTATCAGGTCAAGACCACCAAGCCTGTGGGCACCCAGGACGTGAGCCTGAAGAACACGGCCTCCCTGGAGGGCCGTACGATCAGCCCCGTTTCGATCACCTTTGACGTGAACTCCTCCTACCAGAGCGGCAGCTTCAGCGTCGAAGATGACGAAGTCGGCATCCGCATCATCAAGATCGACAGCCGCGACGCGGACAAGAGCGCCCCTGCGGGTCTGCCGGGCGCGAAGTTCTCCGTGACGGTGGTGGACGTCTCCGGTCAGCCCCTGGGCGAGGCTGTGGAATACACCACGGACCAGAACGGCGTCATCACCATCCTGGATAAGGTCAATGTTGCCAAGATCATCCTGATGGAAGAGATCCAGGCCCCCGAAGGCTACATGCTGGACGAGGAGCCCTGGAAGTGGTGCTATGTGCTGGTGCCCTACGGCATGGTCGTGTCCGATGCAGAGGCAGACAGCCTGGCCATGTCCCTGGGCTGCAACGTGACGATCGTCAATGCAGGAACCTATGCGGAGGACGTGATCACCAACGAGCCCTTCGCCGTGAGCATCGCCAAGAAGAACAGTCAGGGCGAGGCGCTTTTCGGCGCGCAATTCACCCTGACCGACGCCGATGGCGTAACTGCCGCCCCCGATGCGGACAGCCTTGCCGGTACGGCCAAATTCACCGGCCTCAAGCCCGGCGTCTATACCCTGACGGAAACCAGGGCCCCCGCCGGCTACGTGTTGGGCGACGAATGCACCTGGACCTTCACCGTGGCGGAGGACGGCACGGTCTCCCTGCCCGCGGATGCCGGATATACGCTGCTCTCCCTGGAGGGCGGCAAGCTGACCGTCGTCAACGAGCCGCTGATCGTGACCGCGCAGTTCTCCGGCAGCAAGACGCTGACCGGCAAGAATATGGAAGCCGGCATGTTCAGCTTCGAGCTGCGGGACAGCGAGGACAATGTTATCGAAACGGTGCAGAACGCAGCGGACGGCTCCTTCGTTTTCAGCGCGATCGAATACACGCTGGCTGACGCCGGCAACACCTACGAGTATACCGTCCGGGAGATCGCGGGCGAGGAAGCCGGCGTGATCTACGACGAGGCGATCCACACCGTGACGGTGGAGATCATCGACAACAACGACGGTACGCTGAGCGTGACGACCTCTGACAACGCAGCGTCGCTGACCTTCACCAATACCGCGACCGGCGGTTTCAAGTTCACCAAGCAGGATGACGGCGGCAATGCGCTGGCCGGCGCTGTGTTCGGCGTGTACTCCGACGAGGCGTGCGAGAACCAGGTGGGCGAGAACCTTACCTCCGGCGAGGACGGCGTTGTGTCCCTGACCGGCCTGGAGGGTGAACAGACCTTCTACATCAGGGAGATTGCCGCGCCCGGCGGCTATGTGCTGAATGACACGGTCTATGCCGTGACCATCGAAGCGGGCGTGGATGACAAGCATCCTGACGGCACCGACGGCGTGATCGTCAATGCCCGCAAGGAGACCGAAGCGGCCTTCAGCTTCTTCAAGTGGGTCAACGATTACAGCGATGAAGACGAGGAAATGCCCGTTCTGGACTTCACCTTTACCGTTGAGCCGGTGGGTGTGTATGACGATACCATGCTGGCCTTCAGGGACGGTCATCCGGTGGACAAGGCCTTCACCGTCACCGTCAAGGGCGATGTGACTGAGGAGTACATCCTCACCACCTTCGACCTGACTGTCTGGCAGGCCGGTACGTATGTGTTCAAGATCACCGAGACGTATGACAGGGCGCCGAACGGCTGGTTTTTCTCGACTGAAGAGATCATCGTGAAGATTGTCGTGAAGGAGCAGGAGGACGGCAGCCTGAAGGCTGATGAAACCAGGTATTGCGACCAGGGCAAGGTGATGGGGTTCATGAACTCCTACTATGGCGAGACGTTCTTCTTCGCGAACAAGACCTGGGCGAAGTACAACGGTGAGGAAACCCTTTCCCTCAGGCTGTACTACCGAGAGTGGCTGGGCGCTGACACCTACGGCCCCTGGAAGGAGTACACCGGCAGCTACCAGGTGCAGCTGGAGAAGCCGGAATATACGGAGATGGGCGAGCCGGTCACCTGGGACATCTTGATTGACCATCTGCCCGTCCTGATGAACAACTGTGAAATCAAGTATGGCGTGGCCGAGATCGGCGTTGGGGACAACTATACCGTCACCTACATGGATACGACCGGCGATCTGATCACCGAGGACAGCAATGGTCTGCGGGTTGTGCCCCACAGCGGCATCATTGTCAACGAGCTGGAAACGGTCGATTTGTCCGGCGTCAAGGTCTGGGAAGATGACGACAACGCCTTGGGCAAGCGCCCGGAGAGCATCACCATCTGGCTGTATGCGGACAATGTGAAGACGGACAAGTCTGTGACGCTGATGTCCGATGAGACGGACTGGAGCTTCACCGAACTGCCCAGGTATACGGCAGACGGCGCGGAAATCGCCTACACAGTGAAGGAAGATCCGGTGGACGGCTATGCCACTTCCTACACCGCCGGCGGCCTGATCATCACCAACACCCTGCTTCAGGGCGAGGGTCAGCTGAAATTCTACAAGGCGCTGGAACTTGCCGATATCATCATTCCCCCGGCGGAGGGGTACACCTTCACCTTCAGCCTGACGCCCGACGCGAATACGCCGGACACGTATATCATTGCCGACAATACGCCCAGCGAGGAAGAAACCACCGTCATCACGCCTGTGACGAAGGACGGCAAGGTGGTTGGCTACACGCTGGAAAAGACCCTGAACGGCAGTAAAGCGACAAACGCGCTGGTGGAATGGGGCTACCTGAAGTTCACCTTCACGGAGCCCGGCACCTACACCTTCACCCTGCAGGAGAATGCGCCGGAAGCCATTCCTGCCGGCTGGTACTACGATACCACGGTGCATACCGTCCGGTTTGTGGTCACTGAGGGTGACGGCAAGCTGAATGTGGAACGCAGCGACGATTCCGGCGATCCTATCATCGCCAACAAGCAGGAGACGATCAGCTTTGGCTTCTGCAAGCGCTGGCATGATGATGGTTATGTAGCAGACCGCTTCGACAAGGAAACGCTGTACGGGTACGTGACTGTCCGGTACAGCACCGACGGCGGCGCGACCTGGAAGGAATACTGCAAGGTTTCTGAGCTCCCGCCGGAGTCCATCAACTTCCAGGAGGTGACCTGGTGGCTCATCAGCCTCTCTCTCCCCGGCTATATCAACGGCGAGGCTGTCGAATGGTCCGTTGTGGAGGATCTGCCTGCGGACAGCCCCTATGAGGTCTTCTACGGCGACATCAACGGGTATGATGCTGTGAACGGCCCCTCTGCAGCTTACGGAATCGATAGCGTCATCCACAATGTCCATTATGTCGAGATCACCTTTGCTGGCACGAAGAGCATCGACGGCCGCGCGCTGACCGACAAGGATGTCTTCACCTTCGAAATCCGGGAAGGCGAGAACGTCATCGCGACGGCTGAGAACGACGCGAGTGGCAAGATCGCATATCCGACGATCAGGTACACGGTGGAAGACATCGGTACTCACACCTACACGGTGAAGGAAACCGGCGAGGGCGGCAACGGCCTCACGATCGACGCCACCACCCACACCGTGACGGTGACGGTTGCAGACAGGGGAGACGGCACGCTGACGGTGACCGCGTCCTCCAACGCAACCGAGCTTGACTTTACCAACACCTACGCGGCCGAAGGCGAAGTCACCTTTGCGGGCAGCAAGACGCTGACCGGCAAGGAGCTGGAAGGTGGCATGTTCAGCTTTGCGCTGGCCGATAGCGAAGGCATAGTACTGGAGACTGTGCAAAATGCCGCTGACGGCAGCTTCAAATTTGCTGCGCTCAGGTACACGCAGGCTGATGCGGGCAAGACCTACGAATACACCGTAAGCGAGGTTCCTGGTGAGATCGAGGACGTGACCTACGACACCACGATCCACACCGTGACCGTGACGATTGCTGACAATGGCGATGGTACGCTGATGGTGAAGAAATCTGCGAATGCGGATAGTCTTGTCTTTGAAAACAGGGTGATTCCTACGCCGACGCCCACGCCGACGCCGAGTCCGACACCGACGCCGACGCCGAGTCCGACGCCTACGCCTACGCCCACGCCGACACCGACGCCCACGCCGACGCCTACGCCGACGCCTACGCCGACGCCGACACCGACGCC
>JAFXFR010000146.1 GCA_017513475.1 Clostridia bacterium
CCGGGCAAAGGGCACCTCCACCCGCTGTCCGATGGAGAGCTCCATGCCCTCCGGGATGCGGTACGAGAAGGTACGTGCGACATTTTCATGCACGATATCCACAATGACCTGTGCGAACACCTTCTCACCCCGCTTTCATCTCGTAACAGGGGCGAAAACCCCATCGCAAACAAAGGGTCATAGACCACCAATGATGATTATATCACTTTTGCGAAGGAGCGGCAAGGGGAAAAGCCAGCTCCCATACATTTTTCTTGACACAAGATGAATGTGCGATATTCTTTTTTGTAAGATGTTCCGCTTTTTGCATGCCATTCCGTCTAATCAAGTGAAAGGAGGTTCAAGCATGGATGCAAGGGAAACCCTCGATACCCTGATGATTCAGCATGGCAGCCGGCTGCTGCGTCTGTGTGCAATGAACCTCCGGGACACGTCCCTCGCGCAGGACGCCGTCCAAGACACCTTCCTGAAGGCCTTCCAGCAGTTTCATCGCTTCCGAGGCGATGCGGACGCACTCACCTGGCTGACGGCCATCGCCATCAATGTCTGCCGTGACTACCATAGAATTGCCTGGTTCCGCCATATAGACAGGCATGTGGAGGCGGACGACCTCCCCCGCGCGGCGGATTTCGCCTACCCGGACAATACCGTCATTCGCGCAGTCACGGCGCTGCCTCCCCGGTACCGGGAGGTCATCCTGCTGCGCTACTACCAGGACATGAAACAAAAGGAGGTCGCTGCCGCGCTGGGCATTTCCGAGCGAGCGGTGCGTCAGCGGCTGAAGAAAGCCAACCATATTCTCCGCGAGGAGCTGAAGGAGTGGTACGAAGATGAAGGATAAAGATTTCCAACAGATGGTCGACCACGAGTTTGCTCAGCTAGAATGGACCGACCAGCAGCGCATGGACACGCTGCGGAAAATGAACAAGGAGGAACGACCCGTAATGAAGCGGAAATTCTCAGTGGCGCTCGTCGTCACTTTACTTCTGCTGACCCTCACCGGTACGGCGGTGGCGGCAACGTACAGGGGCGTAACGCATTTCCTCACCGACAACGACTACGACCGACACTACGTGATGAATCCACTTCGCAGCTATCACACCAGTCACAGACTGATTGTCAGAGTGGTAGACGCTCACTGGGACGGCGCCAAGCTCTCCGTTGCTTACCACATCCAATCCCTCGACCCCAATGAGATCGTCGCCATGCGCTGCACATATCCTGCCCATAACCATTACGCCTCACAAGCAAATGCAGGCATCATCGTTGAGCAGCCGCCCTACATCATCATTACCGAAAGCGAAAATGTTCACCATACGGCGGGATATATGATTGATTGGGTATGCGAAGAAGACAGTTCCCTGACCGTAATGATTACCTTCCAGGAAAACGCGCTGTCCGATCAGCTTGACTTCACTATCCCGGTCATCAATGTTCGAGATGGCAATAACCCGGAAACCGCCTATCTGCACTTTGAACTTCCATCGCTCCCAGATCCCATTGCTCAGCACACCCACGATTGGGAGCCTGCCACCTGCGTCAGCCCGAAGGTTTGCCGTATCTGCGGACGCACCGACGGCGGCCTGGGCAAACATGACTTTACCGAGGCAACCTGTATTTCTCCCGAAACCTGCCGTGTATGCACCGTGACTTCCGGCCCCCTGTCCCGTCATCACCAATACGGCGATGACGGCTATTGCATTCTGTGCCACAAGTACTACGAGCACGCCGACAACACCAAATAAACCAAAGGCGGCATGCCAGTCCACTATGAGACCGGCATACCGCCTTTCACTATCCAATTTAAGAATTACGAATTAAGCATTAAGCATTTCGGCTCAGCCGATATACTCCTTGCCACCCATGTACATGCGCAGCGCCTCGGGGATGCGCACGCGGCCGTCGGCTTCCAGGTTGTTCTCCAGGAAGGCGATCAGCATGCGGGGCGGGGCCACGCAGGTGTTGTTGAGGGTGTGGGCGAAGTACTTGCGGCCGTCGTCGCCCTTGATGCGGATCTGCAGACGGCGGGCCTGCGCATCGCCCAGGTTGGAGCAGGAGCCCACCTCGAAGTACTTCTGCTGACGGGGCGACCAGGCTTCCACGTCGATGGACTTGACCTTCAGGTCAGCCAGGTCGCCGGAGCAGCACTCCAGGGTACGGACCGGGATGTCCAGGCTGCGGAAGAAGTCAACAGAGTTCTGCCACAGGATGTCGAACCACTTGGGGCTCTCCTCGGGCTTGCAGACCACGATCATCTCCTGCTTCTCGAACTGGTGGATGCGGTACACGCCGCGCTCCTCGATACCGTGGGCGCCGACTTCCTTGCGGAAGCAGGGGCTGTAGGAGGTCAGGGTCTGGGGCAGCTGCTTCTCCTCCAGGATGGTGTCGATGAACTTGCCGATCATGGAGTGCTCGGAGGTGCCGATCAGGTACAGATCCTCGCCCTCGATCTTGTACATCATGTTCTCCATCTCCGCGAAGGACATGACGCCGGTGACCACGTCGCCGTGGATCATGTAGGGCGGAATGACGTAGGTGAAGCCGCGGTCGATCATGAAATCGCGGGCATAGCTGAGGATGGCGCTGTGCAGGCGGGCAATGTCGCCCATGAGGTAGTAGAAGCCGTTGCCGGAGGTCTTGCGGGCGGAGTCGAGGTCAATGCCGCTGAGGCGCTCCATGATTTCCACATGGTAGGGCACCTCGAAATCAGGGGTGAAGGGCTCGCCGTAGCGCTGCACTTCGACGTTTTCGCTGTCGTCGCGGCCGATCGGCACGGAAGGGTCAATGATGTTGGGGATGACCAGCATGCGCTGACGGATCTCCTTCTGCAGCTCGTCCTCCTTGGCGGCCAGACCTTCCAGCTCAGCCTTGCAGGCAGCGACCTTGTCCTTCGCGGCCTCGGCAGCAGCGGCTGCTTCGGCATCGCCCTTCTTGGCACGGCCCATCAGGCCGCCGATTTCCTTGGAGGTCACCTTGATCTGGTTGCGCAGCGCGTCCGCCTGCTGGATGGCAGCGCGGTAGGCCTTGTCCATCTCGATGACTTCGTCCACCAGGGGCAGCTTGTGGTCCTGGAACTTCTTCTTCATGTTTTCGCGCACCACATCGGGGTTGGTGCGCAGCAGATTGATGTCGAGCATGGGATAATCCTCCTTGCGGGTCAATGACCCATTTTTCTGTTCAGTATGGCTGGAAACAAAAACAGCCCCCCTCCCACCCGGGACGAGAAGCTCGCGTTGCCACCCAGTTTGCCCGCGAAAACCAAACGCAGGCCACCTTGATCGCGCTGTAAGGTGCGCACACCGCCGACTCCTCGCCAGCCCCCTCCGGGAATGGAAAACCCAATGCCGCCTTCTGCCTTGCACCAACCGGCAGATCTCTGCGAGGGCGGAAACCGGGCCGTTTCCCGTCAATCGGAGATATTACAGGGTGTATTATACACCGCTTTCTGCCAGATTGCAAGCCCTGCGGCATGTTTTTTCCGCAGCATCCGGAAATGCTTGCACACCTCCGGCAGATGTGATATGATAATATAAATTGTAACCCGTACAATTCCACACAACAGGAGGATTCTCCCATGCGCAAGCTGACCCGTCTGACCGCCTTGTTATTGTCCCTGCTGATGCTCCTTTCCGCTGTTCCCGCCCAGGCAGAGAACATCAAAATCGGCCCGCTGACCGACGGCATTCCCTTCACCGACGCCCTCACCATCGTCTGTGCCATTGCTCAGAACGCTGAAGCAGAGGTTGATTTCAGCACGCTGAAGTATGATGAAAAGAATAACACCTGCACGGTCAGGGCCGGCGTTTTCACCCTGCATGTGCAGGCGGACGGCAACGCCAATGCCTGCAGCGTAGGTATTTCCGCCGCCTATCTGGATGCGGAGTACGCCCGTCAGATGGGCCTCATCTTCGGCGGCATCATGTCCACTCTGAGCGATGTTGACAGCATCGAGGCGCTCTCCGGCATGGATTTCAACGCCTTCAATACCCTCAAGCCCAGCCAGCAGACCCTGATCTTCGGCGACTACAAGATCACCATGACCGTGGATCCCGACAGCACCACCCCCTATTCCTTCACCCTGGCACTGAAGACCCCCGTGCCTGTTGTAGCCGGTGCAGAACAATCCACCGAGGACGCCCGGCTGATCCTGGGCCGCATGAACATCGACGTCAGCGCCGCCTTCCTTTACGATGAATCTACCGACCTCAACGGCAAGCTGGGTCAGGAGGGCAGCTACTACAGCAAGATCAACTTTGCCCGCACGGCTCTGGCGCCCAAGGCAGTCGTTTCTGCCAGTCTGAGCGTGGATCAGGGCGGCTCCATTGAGGTCTTTGCCACCCACGCGCAGGCCGTGGAGCGTTCCAATTACATCACCTCCAAGCTGAAGCTCACCGGCGGTAAGGAGCATCACTTTGCCTACGGCGGCGCGCTGCTGCGCCTCTCTCCCGACACCTCCCCCGAGGATGTTGGCAAGATGATCACCGCCTTCATCATCGCCGTGGACGGCGATTTTGCCCCCGGTCTTGCGCCTGCCGCAACCGCAACCCCCAAGCCTACCGCAACCCCGGTTCCCGCTGTCAAGAAGGGCGATAAGGTCACCTTCGGCAGCTACGAGCAGGATAACAACACCGGTAACGGCAAGGAGCCCATCCAGTGGCTGGTTGCCGATGTAACCAACGGCGAAGCCCTGCTGGTCAGCGTATACGCGCTGGATGTGTACAACACCTACTGGGGCGCTCCCACCTGGGACAAGTCTACCCTGCGCACCTGGATGAACGGCACCTTCTACAATTCCGCCTTCAGCGCCAAGGAAAAAGCAGTCATTCTCACCTCCACCGTCAAGGCGGATAAGCATCCCTACTATACGTCCAATCCCGGCTCCACCACCCAGGATAAGGTCTTCAGTCTGTCCTATGTGGAGGCAGATTCCCTCCTGACCGCTTCCCAGCGCAAGTGCGAACCCACCACCTACGCCAAGAAGGCCGGAAAGGTTTACACTGAAGGCAAGTACTGCTACTGGTGGCTGCGCACACCCGGCCGTCCCGGCTGCGGCGCCGCCATCGTCTGCACCGACGGCAGCTACGACTACGACGCTTCCTATGACGGCTTCTGCTACGGCGCACGTCCCTGTATCCGCGTCCCCGCGGACAGCCCGCTCCTGAAGAAATAAGCTTTCACGGCTCTGCATATGCAGGGCCGTCTTTTTTCCAATATCCGGGATAAAAAACTGGCCTTCCTGCGTTAAATATGGTATAATGGATTATTCCCATCAAGGAGGCCCCTATGAAGAAGCCCACTTTGTACATCATCATTCCCTGCTACAACGAGGAGAAAGTCCTCCCCATCACCAGCGGAATGTTTCTGAATAAGATCCTGCAGCTGGTCAAGGAAGACAAGATCAGCGACGACAGCCGCGTGCTTTTCGTTAACGACGGCAGCAAGGATCGCACCTGGGAGATCATCTGTGACCTGGCCAAGAAGGACAAGCACTTCCTTGGCATCGCCCAAAGCCGCAACCGCGGGCATCAGGCTGCCGTGCTGGCCGGCCTGATGGAGGCCAAGGATCGCTGCGACATCACCATCTCCATCGACTGTGATGGTCAGGACGACATCAACGCCATGGACAAGATGGTGGATGAGTACCTGGACGGGTGCGAGGTGGTCTATGGCGTGCGCTCCAAGCGGGATAAGGACAGCTTCTTCAAGCGTTTTACCGCCGAAGGCTTCTACAAGCTCCTGGCCGCCATGGGCGTGGAGGTCGTTTTTAACCATGCCGATTACCGGCTGATCTCCTCCCGCGTATTGCAGGAGTTTGCCAATTACAAGGAGGTCAACCTATACCTGCGGGGCATGGTTCCCCTGGTCGGCTTCAAGTCCACCAGCGTGTATTACGAGCGCAATGAGCGCATTGCAGGCGAAAGCCACTATCCCCTCAAGAAGATGCTGGCGCTGGCCTTTGACGGCATCACGTCCCTGTCGGTCAAGCCCATCCGCATGGTGTTCTTCTTCGGCCTGCTGATCATGCTGCTGTCCTTCGTGGGCATCATCTGGGCCGTGGTCGCGGCGTTCATGGGCAAGAGCGTAGCCGGCTGGGCAAGCCTGGCATGCATCGTGTGCTTCATGGGCGGCGTGCAGGCGCTGTTCCTGGGCGTCATCGGCGAATACATCGGCAAGATCTACCTGGAGGTCAAGGGGCGTCCGCGCTACATCATCTCCGAAAGAACGTGGGAAGAAGATCATGAGTGAGCTGATCAGCAAGGAGCCCGGCAATGTCCGGTGCCCCTATTACCACGTCCAGGTGGACGGTGAGACTTACTATGTATATGAGCAGTATGTTTATGTTGGCTATGGAATGGCGGCGAACCTTCCTGACCACAGCATGTTTTTCCTGATCGATCAGACCTCCTATGAAACTCAAAACGTCACCCGGGGCAAGTTTCTGCACCGCTCCACCAACAAGCCGTGGCGTGAAGAAGCTGCCTTGGTAATTGAAGCCATCCGCAACCAAAAGAACAGCACCACCCCCTAAAACAAGCGGCCCGGACACCTGCGTCCGGGCCGCTTTTCAATTATTTCAGCGTCACATTCCAGCCGGCGATGTACTGCAGGATGCGCAGCGCATCGTGAATGGTGACTTCGCCATCGCCGTTGACGTCAGCATTTGACATGTTGACATTGACCGTTTCACCGCTGCAGATCTGCAGAATCCCGATGGCGTCCGCCAGATCGACGTCCGCGCTGCCGTCTGCATCGCCGGGAAGACGCTCAGGCGCAGCGCTGCCGGTAATGGTGAAGGTCTTGCTCAGGGTATAGGTTTTGCCGTTCCTCACCGTGATGCTAACGGAGACCGTGGCCGTTCCGGGCGCCGTGTTGTTCGCGTAAACCGGACTACCAATGGTCAGCTGGCCCATGCTCTCCAGCCACACGCCGGAGCCATAGTCCGTCTTTTCCAGCTTGATCTCCGGCTCAACAGGGGCTCCGTCATAGGCATAGGTGCTGCCGCCAGGCAGCGTCAGCGTGTACTCAGAGGGCACCATCAGAGATTCCGACGTAAGGTATCCCTTTTCCACCATGGTGTTACGGAAGTACCTGGCAAAGCCGATCTCCAGCGTGCTGCCGGTGACGGTTGCGTCCACCGGCGCCGTACCGGCCTCCATGGAAGAAACGATGAAATACTCCAGCAGGTACTTCTCCTGATTCTCCGCCTCGCTGCTGCCGGAACCCTGATAGGTCATCCCGCAGACGCTGCACTTGCCGGTGCTCTCGCTCACCGTACAGGCAGACCATTCCGTCAGCCGCACATAGCTCATGGGATCTTCCTTGTCCTCCACATGGTTGCGGCAAGCGCGGCAGTGCTCTCTGGTATCCTTCTTCACCCACCAGATGATGTCGCAAGGGCTTTCTGCGTTGCCGTACTTGCAATAAGTTTCTGCCAGGGCCAGGCTGCTCAGCAGCGTCAACGCCAGCAGCACACACAGGATTCTCTTCATGACTGCACCTTCTTCACAAGTGATGACACATCAATTTATACCGACACCTCATTTTATCACAGCTTCCGCACGTTGGCAACCATTGTTTTCCTTGACGTATGGCAACTTCTGGTGTATAATGTAATTCAGCGGTTTTTCGTTCATCCCCCACTACAAAGGAGGTTTTATATCATGCTGTATGAAAACAAGATTTGGGTCGGCACGGGCGATGCTCCCGTGTGCCTGCTGCCCCAGATGGCCAACCGTCACGGCCTGATCGCCGGCGCTACCGGCACGGGCAAGACCGTGTCCCTCAAGGTTCTGGCCGAGGGCTTCTCCAACATGGGCGTGCCAGTGTTCCTGGCCGATATCAAGGGCGATCTGGCCGGTACGGTTGAGGTCGGAACCCACAACGATCCCATTGCCAAGCGTCTGGTACAGTGCGGCGTTCCTTCCTTCCAGTACTGTGATTTCCCCTGCGTTTTCTGGGATGTGTACGGCAAGCAGGGCCATCCCGTCCGTGCGACCGTGAGCGAAATGGGTCCCACGCTGCTCAGCCGCATGCTCGGCCTGAACGAGACCCAGGCCGGCGTGCTGTCCATCCTCTTCCGTATCGCGGATGACGAGGGTATGCTGCTGCTGGACCTGAAGGATCTCAAGGCCATGCTGGCTTATGTCGGCGAGCATGCCCGCGAGTACACCCTCGACTACGGCAACATCTCCACCGCCTCCGTGGGCGCCATCCAGCGCGCCATCGGCGTCCTGGAAGACGACGGCGGCGAGCAGTTCTTTGGCGAGCCCGCACTGAACATCGCCGATTGGATGCAGGTCGCTGCAGACGGCAAGGGCGTGATCAACATCCTCGCTGCGGACAAGCTTTTCCAGCATCCCAAGATGTACTCCACCTTCCTGCTGTGGATGCTCAGCGAGCTGTATGAGCTGCTGCCTGAAGCCGGCGATCAGGATAAGCCCCGCATGGTGTTCTTCTTCGACGAGGCACACCTGCTCTTCAACGACTGCCCCCCTGCCCTGCTGGAAAAGCTGGAGCAGGTCGTGCGCCTGATCCGTTCCAAGGCGGTGGGCGTGTACTTCATCACCCAGAACCCCTGCGATATCCCCATGTCCATCCTGGGTCAGCTGGGCAACCGCATTCAGCACGCGCTGCGCGCCTACACGCCCCTGGATCAGAAGGCCGTGCGCACCGCCGCCCAGACCTTCCGCGCCAATCCCAAGTTTGACACCGCCGAGGCCATCACCCAGTTGAAGACCGGCGAAGCGCTGGTGTCCTTCCTGGATGAGGAAGGTGCTCCCGGCATCGTCGAGCGCGCGACCATCCTGCCTCCCCAGTCCTCCATGAACGCCATCAGCGAGGAAGTCCGTGCGGAGGAGATCCGTACGAGCTACTTCGCCGGTATGTACGACGAGGCCGTTGACCGCGAGAGCGCGTACGAGCAGCTGGCCGCTTCCTTCCAGCAGCAGAACCAGTTCACCTGGCAAGCTCCCGCCGCTCCCGTTGCCCCGGAAATCACCACCTCTGCCCCCACCGCCGTCAAGCCCCAGGGCTTCATGGTGTTTGATCCTGCCACCGGCGGTTACGTCCAGCGCGCACTGCCTCAGCTGGAAGTGCCCCAGGCTGAGCCTGTGCAGGCCGAGCCCGCGCCTGTGCCCACCCTGGAAGTTGCTCCCGTGCAGCCTGCCCAGCCCCAGATCCAGCAGATGCCGGTCATGATGTTCGATCCCACCACCGGCCAGTACAAGCAGCAGATGATGGCCATGCAGCTGGATCCCGCCACGGGCAATTACGTCCCTGCGACCCAGGCAGTTGCCGCTCCCGCCAAGCCCCTGACCGCCCGCGAGCTGGAGAAGCAGCGCGCAGACGCCGAAAAGGCTGCCAAGGAAGCCGCCAAGGCCGAAAAGGAACGCAAGGCCGAAGAACGCCGTCAGCGCAACGATGAACTTCGCGAAGAGCGTGCTGCCCGCGCCCGCAAGAACGACTCCGTGCTGGGCCGCGTCCAGAACACTGCCATCAGCACCGTGACCCGTGAGGTGACCCGTACCCTCACCCGCGGCATCATGGGTATCTTCAAGAAAAAGTAATGAAGAAAATCAATCTGAACAACGCTACCGGCGGCCGTCTTGCTCTCTTGACGGCCGCCCTCATTTGGGGCAGTTCCTTCATCGTGATGAAGGATACGCTGGACCATATTCCCGTGTTTCAGCTGCTGGCCATTCGTTTCACCCTGGGCGGCCTGCTGCTGGCGGTGATTTTCCGCAAGCAATTGATGAAAGCCGGGCGGGCCATCCTCCCTCACGGAGCTATCTGCGGCGTGCTGCTGCTGGCAGCCTATGCCAGCCAGACCTACGGCCTCAAGACCACCACGCCCGGCGCCAACGCCTTTCTGACCGCGGTATACTGCGTCATCGTGCCCTTCATGGCCTGGGGAATGACCAGAAAGTCCCCCACCCTCTACAACTGGGCTGCTGCAGTAATGTGCATCGGCGGCATCGGGCTGATCTCCCTCTCAGGGGATCTGACCATCGGCACCGGCGAATGGCTGACGCTCCTGTCGGGTGTTCTCTATGCGCTGCACATCATGGGACTGAGCCGCTTTGGCGAGCAGGACGATCCCATCGCACTGACCATTGTACAGTTTGCCGTGGTCGCTGTCCTTTCCTGGGTGTGCACGCTGACCGTGGAAAGCGGTTCGTCCTTCCCCGCCCCGGAGGTCTGGCCGAAGCTGATGTACCTGACTGTCCTCGCCACAGCGGTGACGCTGGTATGCCAGTCCGTTGGACAAAGCCTCACCCCACCCAGCCAAAGTGCCATCCTTCTCAGCCTGGAGAGCGTCTTCGGTGCGCTGTTCTCCGTTATTCTGGGCTACGAGGCGCTGACGCTGCCCGTCCTGTGCGGCTTCTCGCTGGTCTTTGTGAGCGTGATCGTTTCGGAGACGCAGCTGAGCTTCCTGCGGCGCAAATGATGTTCTGCCTGTGTATTTCCCTTGACAAGCAGAAAAAAGTGGCATATCCTCCTTGTATCGGAAGATACAGGGAGGTTTTTTCATGCGTGACGTGACCAGTCAGATCGGCCATACCCCTCTTGCCCGCCTGAAGAGCGGGATTTTTGCCAAGCTGGAAGGTATGAACCCCGGCGGCAGCGCCAAGGACCGCGTGGCTCTCTCCATGATCAAGGACGCGGAAAACCGCGGCTTACTGCAGCCCGGCGGAACCATCATCGAGCCCACCAGCGGCAATACCGGCATCGGCCTGGCGATGGTCGCCGCCAGCCGCGGATACCGCTGCATCCTCGTCATGCCGGACACCATGAGCATCGAGCGCCGCCGTCTTTTGGCTGCCTATGGCGCACAGGTGGTGCTGGTGGAAGGCAAGCTCGGTATGGCAGGCTGCATCGAAAAGGCCGAGGAGATCCACCGCAGCACGCCAAACAGCATCATCGCCGGACAATTCAGCAATCCCGCAAACCCGGCGGCCCATTACGCCTCCACCGGCCCGGAGATCTGGGCAGATGCGGCAGGCAAGGTGGACGTATTCGTCGCGGGTATCGGCACCGGCGGCACGATCACCGGCGTGGGACGGTACCTCAAGGAGCAGAACCCCGCTGTGCGCATCGTGGGCGTGGAGCCCGCTGATTCCCCCCTGCTGACCCATGGGCATGCAGGGCCCCACCCCCTGCAGGGCATCGGCGCCAACTTCGTGCCGGAGATCCTCGACCTCTCCCTGGTGGACGAGATCATCCCCGTGACCGGCGAGGACGCCTTCGCGGCGACCCGCGCCCTGGCCCGGGAGGAAGGCATCCTGGCCGGCATTACCTCCGGCGCGGCGTTGTGGGCTGCACAGCAGCTGGCCCTGCGTCCGGAATACGCCGGAAAGACCATCGTAGCCCTCCTGCCCGACTCCGGCGAGCGCTATCTGTCCACAGGAATCTTCGACTGAAAGCACTTTCTTCCGCAAAATTGTGAAAATAACTTCAATTCCCCTTTTCATCGCGGGGAGAATGTGCTATAATGTAGGCTGTACGAGTTTGTACATGACAAGCGACAAGGAGGTCATTCCTATGCCTATCGTTACGACCAAGGAAATGTTCCAGAAGGCCTACGCTGGCGGTTACGCCGTGGGCGCTTTCAACGTCAACAACATGGAGATCATCCAGGGCATCACTGAGGCCGCCGGCGAGCTGAAGGCTCCCGTCATCCTGCAGGTGTCCAAGGGCGCCCGCTCCTACGCCAACCACACCTACCTGGTGAAGCTGGTGGAAGCTGCCGCCAAGGAAAACGATATCCCGATCGCCCTGCACCTGGATCACGGCGATTCCTTCGAGCTGTGCAAGAGCTGCATCGACGGCGGCTTCACCTCCGTCATGATCGACGCTTCCTCCAA
>JAFXFR010000012.1 GCA_017513475.1 Clostridia bacterium
CCTATGCGCTTCCCCCATTATCATGAGGACATTGCCCATCTGCATGTGAACACGCTGCCCAACCGGGCCTATTTCATCCCCCATGCGGATCGCGACAGCGCCCTGACCGGTGTGCGCGTCTGCTCCGAACGGTTGACGCTGCTCTCTGGCAAATGGAATTTCGGCTACTACGACAGCCTCCTCGACCTGCCGGAGGACCTCTTCGCCCCGGAGGCTGCGCCGGATATCATTCCCGTGCCCTCGGTTTGGCAGTGCCACGGCTACGACCGGCACCACTATACCAACGCGCGCTTCCCCATTCCCTTTGATCCGCCCCATGTGCCGTGGGAGAATCCCTGCGGATTGTATACCCGCACTTTCAACTGGGTTGCGGAACAGGGCGAAACCGCCACGCTGCACTTTGAGGGCGTGGACTCCTGCCTGTATGTATGGGTCAACAAGGCATTCGTCGGCTACAGCCAGGTGGCCCACTCCACTTCCGCCTTTGATGTGACTGACTTCGTCCACGAGGGCGAGAACCACATCGCCGTGCTGGTGCTCAAGTGGTGCGACGGCACGTACTTCGAGGATCAGGACAAGTTCCGCCAGTCGGGCATTTTCCGCGACGTGTACCTGCTGCGCCGCAGCGAAAGCCATCTCACTGATTACTTCGTGCACACCGACCTGAATGCGGATTTCACCGCCGCCGACATTACGGTCGAAGTGGAAAAGACCGGTGACGCGCCCATCGCCTGGCAGCTGCTGGACGCAGATGAGCAACTGATCGCCGAGGGCGAATCCGCCGGTGATATCGCCTTCCATCTGGACGATCCCCGCCTGTGGAACAGCGAGGATCCCTACCTGTATACGCTCCTGATGCACTGCGGCGGCGAATGGATCGCCGAAGAGATCGGTGTGCGCAAGATCTGCGTGGAAAACGGCGTGGTGAAGGTCAATGGCGTGGCGATCAAGTTCAAGGGCGTCAACCGCCACGACAGCGATCCCCTCGTGGGTAGCGCCGTGGGCCTTGCGGAGATGCACCGCGATCTGCGGGTCATGCGCGAGCACAACATCAACGCCATCCGCACCAGCCACTACCCCAATGCGCCGGAATTCCTCAAAATGTGCGACGAATACGGCTTCTACGTCATCGATGAGTCCGATATGGAATGCCACGGCGTTGTCTGCATCGGCATGCCCACCTTCCTGGAAAGCTACAACGCTCTGGCGAACGACCCCGCATATGAGGAGGTCTTTGTCGATCGCGTGCAGCGCTGCGTCATCCGCGACAAGAACCGTCCCTGTGTGGTGCTGTGGTCCATGGGCAACGAGGGCGGCACCGGCTGCAACATTGACGCGGCCCTGAAGTGGACGAAAAACTACGATCCCTCCCGCCTGACCCACTACGAGCGCGCGTCCTTCCCGCCGGAGGGCCAGGAGATCAACAAGCACGATCTGGACACATACAGCCGCATGTACGCCAGCATTGAGGAGATGGACAAGCAGTTCGCCGAGCATTTCACCGACAAACCTTACATCCTCTGCGAATACTGCCACGCCATGGGCAACGGCCCCGGTGACCTCGAAGATTACTTCCAGTGCTTCCACCGGCACGAGGGCCACTGCGGCGGCTTCATCTGGGAGTGGTGCGACCACGCCATCTACACCGGCCGCACCCCCGATGGCCGTAAGAAGTACTTCTATGGCGGCGACTTCGGCGAAATGCTGCACGACGGCAACTTCTGCATGGACGGCCTGGTCTACCCGGACCGCCGTCCCCATACAGGCCTCATCGAGTACAAGAACGTGCTGCGTCCTGCCCGCGTGGTGGAGGCCGATGTGAAAAAGGGGCTGTTCACCATCTGGAACACCCTCGATTTTACGAACCTTCAGGACGCCATCCGCATGGTTTACACCGTCCGCCAGAATGGCCGGGATGTGTATACCGCCGACGTACCTGCGGAGCTGCTGGACATCGCGCCCCATGCCCGCAAGGAGATCGCCCTGCCCCTGCCGGAGGGCCTGACCGGGCCTTACGCCGTGCACTTCAGCGAGTATCGGCTGATGGCGGATGCGCTGGTGCCTGCGGACCATCTGGTGGGCGAGGACGAAGCCGGCTGCCAGGAGTACGCCGCGCCCGTGATGGCGGAATCCACCGCGCCCGTCACCGTGAAGGAAACTCCGCGTCACCTGATCCTCACCGGCGAAAACTTCCGCTACGTGTACAACAAGACCACCGCCGCTTTCGACGAAATGGTATACGGCGGCCGTACGCTGCTGACCCGGCCCATGGGCTGGAATATCTGGCGCGCACCCACCGACAACGACCGCAACATTGCTCGTGACTGGTACGGCAAGCACTACCATTACCGCTATGGCCGCGGATATACGCCCACCCTGACCCAGCAGGACGGCGGTTGGCTGATCGAGGCCGATCTCGCCATTGTGACGGCGTATCTGCCGGCGGTGGTGCGCGGCAAGGTCAAGTGGCTCGTGAAGCCCAACGGTGAGATCGCCCTCACCTGTGACGCAGAGCGCCGCCAGCAGGATCCCTTCCTGCCGCGTTTCGGCCTGCGCCTGTTCCTGCCCAGGGCGATGGAGCAGATCACCTACTTCGGCTACGGCCCCTGGGAGAGCTACATCGACAAGCGGCGCAGCTCCTTCCGCCATCTGCACAGCGCGAAGGTTACCGACCTGCATGAGGACTACCTCAAGCCCCAGGAGAACGGTAGCCATTACGCCTGCACCATGGTGCAGGCAGCGGATGCGGACGTCATGCTGCAGGTGACCGGCGAGAGCTTCTCTTTCAGAGCATCCCCCTATACCCAGGAGGAGCTGACCCAAAAGAAACACAACTTCGAGCTGGAGAGGTGCGACGCCACTGTGCTGTGCGTGGACGCTTTCCAGAGCGGCATCGGCTCCAACAGCTGCGGCCCCGCTCTGGCGGAAGCTTACCGTGTGCCCCGCGAGATGCACTTTGAGTGCACGTTCAGCGTGTTTGTGAAATGACGGAGGGTGCCGCTCCCGGGGGCGCTCACATGCGGGCTTTCGGCGCGTGAAAGCAGCGTGTTTTTAAGGCCTGCATGCCGACAATTTGCTGCGAAATACGGGAAACCCTTGCAGTTGCAGGGTTTCTCTTTTTACACAAAACTGCCCTCCCTGGTGAGGGCAGTTTTTGCTGCTGCGGAAGATGGCAGCGCAGCAGTGACCGGGAATTGCCTTCCGGCTGCGGTCGTTATACCTTGATGTTGTGCCACTTTTCGCTGCGGTAGCGCTTCAGCATCAGCGCCATGCGGACCGTCATATCGCATACGGTGCCCATCCAGGCGGCGATCAGCGCGATGTCGCTGCGGTGGAGGATGTTCTGGCATACGTATACGCCCGCCAGCGCAAGCACCGGGCGGATGCAGGTGACCGTCAGCAGCATGACGCGAGCGGTGTACTTCACATCGCCTGCACCGCGCAGTGCGCCGGAGGAAACCACGGAGAGCATCTGCAGCGGCTGCAGGATGCCCAGCACGATCATGACCATCTCGGCCATGACGCGGACAGCTTCGGATTCGCCGGGTTTGATAAACATGCTGACCAGCGGCGCGCGCAGCAGTACGCAGACCGTCGCCAGAAGAAGACCAGCTGTCAGGGAGAAGCGCTGGGCCAGGGTGCCGTAAATGTGGGCCAGATCCCGGCGCTTGCGGCCCAGCATCTGTCCGACCAGCGAGGTACCGGCAACGCCCAGACCGTCGGCGAAGGAGAAGGAGAGATTCAGGAACTGGCAGCAGATCTGATGGGCGGCAAAGGCGTCCGTGCCAAGATCCGCCACGATGCGCGCGTAGGAGAAGAAGCCGATGCGCATGGCCAGCTGCTCCACCATAGCGGAGGACGCCACCTTGACCAGCGCCCGGACGCTTTCCATGTCGGGCTTCCAGTTGTCGCGGGGGCTCAGCGAGAGGAAGCCATGATCATGATAGATGGCGCGCAGGCTCAGCGCAAAGCCGACCACCATGCCCAGGGCCGTTGCGATGGCGGCACCGTGAACGCCCAGCTTCGGGAAGGGGCCGACGCCGTTGATGAGCAGGTAGTTGAAGATCACGTTGACGATGTTGGAGGTGATGTTCACCTGCATGGTCAGCTTGGTGTTGCCCACGCCGCGCTGGGCGGCGCAGATGCCCATGGACAGGGCCTGGAAGGGCAGCGCACAGCCCAGGATCATGAAGTAATCCGTAGACAGCTCCAGCGTGCGGCCTTCCTCCGCGCCGGCAAAGCGCATCAGCGCGCTGCTCAGGGGCAGCAGCACCACCATGAGCACTGCGGAAAGAAGCAGGATCATCACGATGGCGGTTCGCAGGGCCGCATTGGCTTCCTGCTGCCGGTTTTCGCCCTTGCGGCGGGCGACCACTGCGGTGATGCCCACGTTCAGCGCGAAGAACAGGCACAGCATGATCATTCGGGGCTGATTCACCAGGCCGACGGCCGCCACCGCATCGGTGCCGAGGCTGCTGACCATCACCGTATCCACCATGCTGATCAGGGAGATCAGCACCATTTCGCACACGGAGGGGATGGCGATGCCGATGTACTGCTTGTACATCTCCCGGCCCTCCGGAATGTCCGATCCTTCGGTGCGCATGGATTTGGGCAGCATGCGCTTTACGTCAAAAAAGGGGAAAAGCTTCTTGAACATGGTTCCATACCTCCGGCGTCAAGCCGATTTCGGTTGCAGGAAGGCGGGGTTACCGCTTTTTCAGATTTCGGGAGAATTTGGCGATATCCTTGAATTTCTTCTCCTTCGCAGCGAGGTAGCTCTGGCTGTCCTCGGCGTAGGCGGTTTCGGATTTCAGCTTCAGGTAGGAGCTCCAACGCTCCTCGGAGAGCGTCCCGTCCTGCAGCGCCCTGAGAATGGCGCAGCCGGGCTCGCGCTGGTGGGAGCAGTCGTGGAATCTGCACCGGGCGGCCAGCTCTTCGATCTCCCCGAAGGTCTGGTCAATGCCGGCGTCGCTGTCCCACATGCCCAGCTCCCGCATGCCGGGGGTGTCGATGACCATGCCGCCCCGGGGCAGCAGAAGCAGCTCGCGGTGAGTGGTGGTGTGGCGGCCCTTGTCGTCGTTGCGCAGGCCGTTGGTATCCAGACGGTCTTCGCCCAGCAGGCGGTTGATCAGCGTGGACTTGCCCACGCCGGAGGAACCGATGAAGGCCACCGTCCGGTCCTCACGGAGATAGGGGAGCACCTGGCTGACGCCGTCCTCCTCCACGGAGGAGGTGACCAGCACATCCACGCCGATGGCAATGGCGGAAACCTCCGCTGTCCGTGCCGGTAGATCATCGCACAGATCTGCCTTGGTCAGCACGATCACCGGCGTGGCGCCGCTGTCCCAGGCGATGGACAGATAGCGCTCCAGCCTGCGCAGGTTGAAATCGTTGTTCAGCGACATGCACAGGAAGATGGTGTCGATATTGGCGGCCACGACCTGCTCCTGCCGGGCATTGCCGGCGGCCTTGCGGGTGATGCAGCTTTTCCGGGGCAGGATCTGGTGGATGACGGCGTTGCCGCCCTCATCGTTCCAGTCCGCCATGACGAAATCGCCCACTGCCGGGAAATCGGAAACCACATCAGCGTTGTACCTGAACTTGCCGGAGACCTCTGCCCATTTTGCGCCCTGGGCGGTCTCCAGCTGATACAGGCCCTTCTCCTGCAGGGTGATCCGCCCCACCGTCCATTCGGGATACATGGATGCCAGGGCGATAAATCGATCCGTCAAACCGTATTGCTTCATAGGGGGGAACGTCCTTCTTTCGCGGACTGCATCCGCGTTCTTGTCCGGCGCCGGGCGGCATCGCAGCCTGCACTGGCTTCCAGTGCGCCCAAAACGCCGCATAGCTTGATCATACCACCATTCCCAAGGGAAATCAACCCTGCAAACTGCAGACGATCCGTTTGAGCACACTGTGAAGCGCTTGATTCCTGCGGCGTCCTGTATTATAATGGGTTCAGCAGAAAAACAAAAACCCCATTGCGGAGGGAGGAATATATCATGGCACAGCACATCCTGGAGAACGAATTCCTGAAGGTGACCGTCGCGGATGAAGGTGCGGAGCTGATCAGCGTATGGGACAAGACTGCCGGTCAGGAGCGTATCTGGACCGGCGATCCGGAGGTGTGGAACCGGCATGCGCCCATCCTGTTTCCCTTTGTGGGCAAGGTCATGGACGGAAAATACCGCATCGGCGGGCAGGAATATCCCATGAAGACCCAGCATGGCTTCGCGCGGGACATGGTATTTGCCTGCGTGGAGGAAACGGGAATCTCTGTTACCCACTGCCTGACCGCCACGGCGCATACCCTGAGCATTTATCCCTTTGAATTCCGCCTGACCATCTGCCATAAGCTGGCGGGGAAGCAGCTGGTGATCGAATGGGCGATCGAGAACCTCGGGGAAGAGAAGATGTACTATTCCATCGGCGGACATCCCGGCTTCATGGCGCCAGGCGGCGTACGCAAGGAAGATTGCCTGATCTCCTTCCCGGGCAAGACGGAGCTGCAGTACCTCTCTGCCAACGCCTCCGGCTTTATCCTGCCGCAGAAGAAGACGCTCGCCCTCCGGGACGGCCTGGCTGCCTGGCAGGCGGACATCCCCGACACCTGGATCTTCGAGGATCATCAGGTGCAGACGGTGGGCATTGCGCTGCCGGACGGTACGCCCTATGTCACCATGCACTGCGACGCCTTCCCCATGCTGGCGGTCTGGGCCAATCCCAAGGGGCCCTTCATCTGTCTGGAACCCTGGTTTGGCCGGGCGGATGACGACGGCTTTGCCGGCAACGTCGATCAGAAGAAAGACATGCAGGCCCTGGACGGCGGCGACATGAAGCGGATCGAATATGCTATTGATTTCCACTGATCTACAGGGAAGAAAACCGAATCCGACGGACAAAGAAAGCCGGGCTGATGCAGCCTGGCTTTTTTGATGGGAATCCGAGCAATGGTTGAGCGGCGAGAGAATCCCTCGCTTGCCATGAGTAAGGAACTGTGGCATACTGGTGCCATGAAGGGGGCGATCGTATGAAAATCGGAGAAAACATCCGCGCGCTGCGTCAAAGCAGGATGCTGACGCAAGAGCAGGTGGCGGTGGATCTGGGGGTGTCCTCACAGGCAGTAAGCAAGTGGGAAACCGGCGCAAACACGCCGGACATCGCGTTGTTGCCCGCGCTGGCAGAGCTATTTGGCGTAACCATCGATGCACTGTTTGGCCGTGAAGTGATGCCGACGCTGGAGGGCCTGCCACAGGAGGACGACGGCGTCATTCGCGTCGTGCAGCTGCGGGGACAGCAGGTGCTTGCGGTGACACCCCGTATGTCGCCGGATGATCCGCCCATTGAAATTGCCTTCCCCCGCAACTGCAATGACCGTACACAGTACTTCAAGGTGGAGGTGTATGGCCACGTGATGGCGGATGGATCCATCAACGGTGATGTGGTGTGCCATCAGTCCATTGAGTGTGCGCAGATCAACGGCGACGTTCGCGCGCAGGGGGATGTGAAGGCCGGGACGGTCAGTTCCTGCGGAAGTATCATCTGCAATGGTATCTATGATTGCTATAGGCTGCAGGCAGAGCGCATTGAATGCAGCGGAAACGTGAATTCTGCCAACCTGACCTGTGGCCAGATCGTCAGGGAAATTCCGCCGGAGCTGCGGTAATATGAATCCCCGGCAGGACGTTGATCCTGCCGGGGTGTTTTGCATTTACTTGTGCGCCGTGCTTTCCACCACGACCAGCTCGAAGCGGTACTCCTGCTTGCAGTTGGGGTATTTCACCCGGTCAACGGGCTCCAGGAACATGCTGAGGGGACGCACCCACAGCCCGCCGTCGCCGTAGAGCTTCCGGTAGATGACCACAGGCTCGCCGGTTTCGGAGTCGGTGGCGAGGTCCTCGACCAGGTAGTGGTCGCCCTTGAAGTGGCGGTAGATGCGGTGGAGTTGGATTTCGCGCATTGTTTTACACCTCGACCCGGATAACACTTTCGACAGTACAAACGTCCTTGTCGAAGGCCTCAATGGCTTTGCGCAGGGACTTCTCCGGCGCGGCGTGGGTGACGATGATCAGCGGCACACGGTCGTTATCGGCCTTGCCTTTCTGCAGCATCTTGGCGATGGAGACATTCTCCTGCGCCAGCCAGCCGGCGATCTTCGCCAGCACGCCCGGACGATCCTCCACGGAAATCCTCAGGAAGTACTGGCACTGCCAGTTATCGTCAAAGGTGAGGGACGGATCCGCTTCTGCCGTGTTGGAGAAGGTGGGATGAGCGTGGATTTCGGCGGTGGAGGCCCGCAGAATGTCGCTCACCACAGCGGAGGCAGTGGGCATATCGCCAGCGCCGCGGCCCTGGAGCATCATCTCCTGGCAGGCGTGGCCCTGGAGATACACGGCGTTGAAGCTGCCGTTCACCGAGGATAGGGGGTGGGAATCCGGCAGGAAGGTCGGGTGGACGCGCACCTGCACGGTGTTGCCATCCCGTTTGGCGATGGCCAGGAGCTTCAGAACATAGCCCATTTCCTTGCCGCAGGAGATGTCCATGGCGGTGAGCCTGGTGATGCCCTCGGTGTACACCTTGGGGAAGGGCACGCGCCCGTGGAACGCCAGGCTCGCCATGATGGAAAGCTTGTACGCTGCATCCAGACCCTCCACATCCGCCGCGGGGTTGGGCTCCGCCAGACCCAGCCGCTGGGCGTCGCCCAGCACATCCTTGTAGTCCTCGCCGTTTTCGTACATGCGGGAAAGGATGTAGTTGGTGGTGCCGTTGATAATGCCCATCATGTGACCGATACGGTTGGCCTGCAGGGAGTTCTGCAGCACGTTGATGATCGGGATCGCGCCGCAGACGCTGGCTTCGTAGTAGAGGCCGACATTCTTCTCCTGTGCGGCGGCCTGCAGACGGTGCCAGTTGAGCGCCAGCGCCACCTTGTTGGCGGTGACAACGGTCTTGCCGGCGTTCAGTGCGCGGAGCATGTACTCGGTTGCAGGCTGCTCGCCGCCCATGAATTCCACCACGATGGAGATCTCCGGGTCGGAGACGACGTCCTCGACATTGGTGGTCAGCAGCTCAGCGGGCACAGCGCAGGAACGGGCCTTGCTGACGTCCCGTACCAGCACCTTCTTGACGCGGATGGAAAGGTGGTTGCGGTGGGCGATCTCCTTGCGGAAGTTCTCCAGCAGGTTCCACACGCCGCCGCCCACGTTGCCGCAGCCCAGGAAACCGATAATCACTTCTTTCATAAATAGCAGCCTCCGTATTATGCCTTGTTTCTCTCGTAAATCAGTCTGAGGCCCTTGAGGGTCAGCAGACCGTCCAGCTGGTCGATCACCTTGGTTTCCTCGGCCAGTAGCACAGCCATGCCGCCGGTGGCGACCACCAGCGCTTCGCCGCCCAGCTCCTGCTTCATCCGCTTGACCAGATTGCTCACCATGCCCACATAGCCGTGGAACATGCCGGACTGCAGGTTGGTGAGCGTTGTGCGGCCGATGACGTGATCCGGCTTGGCCAATGCGAAGCGGGGAAGCTTGGCGGTGCCGGAGGTCAGGGCCTCGGAAGCCAGCTTGATGCCGGGGAAGATCGCGCCGCCCAGGAAGGCGCCTGCGCCGCTCTTGTCCTTCTCCACCACGCCGAAGGTGGTGGCGGTGCCGAAATCAATGAAGATGACCGGCTTGTCGCCGCCGTACTCATCATAAGCCGCCACCGCGTTGGCGATGCGGTCGCTGCCCAGCTCGCGGGGATTCTCGTAGCGGATGTTGATGCCGGTTTTGATGCCGGGGCCGATCACCATGGGGGTGATGCCGAAGTAATTCTGGCACATGTGCTCGATGGTGAAGTTCACCGTGGGCACAACGGAGGACATCACGATGCCCTCTACATCCCCGGGATTGCGGCCCGCGTGCTGGAAGAGGTTCATGATGGTGATGCCGTATTCGTCCGACGTGTTGGTGATGCTGGTGGACAGACGCCAGTAATTGACCATCTCCGTGCCGTCAAAGAGGGCGGTTTTGATGTTGGTATTGCCGATATCCAAAGTAAGAATCATACGATGCCTCCGGAATTGAGGACGCCGAAGCCCTTCGCCGAGCGGGGGCATGGCGCCTTACTTGCGAAGCTTCTGCAGCGCGGTGAGGATGGGCGGGGTGATAATAGCTGCCGCGAGAGCCTCCAGCGGGCCCGCGCCGCCTGCAACAGCGGCGATGGTGGTCAGCACGGTGGTGTTGTCAATGCCGCAGAGGATATAGAACAGCAGCATCAGTCCCAGGTACAGCACCGTATTGGTCAGGGAACCGCAGGCTGCCGCGATGCCCGCTGCGAGGGGCTGCTTCATCTTTGCCAGCAACTTGTTGACGCCCCAGATCACCAGCGGGATGCACAGCCGGGGCAGTACGGTCATCACGACAGCCAGGGCCGGGGATGCGCCCATCAGCGTCGCGACCAGGGCGGAGGGCCTTGTCAGCGCAGAGAGCAGGGAAGTGGCCGCAAAGGTCGCGCCCAGGATCAGGCCGTTCTTCCAGCCCATGTAGAGCGTGCCGACTGCCACGGGAATGACCAGCAGCGTCACATTGCAAAATCCCAGGGGGATCAGACCCAGGGGCGTCTGGCCCATGAGGAAGATGAGGCCGGCCAGCAAAGCAAGCAGCACGAGCGTCTTCAGATGATTGCGGGTGTTCATGTTGTTACCTCCGTTCGGGTCCGTCAGGGTACCCGTCGATATGGGGATATACCGTATCCACCGCTGCGCCTTGCACGTCCGGCGCCGTTGCTGCCGGCGATGCGCAGGGGGATACATTATTATAACCAATTCCGCCCGGGTTGTAAAGAAAAGTACACCGTTTGAACAGAAACACGCCCTCCCGGAAGGAAGGGCGCGGATTCATTTATGGTATCTTTCGCCGGAACGGATCTTCATGGCGCGGTAGACCTGCTCCAGCAGCATCACACGGGCCAGCTGGTGGGGGAAGGTCATCCTGGACATGGACATCTCCTCGTCCGCGCGGGCAATAACCTTGTCTGAGAGGCCCAGGCTGCCGCCGATAAGGAAAACGATGTTCGAATTGCCCCGGTTCATCAGGTCATCCAGGTGACGGGAAAGACCGGGGGAGTCCCACTGCTTACCGGGGATGGTCATGGCGATGACGTAGTCCGACGGTTTGAGGCGGCTGAGGATGGCGTCGCCTTCCTTGTCCTTGATCTGCGCCTCGATGGCGGGAGAGGAGTTGGCGGGCTCGGGCAGATCCGGCAGTTCGACCTCGTCCACCTTCCCGTAACGGCTCAGACGTTTGAGGTACTCGTCTGCCATGAGGCGGTAGGGCTTCTCCTTCATTTTGCCCACGGTGATCAGCGTGATGCTCACTTGCCGGGTTCCTCCTTTGCGGGCTTGGTGCGGATGGCCATGCGGAAGATGAAGCTGCCCACTGCCAGCCCCAGTGCGATCATCACCACATCCACCATGGCGCGCACGCCGGCATCAGCGCCGGCGGAGTACATCTCCTGCGCCAGAAAGCTCATGCAGCGGTACAGGCCCAGGCCGGGTACGAGGGGGATCATCGCCAGCAGCACGAAGATGGAGGCGATCATCCGCATGCGGCGGGCGCAGTACTGGCCCAGTACGCTGCCCAGCAGCGCCCCCAGGAAGATGGCGGCGGGCTCATACAGGTTCAGCTGCAGCAGAGCCCAGTACAGCAGATAGGCAGCGCCGCCAATGGTGCTGGCCGGCAGCCACGCCCGCTTGGGGGCATGCATGAAGATGGCAAAGCCAAGGGTACCCACAAAGCTGGAAACCAGCTTGATCAGGCTTTCCAGAACGATATTCATCACAGCACACCTCCTGTCAGCAGGCGGAACAGGGCAGTGCCCATCAGTGCGCCGCCGGCGATCATGGAGGCGGTCAGCAGCGCGGAGGTTGCGGAGGATATGCCGGATACCATATCACCGCGCAGGGTGTCCTGCACGGCGTTGGTCATGGCCAGGCCGGGAAGCATGGGCATCAGGCAGGCCGCGACGGTCTGCTCCACCATGAGCAGACCTGTTGCCAGATGGAAGAGCATAGGCAGGATGGTCGCCAGGAAGCTGCCCATGAGCGTGGAAACGAAGGAGCGCATGCCGGCTTTGTCCAGCGCAAAGGCCAGCGCCTGGCAGAAAAAGGCAACGATGAAGGCGAGCACGCAGTCCATCAGGCCGCCGCCGAACATGGCTGCCCAGCCGGCGGAGGACATTGCCACCGCGGCCGTCAGTCCCAGCCGGGTGATCTTGGGCGGGCGGGTCTCGATCTCCCGCAGCAGGGCCAGAACCTCCTCGCAGGAGAGCTGCTCCTGCTCCATCCGGCGGGACACGGCGTTGACGGCATCCACCCGGGTGAGGTCGATGCCCTTGCGGGAAATACGCTTGACGGCGGTCTCGATGGCGCCGTCTGCCTTGCGGTAGCTGATGAAGATGCCGCTGGGGACAGCGAAGCATTCCACCTCGTTGAAGCCAAAGGCATGGCCCATACGGGTGATGGTCTCCTCCACGCGGTAGGTTTCGCCGCCATTTTCCATGATGAGCCGCCCTGCCAGGTGGAGGGGGGCCATGTAGATCGTATCGTTGTGGGGCATGGTGATTACCTCATATCATGAATCATTCGGGCCAGCGGGTGTTATCGGGCAGCTCGGAATAGGTGAAATGCAGCACATCCCTGCTGCCGGAGAGAATATGCGCGGCGGCCTCCGGGGGATAGACGGTCAGACGGGCCAGCTCCTCCAGCGGCACCCAGTGGTACCCGATGGAGTATTTCTCCCCGCCGGCCTCGTCATAGCCGAAGAAAGGGCTTGTGCCGGGCAGCTGGGTTTCATCCACCGTGGCGTAGTAGTACAGGCCGATTTGATGGCAATGCCGGGGGCTGCCGTCGGGGAGCCTTCCCCAGTCGATGAACACCTCGCCCACGGCGGCCAGATCGCCGATGACAGCGTCGGCATGCAGCTCTTCGCGGATTTCCCGCAAGAGGGTTTCCCGCGCCGTCTCGCCGAAGGCCACATGTCCGCCGATGAAGGCATAATCGGACGTTCCCACCGGGCATTGCAGCAGCACGCGGCCGCCCTGCAGGATCAGTGCGGAGATGCGGTAGGAAAAACGGGCGTTGCCGTAATCAAACAGGATGTCGCGGGACATGGCGTCCTCCTTATTCGTGTACGGATTCCAGCCAGATACGCTGCCGGAAGCCGCCGCGCTTTTCTGCCTTTTCCCGGCGGAGGGCCTCTATTTCGGCAAAGGAATGCCCCCGGGCTTCAGCGACGGCCATCATGACCTCCAGCAGGTCGGCCAGCTCCTCCATGGACTTGTCCGCCTGGTATTCCGCCAGCTCCTCATGCAGCTTTGCGTCCAGGGCTGCGAGGTATTCTTCCTCCACCAGGATGCGGGTCTGGCAGCGCTTGCCTGCGCTTTCGATGATTTCCGGGATCCGGTCCCGCACCAGCTTTCCGTGAATGACGGTGCTCATGCTTCGCTTTGCTCCTTCGCTGCGGTTGCTTGAATGACCTGCAGGATCTCCCGCTCGCCGACGATCTCCTGGGGGTTGGGATGCTTCTTTGCAGCAGCGTCAAAGTCTGCCAGCAGCTTCTGCGCCCTGACGGGATCCTTTTCCTTCAGGAGCGCGACGGCATACTGGGCGCGCAGGATGGAGGGAAAGGTCTTCATGGCCTTCATCAGCTGCTGGTTTTCCTTGGTGGAGAGGGCCTCAGTCAGGCTGCCGGGACGGCCGGCGATCAGCTCGCATACCGCGCCGTCGCAGCACATGCTCATGCGGTACAGGCCGACAAGCCCTGTCTCGCGGGCCAGCAGGGTGCGGATCTCCCTTTCTGCGGCGTCGAAGTCCAGCATGTCCATCAGACGGCTGGTGTTGAGCACCGCCACCGCACAGACGATGGGGTTATCCATCTTTTCCTCCGGGAAAGCAGCGAACCATTCTTCCGGCAAGGATTTGATGCGCCGGCCCCGGGCCAGCTCTGTCGCAACGGACATCTGCACCCAGAAGGCGCGGCGGGCGGCCTCGTCCTGGTGGATGCACAGCAGGTTTTTACCGTCGTTCTGGATGGCGGCTACGGGGATGGGCAGCCCGTTGAGCAGCGCGGAAGCAACGCCCACCACCACCTGCATGGCCAGCAGGATCCGTACCCAGCCGACGGGAATGACAGCAGCCAGCAGGGCGAAAAGGGCTGCCGCCAGCAGATTCGCCAGCACGCCGCCCAGGTTGTACAACGCATAGGGGAAACGGCCGCCGTTGTATTCCGGCGGAGCCATGAGGCACTGACCGCCTGCACCGGCGATCTGCATCCGCCCCAGACGGAGCTTGCCCTCTGCATCCTTCTGCCAGATAAAGCCAAACACATTAATGGAGACGAAGCTGTACCCCGTCAGCAGGCCGAAGATCAGATGGCCGCTTTCGTGCAGGATGATCTGCAGGAAGAATGCCAGGTACATGCCCACAAGGGCGATCAGCAGGTTGAGGAAGAACGCTTCGCCGCCGAGGTTTGCATTGATAAAGTCTGCGCCAAACCAGCCGGCGCAGCCACAGATCACCAACAGCACCGCATAGACGATGACGCCGGTGTAATCCTTCTTCTTCTTCTTCGGGGTTGTATGATCGCTCATATGACAGTCTCCTTTTGTGCGGCAGCTTTTTCCTGCAGGATGGTCAGCAGCACCTGATCGGTACTGCCGGCGTCGCCCAGCTGATCGATTTGCGCCAGCAGCGCGGCGGCCGCAGCGTCATCGCGGGAAACGAACAGCGCATGGGCGTATCGGGCCGTCAGCAGGCGCGGCTGCCAGCTGGGCGGCAGCATGTACCTGACGGCGTCGTGATCCAGCAGGTTAAGGAACTGGTGGGGAAGCTCTGCTGCGGCCTCACAGATTGCGCCGTTGAGGATCGCACAGGCGATCTCCGTGTGGGTGTCCGGGGCAGGCTTGAGGGTCAGCAGGGGCAGCAGTATCCCATGGGCTTCGGCAAAGCGGTGCTGCCGCATCAGCCGGGAGGCACCGTTGATCATACAGGTGCGGACATACACGTCACCCACCAGATCGGCGGGATAAGTCTGGAACCATTCATCCGGCATGTCGGTCAGTTTCATCTTGCGGGACAGGGCTTCGCTGATGAAGAGGGTGCAAGCCCAGGCACGCAGGCAGTCCTTGTTCCGGCGGAATACCAGCACCCGGGAAAGCGCGTCCATCCCGCTCCGCCGCGGAAGCAGGAGCACCGCTGCCATGCAGATGCAGAGGATGGGCATCGTCAGCAGGGCGCGGGCGGGGCCGGTGCGCCAGAGCAATAGCGCCACCAGGCTGTATGCCGCCGCCAGAGCTGCCATGGCCAGGAAAACAAACAGCAGATACAGCGCATAGGGGATGGGTGGTTGTGTGCGGGGCGGCAGCACAGTGCTGCCCCAGCCGAACCGTCCGGTCAGACGGAAATGTGGTCCGTCTTCGGGGGTGATCTGCAGGAACAGCAGGTTGATCTGCTTCACCCGGTAGCCGGAGAGACGGCCGCCCAGAGCGATGAGCAGCGGGATCGTCAGGAAGGTGAGGCCGGCCAGGACAAAGGAGAGCCAGGCGTAATCCGGCTGGTCGGCGGCGTACAGCTCCGGACAGGACGCACGATGCAGCCCGCTCAGCTGCATGGCGCCGGCCAGGGCGCCAACAAAAACGGCGATCAGGCCTGCGACTCGCAGCAGACCAACCAGCTTGTGCTTCATGATGATTCCTCCCATCCGGACTCGTGTACATTATATTCCATATTGCCCGCTGTGTCAAAGCAGACGATGATGTATACAGCAAAAACACAGCGCAGGGATGCGCGCAAAACAAAACGCCGCCGGGATGAGCGGCGGCGCTGAAGAATCAGCGGGACAGGGGCATGGCGGGGCGGATGATGTCGTAGCTGCTGTAGAAAAAGTACTCGAAATACACCACCACGGTGCCCAGGCTCCCGGCGGGGACGACGGAAAAGCTGAGCGGCGCATCGATGGAGCCGGTATGCTCGCGAACGTCTGCCTCCACATGCCGGATAACGCCCTGTTCCTGCTGCACCCGGTATATGGGGTGGGCCAGGCGGATCGTGTCAAACATCGCCAACGGAAGCGTGCCGTGCAGGGGACCGGTGTCGAAGCAGTCCAGCATGACCTCGGTGCAGGCAGCCGTCTGACTGCCGGGGGTCTCTGTCAGCGTCAGCTGCAGCGTGGAGTAGAAGATGAACGGGCCGGCCAGCGTGACATCGCTGACGGTATAGCGGCAGTTGTCGGCGGCGTGCTCTTCCTTTGTGCGCAGCGGAAGATGGGGCGCAAGGCTGCACACAATGGCGTTGCCGCTGTACTGCGCGGTGACCGTGCCGTCGTGCGCAACCTGTGCCGGGATGGTGGCGTAGGGCATCAGCCGTGTTTCATCGCCATCCTGAACAAGCAGGCACACCTGCAGCTGCCCGTAGTCAAGATCCGCGGTCTCCTCAGGGGACAGATGATCCTCAAAAAGGAAGGGCTTGGCGCCGGAGGTGGTCAGGGGAACCGCGACGTCCAGCAGGCTGGCTTCCGGGTCCTGCCAGAGAAGTGTGCCGGGCTGGCATATGGCAGATCCGGTGTGGAAATCGATCTGCACCTCGCTGGATATGAAGCCCGCGTCGATTACCCGGAAGCTGACCGTATCCACCCATTCCTGGGGCCGGTCGGAGAAAATGCTGATGGAAACCTCGCGCTGCTCCAGGGGCGCAAGGAGCAGCTCCTCCGCCGGCCAGCCATAATCGAAGGAGGCGGGCTGGCCGTTGATCCGGGGCGCGAAAAGCAGGATGGCGCGATCCCAGACCTCCTCGTTGGCACAATGGAGATGCAGCGTGACCATGCCTTCCGTCCGGTCTGCGGACAGAAGGCTGAATTGCAGCCCCTGATCCTGCATCAGCAGCGAGGACTCGGCGGCGGCGCTCACGAAGAGCACCGCCGCTGCGAGCAGAATAATGAAAGCTTTCAATTGAAATTCCTTCCGGAGCAGCAGCTTACTTTGCGCTGCTCAGATCCAGATTGAGAACGCCCGTCACGGGGATGGTGGCCAGGGTCTCGTTGGTTGCGGCGTCCAGGCAGACCAGATCAAAGGAGATGCTGGTCAGGGTGGTCACGCCGGCCAGCTCCTCCAGGGAGATGGGGATCAGCGCGTATTGCACTTCGTCCTTCATGAGGCCCCAGTTGTCGCCGGAACCGTAGATGTCGGCCTTGGCAGTCAGGGAGACGCCGTTGATGACCAGGTTGTTCACCGTGAACACGGTCTCCTGCTCTGCGATGTTGCGGACGTTGAGGTTCAGCATCAGCTGACCGCCGGCGAGGGTGATGGTGTTGTCCTCCAGCAGCAGACGGCCGCTGTCGTCATAGGTGAACTGCACAACGCCGGGCTCAACCTGCTGCACCTTGACGCACAGCAGATCGCTGTTGTAGAGGTTGTTCTGGCTGTCACAGATCTGGAAGGTGGCGTAGAGGCTGGCGGTGTCCAGGGTGTCGTCCACCAGGGTGAAGGCCCAGGTATCGTCGATGGCGGAGGTCCACTCCTCGGTACGGACGATGGTCCACTGCTCGAAGGGGAGCAGCGTGCCTTCGGCGTTGCGGGTTTCCTGGCGATATTCCAGGGTCAGCTTCACGCTGTCATAGTCGGAGAAGCTTGTGGTCATGGCGCCGGTGTAGGCGTTCATCACCTCGTCCCAGATCTGCACGCGGCAAGGGATGAGCTGGCGGGTAGCGGCGTCATAGCTGCACAGGATCAGCGCCTGATGCACGGCGTCCTCAGCGCCATCCTCACCCTCGCGGGTCAGCTCGGCGGGGATGAAGTACATGTCGTCTGCGGTGGTGTAGTCGATGGCGGGGGACAGGATGGTGCCGTCCGCAGCGACGGCGTACAGGGCGTTGCCGGCAAATTCGCCGCGCAGGGCGCTGTCTTCCATCTGGGTCTTGGTGGTCGTGAAGGTCAGGGTGTAGGTGCCGTCTTCATGCTGGAGCAGGGTTTCCAGGCGGGAATCGCCGTAATGGGCGGCCTGCTCATCGGTCAGCGCCATGTTGAACAGGGTGCGCTCGGCCTTTTCGGCGCTGGCGCGGCCGGTGGTCAGGTTGGTCCACTTGGCCAGGGGCGTGCCGGTCAGATAGGCGACGAAGCGGTGCATGTAATCCGTGTAGCCGGCGGAGACGTCCAGGTCGTTGTAAATGGCGACGTAGTTGGTCAGGCCGTTCTTGTTGGCAAAGGGGTGATAAACGGTCAGACCGGTGCAGCCGGCGTCATCGTCATGGCGGCAGTAGATCACGGCGTCATCCAGGGCGGCGAGCAGCGCCTGACCCTCTGCGGGGGCAGCGGTCTGGGTCTTGGTGACCAGATCGCCCAGGTCAACCAGGTCATAGCCCTTGAAACCGCCGCTCTCGGTCACACCAAAGGCAACGGAGTCGCGGCGCTGGGCGGACATGCGGGTGAAGGTAGTGTCGTTCAGCTGTGCGGAAACCTGGGGGAAGTACGCGTCCATCGCATGCTCGACCGCAGGCATTTTGGACAGGTCGATCAGCGCGATGGAGTTCTTCTCCGCGGCATTCTGGTTGTGGATGACCGTCTGGTTGTGGACGAAGGAGGTGTCCACGATGCGCTTGCCGGTCTCCAGGATGGAGGGATCGTTCTCCACGCCGGCGAGCCAGGTGTAACTCAGACCATAGCAGGAATCCTGGGAAGCGACCAGGTACTTGGCATAGGGCGCGACCATGAGGCCCACCTCGGCAGAGCCCATCAGGCAGGCGTTCATCATCAGCAGGTCAAGGGGATTCTGCTTGAAGGGGCTGTTGTCCAGGGCCGACACAAACTCGGGCATGGACATGATGGACCCGTAGATCTGATCCTGCATCAGGCCGTGGATGGGGCCGCCGCCGTGATTCCACATCACCAGGATGTACTGCTCGGCGGGGTAACCCTCGTGGCAGTAGGTCAGGAAGCGGGACAGGGTATCGGGATCGGACATGGACGCCACGGGCCAGGTCTCCACCACGGTGGGACGGCGGCCGCTGACGTTGACGACGGTCAGCTCATTCTTGGAATAGCCGCCGCGCCAGGAACGGGCGCCGCCGGCCAGCGCGATGACGTTGACCTCGCTGGTGTTGTAGCGGGACTGCAGGATCTTGCCCAGGTCGCCGGTGGCCTGGCCGTTGTCACTCTCCAGATCGGAGCCGCACAGGTACAGGATCACGGTGAGCTTTTTCTTTTCGGGGGCGGCGGCGGAAGCCACGGCTGCGCAGCCCATCAGCAGCATGGCAGCCAGCGCCAGCGCAAGGATGCGCTTCAGGTGCTTGTACATCGTATGTACCTCCATCGTGTTGTATGAAGAAAAGAAGCCCCAATCCAGCGGATGAATTGGGGCCTCGGGGATGCTGGATTACTGCGCAGCAGTCAGGGTCAGGGCGCTGAGGAAGTAGCTGACTTCATCAACGGGGACGTAGGTACCGTCCACGCCGGCGAAGACGTACACCTGCACGTACTGGCCGTTGACGATGGTCAGATAGATGCCCTCCTGGGGAGCCATGAGCCAGGGACGGCCGTTGAAGAAGCCGGCTTCAGCGCCCCAGGCAGAGGCAACGTAATTCACGTTGGTCTCGTTGAGGTTGCACAGGTCGCCGATCATCTGGGAGTCGGAGTCGGCCTCGCCGATCAGGACGACATACTGGTCGTCGGTGTACTCATCGCAAGCCCACAGCTTGATGTCGTTGGCGAGGATGTAGCTCTCCATCATGGCCTGGGGATCCTTGAAGCGGCGGTAGCCGGCGAAGGAGGCGTAGAAGTCCTGGGTCAGGGTAACGTAGGCGCTGCCGGTGGCGGCGATGTCAAAGTGGATCTTGATGCCGCTGGCGGTCACGGTGACGGTGGTATCGGTGGTGACAACCACGTCGGTGGAGGCAGCCATGGCTTCTTCGCCCATCGCATATTCGGGCTTGCTGAGGGCGGGGACGGCGGGCTTGCCGGTCAGGACGATCTCCTCGGCAAAGGCGGTGCAGCCGATGCACAGCATGGCAGCCAGAAGCAGGGCAACGATCTTCTTCATAGTAGTCTTCCTTTCTTCTTATGAACGAATCTGCATTTGTATCCAAATGCTCTTGGCTACATTATACACTGCCGACAGAAAATGTCAAGAGAACAGCTGTGTTTTTCACTTGCCGGCAGGCGGGTAGGGCACGGGCTCGGCGGAGCAGCCGCTGCCGTCGGAATAGGTGAAGGAATAGAGAATGTACATATCCCCCGGATAGGCGGCGACGGGCAGCAGCCTGAAGGCTGCGGGCAGTGGAACCAGATCATAGGAGGAAACGTACATGGTATTCTGCTTCTGCGGCATACCGGGCAGAGGATACAGCCTCCTGGCGTCGTTCCGCTGGGGGACGTATACGCGGGCATAGGTGTACAGGGTGTTGATCGCTTCGGGGAAGGGTGTGCCGTAGGTGACGTCCAGGGCGGCGCCGCCGGAGGTGAAGGTCAGGGCAGTATTGCGTTGGTTGATGCTGTCGTAACCTAGGGGATAGGCGGCGATCATGCCCAGCGACCAGGTATCGCCGACGGCTTGCTCGGCTGCCCAGAAGTTGCTGCTGCCTTCCTCCAGGCCGACGTAGAGACCGTTGTAATCGGCCTGCCAGGTGCCGTCGGAAGATTGCTGCAGCGGGATGCCGCTGACCAGCGGAACGATATACCCGCTTTGCATCAGGACGATATGCGCCTGGGCGCTGACGGCATCCGGCTCCGCGGGGGAGACAAGGCGGATGTGATAATCCGCGGCGTTTTCCGGCAGCGGCAGAGACTCGGCGGCAAGCGGGGTGAAGGGGGTGACCTCCCGGCTGAGCAGCGTCATACTGAGGTGGCCGGCGTAGAAGCAGCCGTTCTCAGCGGGCGGGCTGCATACGTCGATGCGGTAGCTGTCCCGCTGCAGGACGGACCTGTCGACCCCGAAGACAGCCAGGCCCAGGCTGACGTCCGTCAATCTGCCCGGAAGCTCGGCGTCCAGTCCGTCGGGGGTGACGTCCAGATAAGACAGCATGACCGTGTTGGCCGGCAGATCGACATCGCTCAGCAGGAGGTAGTCATCAGCCACGCCGTTGGCGCCGGCATGCGTCCATTTCACCTGACGGTCTGTGCCTGTTGTGTTCTCGTACAGCAGCACGACGTTGATGGAATTGCCGGAGGTGGCGAAGCCGGCCAGCTGCACGCAGAGGCTGTCGTCCTCGTACAGGGTGATGCGGTCAAGCGGTTCGCCCATGGGATCGTGCCTGTCTTCCGCGTAGGCATAGGCCTGGGTCAGCGGGAAGACAAAGTCCCGTGTGACGGTGTTATCGCCGGTAGTCAGATGCCAGGTGGTGGACAGGCTGTGGACAGACGGGATCTGCATGGCGCTGAGAAGATCCCCGCAGAAGGCTGCCGTGCCCCAAGGGGTGAGACTCAGCGAATTGACGAACCTGACGGTCTTGTATCCGCTGCAGCCTGCGGGCAGATCGATAGCTGAGGAAGTGAAGACGCCCTTGAAACGGTTGATGCGGTAATCTTCCAGGCTCAGATGGATGTCCTTGCCGGTGCGGTTGGTGACGCGCACATCAGCAAGAAGCGTATCTGCACTGTCGGTACGCAGGGCAAGGAGCTCAATGGTGACGCCGTCCTGCTCGCAGCTGGCGAGAACCTGGGGATCTTCTGGCAGGGTGATCACGGCGGAGAAGTCAAAATCCAGTGCCAGGGGCAGCGTGGAGAAGGGCAGCTCCGAATCCCAGTCCTCGTTTTCGGTGTAGCCGTACAGCACCAGTTCATCCACGGCTGCGGTGCGGACCTGCTCCAGCGCAGACAGGGGGATAGAGATCAGAACGTCCGCGGTGCTGCCGGGCGCAATGCCGTCATTGGCAAGGTCTATGCCGGGGTAGGCCGTGGGGACACAGCGGTTGAGAAGCATGGTGTCCAGGCCAATCATCAGGGGGTTGGCCGTCTTGTTGGTGACGCACACCCGCAGCTTGATGACGGGCTGCAGATCGGACGCCACCACCTCATACCCGGTGAGCAGCATGGTACAGCGCTCGTCATCCAGCAGGAGCTGATCCGGCACATCCACGGCGACGGCTTTGAGGTGCTGCAGGGGAACAAGAGGCGTGGTGTGGATATTGCCCTGGGTGTCGGTGATCTGGATCAGCGCGACGAGGTCGTTGCTGCCGGTCTGTGCGGAGGAGAAACGGAAATGCAGCCCGCTGTCCAGTTCCAGCAGCTTCCACAGGTACCAGGCGCTGTCGTCCCATTGTTCAAAGGGGAGCAGATCGCCCTCCGCATTGACGGTGGGCACCCGGTTGTCGTAAAGCACCTCGTAGTACTCCCAGTCATCCAGGTTGATGTTGTGGCGGGTGTTGAGCATGCCGTTGTCCAGCAGCTCCTCCATGTAGAGGAACTCCAGGCTGCCGTCCTCCCGGGGGCGGAAGTGAAGGAACAGGGTCTTGTGCTCCATCGGGCCCTTGCTGTAGCGGCTCAGACCGCCAGCCAGAACGATGTGGTCGCCCTGCAGGTAATAGCTTAGCCCGTCCTCCAGGGGATGACCGTCCTCATCCACCTGCACCAGCTGCCGGCCGCTGTAGGAGATGCGCAGCATGCCGTTTTCATCCGGGGGATTGATGGCTTCGCGATAGATGAAGCCATAGCCGGTTTTCTCGCTGGCGTAGAGCACCAGCAGCTCGGCAGAGGCGAAATTCTGCACCTGAGAGGCCGTCAGCTGCAGGGAAATGGTCTGGCTGTATCCGCCGGGATCCGGCTCGGCGGCAGGCGTCATGCCCTTCCAGGAGGTAAGCTGGCTGCCCAGCCAGATGCCGGTGTAGGTATCAAGGTAACGCAGGTAGCCGGGGGCAGGCGCGGCGGCGCGGTAATCGGCACGCCACTGGTTCAGGTACGCGTACTTATTATAGTAGGGATGGTACACGGACAGGCCTGACAGCCCTTCGACATTGGAACGGCTGTAAATGACGGCCTCGTCCAGCGCGCTGATCAGGGCGGCGGCCTCGTCGGGCGCATGAGCGGCGTAGTGTCCGGTCAGGCTGCGCAGATCCACCAGGTCATAGTCGGTCTCGCTGGTGGCGGCGCGGCCCACGCCGGCGGCCCTCTGCCGCTGCAGGGAAAGATCGGAGAAATTGTCTTTGGTCAGCAGCATGTTCAGCGCGCCGAAGAGGCTGTCCACCGCGCTGCAGACAGCGGGCATCCGGCTCAGATCCAGCAGGGACAGGGTGATGTTGTTGCCCGGCGTGTGGGTCTGGGCGGAGGTGTAGTACAAATCGATGATGCGGCGGCCGGTTTCCGCGCCGTCTGCATCCAGCTCGATGCCCTTGAGGAAGGCGTAATCCCAGCCGCGGCCAGGCTCGGTCTCCTGGGAGGCGATCATGTACCGGGCGTAGGGCGCCAGCAGCGCGGCGGTTTCGGCATTGGCCATCAGGCACGCATCGAAGCCGATCCATTCCAGCTTGTTGTCCTCGCCGAAGGGACTGGCAGCCAGCGCGGCGTTCAGTTCGGCGGGCAGCAGCATATCTCCGCCAAAGAGGGTGTCCATGCACACGCCGTTCACCGGCCCGCTGCCGTGATCCCAGATGATCAGCGCATACTGCTCGGCCGGATAATGGGTGTAGCCGTAATCCAGCAGGGCGGTCAGCGGATTGGGGGACGCCATGCTCTCAAGGGGATAATCCTTTTCCAGCACCAGCCTGGCCCGCTCGATGCGGTGGATGGACAGATGCTCCGCCGAGATGCCCGGCATCCACCACTTTTCCGAGCCGCCGGTCATGATCAGCACGGTCACCTCCTTCTGGTTGTAGCGGGAGGCGATCATTTCCTGGATGTCGCTGGTGGCGGCGAAATATTCCGATTCCAGGTTGCTGCCGGTCATGTAGATCATCAGCGTCAGCCGGGGCTGGTCAGCCTGTGCCGGCGGGATGAGCATCAGCAGCACAAGCAGGTACAGAATCAGCTTTTTCATGGGTGTTCCTCTCTGCAGCGCGGCGAAAGGGCGCTTGTGTACGGGTTCGTATACAAATATTATAGCGCGCCTTGCCTGCCTTCGCAAGGTGAAGTTTGTCCCTTGCGGATCCCCTGTAACTGTGGTATCATGAAGCCACCAACAACGACAGGAGAATACCGCCATGCGCATCATCTTCGTCCGTCACGGCCACCCGAATTATGAGAAGGACTGCCTGACCGAGCTGGGCCACCGCCACGCGGAAGCCGCCGCCCTGCGCCTGAAGGACGAGGGCGTGGAGCGGATCTATTCCTCCACTTGCGGGCGGGCTTTCGAGACTGCCCAGCACCTGGGAGACCTCATCGGTCTGCCGGTGATTCCCTGCGACTTCATGCGGGAGATCTCCTGGGGCGATGTGGACGGCAAGCCCTACGAAAACGGCCATCCCTGGACGATCGCAGATGAGATGGTCGCCCGGGGCGAACCGCTGGTGGATGCCGCCTGGCGCGATCATCCGGAATTCGGACGCAACCGCCTGCTGGACTGCTGCGACAAGGTCGCCGCCGGCGCGGACGCCTGGCTTTCTGCGCTGGGCTATGTCCGGGAGGGTTTATACTACCGCGTGACCGGCGGCACGACTAAAACCATCGCCGCCTTCGGGCACGGCGGAGAAACCGCCGCCATGCTGACCCACCTGTTCAACCTGCCGTACCCCTTCGCCTGCCAGGCACTGGGCCCGGACTACACCGGCATCACCATCGTGGACTTTCCCGACCGCCCCGGCGAGCTGGTGGCGCCGCGCTTCGAGCTGATGAACGACGCGCGCCACATCCAGGGCATGACGGTCAGCAATTTCTACGGTGCATAACAGAAAAAAGCCGGTTTCAGCGCAATGTAAAAGGCTTTTGACATGCTTTTTCCTCCATGTCAAAGCTGCTTGATAGAAAAAGAGCGGGATTCCTGTATACTGAAGGTGCTTCGAAGGAAGCAGATCAAAGCGAGGTGACCAGCACATGGATATCGGATGCAAGCTCAAGCAGGCGCGCAATGAAAAGGGGCTGACGCAGGAACAGGCGGCCGAGTTGCTGAATGTCAGCAGACAGACGATCTCCAATTGGGAGAACAGCAAGTCCTACCTTGAGATTCCCAGCTTCTTATTGGAGTGCCCTTTAGAACTTGTTTTACGATTGATAGCTTTTCCTCTTTGCTTCGTATCGTGTACTGCCTCGCCATATTTCCGCCTCCTACTTTTATATTACCACTAAAATAAAGGTAGACACTTTCGTGTCTACCATTTTTTACCACTTCGCTGTAAGTGCAGCCTGGCGCGATTGTGTTATTCGCTATAGATCGGGTAATCCTTGCCGTCGCGCAGCATCACAGGAATCACATCAATCGGCGCAGGCACGGTGACGGTTTGCCCGCCCTCGTACACCTTGCCGGTGTAGGCGTCCTTCCAGGTGCTGCCGATGGGCAGGTAAATGCTGCACTCGGTCACACCGGCCTCCATCACGGGGGCCACCAGCATGTCCGGGCCGAACATGTAGCAGTCCTCCACCTGCCAGGCCTGCTTGTCCTCCGGGAAATCGTAGAACAGCGGGCGCATGATGGGCGCGCCGGTCTCGTGAGCATCCTTCATCAGCTGGCGCACATAGGGCCGGATGCGTTCGCGGATGAACAGGTACTTGCACAGGATGGGCGTGTTCTCCTCACCGAAGGCCCAAACCTCGTTGTCCCGGCCGGAGGACATCTGGCGCACGCCGTTGCGGTACTCCTGCTCCCGCTCGTACCAGGGGGAGCGCTCGCCGTGCATGCGGAACACGGGGTTGAAGCAGCCCCACGCGAACCAGCGCAGCAGCAGCTCCTTGAAGGCGGGGTCGCTGATGTCGCCGCCCATGAAGCCGCCGATGTCGCTCGTCCACCAGGGGATGCCCGCCAGCTGCATGGAAAGGCCCGCCTGCAGCTGCTCCCGCATGGCGCGGAAGGAGGAGTAGATGTCGCCCGACCAGGCGAGCACTGCGTACTTCTGGCTGCCGGCCCAGGCGCAGCGGGTCAGGGACATGATCTCCGTTTCGCCCACGGACTTCAATCCGTCGTAGAAGCCCTTGGCATAGCCCACGGGGTAAATGTTGGAGGTCTGCAGCGCCGGGCCCGCGAAGTAGCGGTAATTGTCAAACTCGTAGCAGCTGTACTCCGGCTCGGCCTCGTCCAGCCAGAAGCAGCGGATGCCCTTGGAGTAATAATTCTCCTTGCAGCGCTCCCAGACGAACTTCTGCGCGCCGGGATGGGTTGCGTCGAAGTAGTGGGCCGCGCCCATCCAGGTCGATACGTCGGTGCCGCGGTCGGTGCGGACGATGTAGCCGTGATCCGCCATGGTGCCGAAGTTCTCGCTCTTTTCGTCGATGGTCG